>NZ_CP194516.1:0-302925 GCF_050931845.1 Poriferisphaera sp. WC338
TATTAGAATCAGCTTCTAGACCTTCATTTATTACGAAACATACACATTACAAGAGCCCATGACCTTCGCTTGCTCATGGAGTTAAACACGGCGTTGCCTACAAAGGCACGCCATGTTTTTATTACTTTCCATCTATTGTATAGGGGTTTGTATCGCAGTATTGATGTGCTAGAAATTTGGTCCAATTGCACATTGGGTTATAAAAGTATTTCTGAAAGTGGAGGCATTTCGTATGTATAATGAGTCTGAAGGGCTAACAGATCATTAGTGTTAGATGTGATGTAAATTGCTTCGTAGTTGAAGAATGTATATTGCCGCCTGTGCTCTCGGCTTCAACTAATACCGTTAGGCGAAGATACTGTTGGTGAGGAAATAACGCTCGCATGCATATCGTTTGCTGAAGTGCAGAATACATTGGTGATAGAGAGCCATACAGAAGAAGATATATTTAATCTTCACGGGATGATGAGGGTTTTAGGTGTGTATTCAAAAATTTGAGTGGGGTGTCATAAGGTAAAATAAGATACACGATCAAAAGTTTGTAAAGTTTGTAAACCTTAATACGATAGAAATTGCAATAGTATTTAGGGATATTGCTCTGATTTCATATCTTAGGAGTGAGTAATGTATGTATGCGGAAATCTTAGAAGGTACTATTGATTGTATTTGTAAATTCTAGGTTTTCATTAAGTGTTTTGCATTGGGTTGTACGATTTGTGTGGGTTTATGTAAACTGGTTATAGGGACGCTGCAGGCCAGCAATGAACGATTCAGAAAGGAAATCCTAGCATCTGTGGATGGACTTTCTGGATCGGTTTCCAGTTTATTGGCAGGTGCATAATGAATGGTGATAGTATTTCTCGCCGACAGCTTAAAATTATACATGATGAACTGATAGCATATCGTGCTAATGTGAGTGGGGATTTAGCTATATGTGCATTTGATCTTAGGACGCTTCCCAAAGATCTTTATCCAAGTGATCCGATTTATCGTAGAGCAAATTACATCGTTAGTAATATGCTTATGTCTTCACTGAATACCATTCAGGATAGCTATAAACTAATTTGCTACGAAGTTTATCGAGGGGATATGTTTGTTTATGGTAGTTTTGATTTTGACTACAACAAATACATACGTTTTCATAGGATTATATCTGGGATAGAGCCGTATATTAATGCTGCAATGTCTCTTACTGCATGTAAAAACTGGGGCATACCTGCTTGGTTAGTTAAATTAGAACGCTATGTTTTTGTATTGAATAATAGATATGAAAAACTTGATAAAGAAGATTTAAGTAGCATCTTATCTCCTCGATTTCCGTTAAGTGGGTGTGAAATTGTAATGCCGTCTGAAATTTGCGTTTTTGAAAAGTATGTACAACCTGCAAGTGCTTTAGTCCAACCAAAATACATAAAGATTAAGCAACGGGATTATTCAGATCTATATAGGGTTTTAAGTGTCTATCAGAACGCAAACGTAGAATGTGCGATGGTTCTATGGGGCCATTCAATAATTGAAAATGCGATTAGCTTCATCAATAGTATACTTGCAGACGATGAACGATTAGCAGGTTTTCTGAACGATGATATTGTTGGCAATTCACCTGGAACTCATGCGGTTAATGGCAAGATAAATAAAGAAGATTTGACGTATTTTGATAGTTGGCAGCCCACGAGATTCTTTAAAGGTGATGGTGTTGCTATTAATGCGGATACTCTACGTAAAGCTGCTTCAAATGGATATATAAGACGAAGGATGCCTGATGGGAAAAAACAGTGGGAGTATATGCTTGAAGATGTTTATGAGAGGTGGCCTGACGAAACTAAGCACATACTTGATTATTGGCGAAGTAAAAAGCGGAAATGAAACAGGAAAAGGGAGGCGGAAAGAGGAAAAGTTACTCCTAAAGCGGAAAAGTGATCGGGGGCTTGTTGCATATTGATTCTGGGCCGTCATGATGCGGCTATGGAAAAAAGACCTAAGTACATTGATGTTACAGCTTTGGCGTCTCTGCTAGGCTTACCCAAGAAGTGGCTATTGCGAGAAGCGAAAGCAGGGCGCTTGCCATATATTCATGCAGGCAGGCGGCTGCTTTTCAACCCTGATACGGTTGAAAAGGCATTGCGTTTGCGTACGCCAATTGATGATCAGGAGAAAGTGTAAGAAGCTTTATGCTCTATCCGTCATGTTGCGGTGGACTAACGGTATGTTAATCGCTTGGTATGTTGTAATGAGAGAGATATAGTTTGATGCATATTCAGGCTATGCTGCATTCTGTTCAATGATGTAGAGATTGTACACAGAACAATTCACTCTATTTAAAACGCCACCATAGTACTGGCGGCAGCTATTATTCCCAATCACCTTTTTCTTAAAGAATAAAAGGATAATTGTAGAAATGTCAAAGAATATATTAAGAACAAAATGGAACACTCGCAAGAGTGATCAAGTGTCGCTGCTGCTAGATGCGGAGGATGTGGCAGTATTGCTAGGGTGTTGCTCAAAAACTGTTCGTTCACTAGCCAAGGCAGGTAAGCTCAAGAGTTTACGAATTGGTCGGTTGCAGAAATTTACGCGGCAAGCGATTGAAGATTTCGTATTACAGGAAGAAGCATTTATTCGTGATGCGGGTATTAGTCGTGGCCGCCGATGATGACGGGAAAATCTTCGGTCAGCTACCGGTTGAGCATGTAGAGTCGGGTCGGCTTATTGAGTTAAAACCCGCGGCTTTGATTGTTTATCTTGTACTTGTCGCCTGTAATGATAGTACTGATGAATGGATTGTTAGTATAGGGGCAAAGCGTATTGCTCAGCTTTCAGGTCTGGCAGATGCATCATCTGTACGGAAGTGGGGGATCACACCACTTATCAAAGCGGGGCTAATTGAAGTAGTTGAGAAAGGTCGTGGTCGTGGCAAGACGAATCAATATCAATTTGTAGATCTGAAAGAGAAGCAGGGTGAAATTGTGAAGGACGGAAAATACAAAGGACATTTCGGGCAATTACCCAATGATCTAACTGTATTGAACCAGCTAGCCAAACTAAACCGTGCCGCAATGATGGCCTATATTGCGCTGATTCGTCATAATTTTCACGATGATGGGATTGTTTGGCCCGGCATGAGCAAGCTTATTGGATTGACGGGTTTAGCAAATGGGCACTCAGTGCGGAAACATGGACTTGGCCCACTAGTTAAGGCCGGATTGATTGAGAAAGTTCAAGAGGGAGGTGGACGAGGTCAAACCAATCGCTATCGAATTGTGCATAAGATGAGGGCTTCAAACCATTCCCTTTTAAACGCTAAAGAGGCTACTCTAGACTACATCCTTTTAGAAAATAATGGGGGTAGTAGAGCACACCAAAATAGGGTTGTAGAGAGCCTAAAGAGAGTAGAAAAAAGCACAAATATGGTAGTTTGGAGTAGCCCCAAATACAAAGAAAATAGAAAAGACAACAATATATCTCTTGATGATGTTGTTCAATTAATGATCAAGTTGGGAATCCATCGTGCTGTAGCGAGGGCACTGCATATTGATAGCTTGACTGAAGATATGTTGATCCGGCATTGGTTGGCGTATCCTAAAACGCTTACCAATCCACAAGGATTGCTCGTAACTGACATACGTAATAATTCCATCACAAGCAAAACGAAGCTAAACACAAAGCAAGTATGCAAAGGCATGAGAATGGGACTAATACGAAGGATAGACGACAAGGACTTGATCGATTATCAGAATGCAGCATGGGGCGATAGCTGTGTTTACATTGACGGAACGTACTTGGCAAAAAAACGTATACCAGAAGTTGATTTTTGGTTTACGCAAGTAGGTTCTCTGGAAGAGGATATTAGTAACGCATAAAAATCCTTGCATGAAAAGCAAGTAGGCTGTAAGTTGAAAATAATGACCAAAAATAGAAAGCAATCTTTTTGTGATCAGATCCGACAAGCGACCAAAGAGTCGGTTTATTCACAGGCTGATCTGTCACGCATGTTAGGTGTCAATGAATCGACAATATCAAGGTTCTTTGCTGGAAGCATGATGTTTAAAGAAGAACGGCTCAATGAATTGGCGGAATTGCTAGGTTTAAAGGTGAAGCAAGATCGACGTCGTCGATAAGATGCCGGATTGAGAGGAGAATGTGGGATGAGTAGTATTTCGACAAGCAAGCAGACTGGGGCGCGGACGATTCAATTTTCGTTAGATGGTCGGCGAAGGAGGTCATTGCGACTGGGTACGGTAACGATGCGACAGGCTCGCCAGATTCAGGTGTTCGTTGATGATCTGGTGCATAGCGTGAAAACAGGAACTCGACCGACGGGCAAAACACAGGCATGGATTGCTGAGGTATCAGAGGATATTTATGGGCGGTTGGTGGGGGTTGGATTGTGCGAGTCAAAAGAAGCACAGGTGATCGCAACGCTTGAGGGTTTATGTGAGCGGTTTATTGCTGGAAAACGTGGAAGCGTGAAGCCGGCAACATTGCCGACGTACAGGCGGGCAGTGAATCACTTATATGCTTACTTCAAGCGATCAAAGCCAACCAATGAAATTACGCCGGCGGATGCGCTAGATTTTCAATCAGATTTGCGATCAAAGAAGGCCGTGGGTCGGGATGAATGTTTGAGTGATGCTACTTGCCGGAAGTGCTGTGGTTTGGCACGCCAGATATTCGCCTACGGTGAGGCAGCGGGCTGGGTCGAGCGGAACCCTTTTGCCCACAAGGGGATTAAAGTTGCAGTGTACGGAAACGAGGAGAAGCGACGGTATATTGAGCATGGCATAATGATTCAGTTATTGCAGCATGCGCCCTCTCAAGAGTGGCGGCTGCTATTGGTATTAGGTCGATATGGCGGGCTGCGTATTCCTTCTGAGATCAAGGGTATGACGTGGGATCATGTGAATTGGGGTGATGGTAAGTTGACAGTACTTTCACCCAAGACGGAGGGATCAGGGCGGGGCCGGCGGGTAATTCCATTGTTCCCTGAAATCCGTACAGAGCTTGAGATTCTATATGAGCAGGCAGCAGAGGGGGACGTGTATATTTTTGATAAAACGATTAGAGGGCATACAAACTTATCTGTTCCATTACGGCGGTTAGGTGAGAAGGCGAGCGTTGCGGTTGTGAAGGGCTTAACATGGAAGAACATGCGAGCAAGCGCGGCGACTGATGTGTTGCGAGAATATGGGCCAACGCTTGAATCAGCATGGATCGGACATGGGCAGGCAATCGCGATTGAGCATTACGGTATTGTTCGGGATAGTGACTTCGTGGAGGCTGTTGGGCGCGTATCGAATCTGGCGGATACGGAAGCGGTGCACAATCCGGTGCAGAGCTTGCCTTTGTTAGGTAGATTTAGGGGGAATCAGGAGGAAGTGGAAGAGAATGAATTCCCCTCTATTCCGCTAGAATCCCAAAAAGATAACCCCTTGCTTTCACAAGGGGTTACACTTGATGGGCGAAGTTGGATTCGAACCAACGTAGGCTAACGCCAACGGGTTTACAGCCCGTCCCATTTGGCCGCTCTGGCATTCGCCCAGAGTTTGTCCCCAAATCCGTTGGCCAGAACCATTGATCCTGACTCATAACGACTGAGGGTCGCGTAATTTAATGCAAGATGCAGCTGGAATCAAACAGGATGGGGTTTTGAGTGGATTCTGCGGCGAAAAAAGCCTGATTGGGGAGAGTGTGGGGAATTCTGCTGGCTGACTGGATGTCTTAGTGGGTTGGTCTGGTGTTCGGCGAGTTAGAGTGTGATCTTGGTAATCGGACTTGCATTCTTCTGCGGCTGATAGCGTGCGGAATCGGGCGATTCTGTGGTGGGTGGCTTGATGATGCTGATATTGATATGGGAGAGGGCCGTTTAGGCGTTAGGATTGCGTCAGAAGGGGCCAATTGTGACTTTTTCTTTGCGTGTTAGGGGGATCTTGTTTAGGATTTGCACATCATTTCAAGTGGTGAGTTTTTAAGTGTTTGTGTATTTGAATCATACGTTTGTTGGATCATAAAAAAGTGAGGCGGAGCAGAGCACGGTTGCGGGCTGCCTCGGAAAGTTTGGAAGCAAGCATGGATGGACAGGCGACGGCGCTGAATAGTCATGTACTGGTCCTCAACAAGTTGTGGACGGCGATCCGTGTGATCGACGCCCGGCGGGCGTTTTCGCTGGTGGTGCGCGATCTGGCGGAGGTGATTCGTGTGGATGATGGATCGTACACGGGGCATGATTTTGATTCATGGAGCGAGATCGGCGAGTACCGAGAACAGTACGAAGATTTCGCGGCTCATAAATATGAATGGATCCAAACGGTGCGCATGGAGTTGGCGGTGCCGAAGGTGATTCGGCTGCTGGGTTATGACCGGATGCCACGCCAAGATGTAAAACTGAACCGGCGGAATATTTTCGCGAGAGACCATGGTTGCTGTCAGTATTGCGGTAAACAGTTTCCGACGAGTGAGTTGTCGCTCGACCATGTGAAGCCACGTAGCCAAGGTGGCGGGAGTAGTTGGGTGAATCTGGTGTGCTGTTGCGTGCGGTGCAATACGAAGAAGGGCGGTCGGACGCCGGAGCAAGCTGGGATGAAGTTGCGGACCAAGCCGGTGAAGCCGCCGCATAATCCGGTACTGCACATACGACTGGGGCATGAGAAATATGAAAGCTGGAAAGGTTTTCTGGATCATGCCTATTGGTCGGTGGAATTGAAATAGCTCTCCCCGGAAGTAATCTCCTGTCTATTGGAAGTGGTTCTCCCGTAATTCTGGAAAGATCCATACCCGCGGAGTGTGTGGGCTTGAAGAAGATGTTCTTGTGAATGATGAGCAGATGCGAAGGCGTCTGCTTTTTTCGTGATTGAGGCAGGGCTGTTATGTGGTTATTGGGATGATGTCATGAGATCAAGGTGATCATTGTGGGTTGCGCAGAAGCTCGGTCGATGTAGTGGAAGACGGGATGGGTTCGCAGCGATATAGGTGGTGCATGATGAGTGAAGAACAGTTGCCAAATGAACAAAGTAGGGTAGGTGGTGGGGGACAGCCAAACCAGAATACACCAGATGGCGGCACCGCACGACAAGTGCATGCGCTAAACCCAAACAATATGGGACGGGGTTGGTTTATGTTCATTGGTATCATTATTACTATAATTGGCATTTTAGCTGTTATTCTGCCAGGGCTTGGAACAATTGGTGCGACGTTGTTTATAGGTTGGCTACTTTTGTTTGCAGGGATTGTAGAGGTGGTGAATGGGTTTGTGTCTCAGCGGGGTTGGCATGCGTTGTGGTTGATTGTGATCGGCGTGGTTACGGTGATTGCGGGGGGGTTGTTAATCTTTGAGCCAATTCAGGGTGCGTATGCAGTGACGATTGTGTTATCGTTTTACTTTTTGTTTACGGGGGGATTGCGCTTGGCGGTAGGAACAAAAGCCGGCGGGAAACATGGAGGGTGGGTTGTGGTCTCGGGCGTGATTAACTTGTTCTTGGCGGGATTGATTTGGGCATTTTGGCCGAGTGACGCATTGTGGGTGCCGGGATTAATTGTGGGGATCGACCTGATTTTTGCTGGATGGTCGATGATGATGCTGGGATCGATTCCAGTCGGAATGTTTGTCGGAGATTTGATGTTGGGCGGCACGGATGGTCGTGATGGTGAGAAGTGATTAAAAAACAGGTGCTTGCGGAGAGTCAAGCACCTGTGTGTGATTGTATTGTTGCAGAGTATTGGCGATCTACTTCTTGGGTCGGACAAGAACGGTTAGTTTTTTGGTGGTGTAGTTTTTGCCAGACTTCGAGAACGTCCAGTCTGGATTGTTCTGCGGTTGGTTGCCGATACCGATATCGATGTTGTCAGGGCCGGCCTTCCAGTGATTGATTGCAAAGAGTGTTTGTTGCGTATTAGTGAGGTGGATTTGCATGGAGCCGTAAGTCCCTGAGGTTGAAGGTTTGTCGCCGAAATCAAACTTCTCAGAGGATGCCTTAGGGAGACGAGCGTGGTTATCGTCGCCATAGTTGGTAGACCAGAATTCGATATTGCCGTTAAGATTTAGTGCATTTGGAATACTACGATTGCTGGTGTAAACATTGAGGTTTTTGAGTCGTTGCTGGAAGAAGGCGCCGCTGTTGACGGTGGGGATACCGACGTGTTTAGGGTTGTCGGTAAAAGCATCCATGGAAACGTAAGCGTATTGGGTGCCAGAGTCGTTTGTGAGCTCGAGGAGATAAGCGATGCGATCGAAAGCTGGTGTACTATCTGAATTGTCTATATCGTAGGAGATTTCGAGATTAGCTTTGTTCAGGTCTGCGATATAAACAATTTGGTAGTTCTTGGTTTCGGGGGCAAGCGTGCCAAGGATGTTGAGGATGTCGTACTGCGGTGGTGATCCTTCGCGGAACGCAGAGGTGGGCAGGCCGGCAGAATTGACGAGGTTAGGTTCAGCTGATTTGTGCCAGGCAAAACGCATAGCAACGGGTTCTTGGACTTTGGGTGAACTAAGGGTGATGGTGTTGGGTGATGTGATGCTGGCGGTTGCTTCGGTCCAAGGGTATTTGTTGCCTGCGATTTCAAAGTGTGTGAGGGGTTTGTTGTCAAGAGAGGTGAGGCCGGTGCCTGCATTGTCAAAGGTAAGGTTAATTGTTTTATTCTTGATCGCCATATTATTAAGAATTGGTCCGCGTGCGAGAATATCGGTGCGGTTGTAGGTATCGTGAAGTGCGAGGTTGGCTAGTCGATTGCCAACATCAAGTTTGTTTAAGGGATGAATATCGTTGTAGTTTCCGATGTCAGAGATCACGATCATACCGGTGTTTGGGATTTCTTTTTCAATGGCAGCTTGTGCTTCCCAAAATTGCGGAAGGATATGATCTGGTTCACTGCCATAATGATAAGGTGCGATTTGGACGTAATAGTAGGGTAGGTTTGGCATATCCCATGCGTACCGCCAACTTTCAAGCAGCGCGCGGGTTTTGTGAACATAAGAGTGGCCGGTTTCCCTGTGATTTGATTCACCTTGATACCAAATAGCACCTTTAATGTTGTAGGGAACAAAGGCGTGAATCATACCCCGGTAGAGCATGGCAGGGTCTTGATGACTGGTGTAGGGTGTAATGTCTTTAGGTAGTGTAGGCGGCGAGGTAATGGGTTTACGGTTGTCGAGTGCCGCTTGTGATGTTTTGAGCCAGCGTTCAGTTTCAGTGAGGAACTGTTTTGACTTAGATTTGTATTGGGAGGACGCGGGGTCGCGGGAGAGAAGGCCTTGGTAGATGGATTGAAGCTCCGGGACTTGTTTGAAGCCATAGGCTGAGGTCCAAGGTTCGATGCGCGTTCCACCCCAGTTGATGGAGAGCAGGCCGATGGGAACGTTGAGCTCTTTGTTGAGTTTCAAACCAAAGTAGTAGCCAACAGCGGACCACTTGCCCACGGTTTGGGGCGAGGCAGTTTGCCACGTGGCGTCGATGCGATCAAGCCGCGTGGTAGATTTGCGGCGGGGAGCCGTGAGCATGCGGATGTTGGGGTTATTGGCAGCAGCAACGACATCGGTGTTTTTGGTTTGGTTTATGTTCCATTGCATGTTGGATTGGCCACCGCATAGCCAAACATCGCCGACGAGGATATTGGTCGCGGTGAGTGTTTGTGATTTGCCTTTGACGGTGAGTGTTGCGGGGTTAGTGGAAGGTGTGAGTGGTTTGAGTTTGAGTTGCCATTTGCCTGCGTCATCGGCTACTGCGGAGGTGGATTGGTCATTGAATATAACCGTGACCGTTTCACCGGGGTCTGCCCATCCCCAAACCAAGAGAGGTTGGCCGTGTTGAAGGACAGCATTGTTGGAGAAGACCGCTGGGAGTTCGAGTGCGTGAGCGGTGGCGTTGAAGAGTACAGTGAGCAGAAGGGCAAACAGCGGATGCAGTATGCGGGTATGCATGAGCGTGATCTCCATCAGGTCGGTAAAATTTCAAACAGAAGTAATTGTTAGCGTATTCAAGTATTACGATTAATATAGCACAGCCCGGGAGGATGTGTTGAGACAAAAACACTGCAACAATAGGACAAAACAGCTTATTTATGGGGGAGTTTATTGGTGCGGAATTGAATTTCTCACAAGTGAAGCGTTGTACGATCAGAAAGCCGATCAGAAGATTTTAACCTAGTGGGATGATAGTCGTTTTAGTTAAAATGAAGCAATGGTCATTAATATTAATCGTGGTGAAGAGTTAAAGCGTTAGTGTTTTTCTCGCGCGGCCGAGGGCCATGAGTGGGAAGTAATGGCGATACATGTTGTAGTTGATCATGAAGCCGCGGGCGAGTTCTTTGCCTTGGGTCATGAAGCCTTTCTTTTGAGTGACATCTTTGCGTTCGCCGATGCCGTAGCCAGGGAAGCCGGTGCCGGTGTAGTAGGGCTCGAACCATGTGCCATCGGCTTGGGTGCGGCCGAGATAGTCGATAGCAGCACGGATGTTTTTTTCATATTTTTCAGGAGAAACAGCGAGCAGGCACATCATGCCCCAGCCGGTTTGCGAGGCGGTAGATGGGCCTTTGCCGCGCAGTGAATCATCCATGTAGGAGGCACAAGTTTCGCCCCACCCGCCGTCCCCGTTTTGATGCTTGACGATCCATTCGGCAGCGCGCGTGATGTATTCGGATGAGGTGTCTTCGCCGAGTGCTTCAAGTGCGGGGAGTACGGCGGCGGTGCCGTAGATGTGATTAACGCCCCAGCGGCCGAACCACGAGCCTTCAGGTTCCTGTTCGGATTTTACATAATCCAGTGCGCGCTTCATCGCAGGATCATTCTGCACATTATGACCCAGCATGACAAATGCTTCAATGACGTGACAGGTAACATCAACCGATGGCGGGTCGAGGACTTCACCAAAATCGCAGAAAGGAATTTTGGTGACAAGCAGCTTGCAATTGTCTTTATCGAAGGCGCCCCATCCGCCATTCTTGCACTGCATGGCGCGGACCCATGATTCAGCACGTTTGATCGCGCCATCAATGCGCTGATTTGTTTCAACATCAAGATACTTCTTCGCTTTAGCGAGGACAAGGATGATGACGGCGGTGTCGTCGACATCGGGGTAGAGCTGGTTGGCGCGCTCGAAGGCCCACCCGCCGGGCTCGGTGTTTTTGACAGTGATGGCCCAATCACCTTTCACTTTAATTTCCTTGGAGAGAATCCAATCAATCGCGCGGCGCATTGTTTCGGAACTGTCAGGAGTGATGTCGCAATCAAGGTAAGCAAGCAGCGAGAGGATTGTATCCCAGATGATTGAATCGGAGGCTTGCAGATACGTGCCTTTATCTTTGTCGATGCGCCAGTGTGTGTTGAAGGCTTCGAGCCCCATGAGGACATTAGGTTGTTCAAGTGGATAACCTTCGCAGGTGTAGGCCATGATGGCGTAAATCCACGGCGGTTGGATGCCGCCCCATGCGCCGTCCCAATCCTGGTGTTTGGTGATCCATTCAAGGCAGGTTTTGATGGCGAGTTCGCGGAAAGGTTTGATGGGTGATTTGATATATGTGTTTAAAAATTTGTCGGCAATGATGAAGAATTTTTCGATGGAGAAAAGTGAAACTTCATTGTGTTTAATGCGATAATCAAAGGTTTTTCTGCCGCCCGGGAAGAGTTCATCAAGCCGAGCGTCAGGGGGAAGCGGCACGACATGCTGACGTGCAGAGAGGATGCAAAGTGGGACGATGGTGGCGCGGCCCCATTGCGCGAACTGATAAATATTCATCGGCGCCCATGATGGAATGAAGATCAGCTCCGGCGGTAGGGCGGGGCAGTATTTCCATGGCCACTCACCGATAAGTGAGAGCCAAAAGCGGGTGAAGACGCGGATGCGGGGCAATGCGTTGTTATCAAAAATCCACTTGCGTGCTTTTTCAAGGACAGGATGATCGGGTTTATAACCTGCGATGCGGAGTGCGGCATAACATTCAACGGTGGTGTTAACATCACCGTGCGGGGCATCATAATAAATGGCCCATGAACCATCATCTGTTTGTTCGGAGAGAATGGATTTGATAACGTTGTCGTATTTTTCATCTTTGGGAACGTTCATGACGTGTTGCGCCATGACCCACTGGGCTTCCATGCAGGAGTTGGATTCGAGTTGTCCTGCCCAGTAGCCGTCGGCGTGCTGGTTTTGTTCAAGCCAATGGATGGCGTTGTCTATCGTGACGTTAATCGTTTGTGTTTCTTGCATGGGTGTGTCTGTATTGGTTGCAGTCATCGATCTATTCCAAAACACACAAGCTTAGCTAGCTTGTGGCGATGCTTATTTGTTGAGTGTTATGCCGGATGCCATGACACGCACCAGTTGATCAATGTATTGATCAACGATGTTGTTTGCGCTGGTGGGTGAATGCTTGTCTTGTTTGATCAATGAAGCGTACTGATCTTGATGTTCGAGGAAGAAGTAGAGTGCGCCGCCGAGGATGATCATGAGGGTGGCGGGGTCGATGTCGGATTGGATGAGGTCGGCGGCTTGGGCCTCACGGATGCGGTCGACGACGAGTTCGAGGATCTCGTTTTGAGCCGGCAAGGGTGCGGCGGTTTCGACTATTTGTTGTTCAAGACGGGCCCAAGCAGTGAGTCGGACATAGGTGGGGTTGTGCTGGAGGAAATCGCGGAGGGTGAGGAGCCCCGCGCGGAGGAAGGCGGAAGTGGGGGTGTCGCCGGGCTTAGCGGCAGCGAGGAGGGTTTCAGGATCGATCTCATACTCGGGCAGGCGGGCGATGACGCGCTGCTGGATGGCAAGATAGAGGTCGCGCTTGGAGTGGAAGTGATGGTGAATCAAGGGTTTAGATGTTTTGGATATGCGGGCGACTTCGGCCATGGAGGTACCGGCGAAACCGCGATCGGCAAAGAGCTGCTCGGCGGCATCGAGGATGCTGGCACGGGTCTTTTCGGCCTGCTGCTGGCGGGCGGAGGTTGTTTCGGCGGTTTGATTCATGTGTATTTGTTTATTTACTGATCGATCGGTCAATTTATTGACTGTGGATGATATTTGGGTTGAGTGGGGCGGTCAAGGGGGTGGTGGCCAATTTAGCGTAACCGAGTTGGTTTGCGGTATAAATAAAAAACAGCGGCGAGGTGAGTCGCCACTGTTTTTCTTATGTGTTGATCGGGGCAGGAGGAGGGATTGCCACGATCGGTTTCCGGCCTATGGAGAGAGGGGGCATGGGCTGGAAGGCAATCACAAATGAGAGATTATTTGCGACGACGTGCGACGAGTAGGCCGCCGAGGCCGAGCAGAGCGATGGAGGCTGGTTCAGGCACGGCTGCCGGGAACTCGATGATGGCGTTGTCGTTGCTGACGGTCACACTGATGTCGTCAATGTATGCACCGTCGCCTGGATCACTATAGATACGGGCTTCGATCACAATCCCAATGCGATCAGTGCCAGCGTTGAAGGTCCAGTCTTTGCTCAGCTCTGTCCAAGTTGCATCGCTGTAGGTGTTCGTGCCACCAGCAGAGCCAGCGTAGTTGTTGATGTCGGATGCGTCACTGATGTACTTGCCCCAGATGCGGATGCCGTTGCCAGAGATATCTTTGGCCCAGAATGATGCGTTTACGGTGTCACCGTTTTGCAAGCCAGTGATACGGGCAACGTAGCCACGTGCGGTGCCGGAGCCGGTTGCGGTTGCATCGGTCAGGCGAAGTGCGCCGGTGCCGGTACGTGTTTCATTTGAGATGTTAGTCGCGCTGACTGGGCCTTGGAATTCACCCATGATTGTGCCGCCGTCTTCCCAGCCGTAATTAGCGGTGATGGCTGCTGAAGTGGTGGAAGCGATGCCGCATGCGAGGGCAGCGCCAAAGATGGTGGTCTTTGCAATGTTCATCTTTTCTTCTCCTAAAAATTTTCATCTGGATCACAATGATCATGTTCATAGGCGAGAACACACGTTCTCTTTATTTTTGTGGTACAGGCAAGAGAATACGGATGGTTTGTTAGCCGTTGATTGAAGATGTGAGAAGATGCGCTGATGATTCGGTTATGTTGGTCATTAATAAATCGTGGTTGGGTATTTGTTACATGAGTAAAATGTTTTGGATATTTGTTTGGGGCGCACAAGTATTGTTGTGAGGATGAATAAAGTTCGTAGACCTGAAGGTGATGTGTAAGAGGAAGGAGCAAAGGCAGGGGCGGGGAATCGTGTATGAAAAAGTACAGGCGACCGTTTCAGCATGTAAAAGAGGTTTATTGGTTGTTGTGAAGCGAAGGGCGGGCTGGGGGGCGGTAAGGGTGTTTGGGGGGTGGGTTTCGCATACAATGGTGGGACGCGGGGGAGTGGAGGGGGTGATGATTGGGCCGAACTGGAAGTGATCTGTGGTGGTGAGCGTAGCGGTATGGGTGAGAAGGGTGTGGTAAACACAGATTAATTGAAGGAATGATGGCCGATGACAAGCGAGCAGCTAGCTGGGTTTGAACGTGAATTGCGAGGGGTGGTGCGAGGGGATGTGACGTTTGATGAGATGACACGGGGGATTTATGCAACCGATGCATCGCATTATCAAATGATGCCTCGGTGTGTTGTTGTACCATTGGATGAGGGGGATGCGGTTCATGCGGTGAAGATTTGCGGGAAGTATGGTGTGGCGATCACGTCGCGCGGCGGAGGAACGAGCTTGTCCGGGCAGACGTTTGGTGAAGGGATGGTGCTGGACTTTTCGAAGTATATGGATGGGGTGATTGAAGTGAATGAAGAGGAAGGTTGGGCGCGGGTGCAGCCGGGCGCGGTGCGTGACAGGATTAATGTGCAGTTTGCGAAGTTTGGCATGCATTTCTCGCCGGACCCTGCAACTGGGAGTCGTGCGACGGTGGGCGGAATGATTGGGAACAACACATCGGGGACAAGGTCAATTGTATATGGGAAGACGATCGACAATGTTGTTTCGTGTAAATTTGTGTTGGCGGATGGGACGGTAATTGATGGGGAGGCGAAGTCGGAGGAAGATTGGAAGGATCGGGAGCAGCTGAACGATCGGGAGAGTGATGTTTATGTTGGGGTGCGACGGATTGTTGAAGAAAATAAAGAAGAAGTATTGACGCGATATCCAAAGGTGATGCGTCGCGTGTCGGGGTATAACTTGGATGAGTTTGTCGATGGGGCGGGGTATACGGGGCCGATTGGTGGACGAGATAATGCTGGAAAGCGAAAGTGGAATCTGACAAATTTGATGGTGGGTTCTGAGGGGACGTTGGGTGTCTTGCTTGAAGCAAAGATTAAGTTAACACCACTTCCTAAAGCAACGGCGATTTGTGTGGTGCAGTTTGATGATGATATTGATTCACTGCGTGCGGTGCCGGTGATTAATACGTTTGGTCCTTCAGCTGTTGAACTGCTTGATAAGATTGTACTTGATGAAGCGGTGCGCAATCCCGCAACGAAGCATATGGCGACATTTGTGGAGGGTGAGCCTGCAGCTGTTCAGGTCGTTGAGGTGTTTGGTGAGTCGCAGGAAGAAGCGGCTAAGCGCATATTAGAGGTTGCTGAAGCGCTGAAGGCGAAGGGGATTGGTTATGCGTGGCATGTGCGGACGGACCCGAAGCTTATCGCAGATGTATGGGAGGTGCGAAAGCTGGGATTGGGTTTGATTTCTAATGTAAAAGGGCCGGTGAAGGGGCAGGCGTTTGTTGAAGATGCATGTGTGCCTGTTGAGGTGCTTGCGGATTATATTGCGTATTTAAAGGAAATTTGCGCGGAAAAAGGTGTACCAACGACCATGTATGCGCATTCATCCGTGGGTGTGATTCACTTTCGGCCGATGATTGATCTGCATGATGATGAGCAGCGACAGAAAATGGTTGAGATTGCCGAAGCTGCATTTAAAAAAGTATGTGAGTACGGCGGTGTGTTTGCAGGTGAACACGGTGATGGGATTGTGCGTGGCCAGTTTGTGCCTATATATTTTGGTGAGAAATTGTATGAAGCATTTCGGCAGCTGAAGGGCGTGTTTGATCCGAAGAACGTGATGAACCCGGGCAAAGTTGTTGATACGCCTTCAATGGTGTCACACTTGCGTTATGGCGATCAGTATCGAGTGGCAGAGATTTCTGCTAATTATCAGTATCGTGATCAAGGCGGGTTTCAGTTAGCGGTTGAACAGTGTAATGGCGTGGGTGCTTGCCGTAAGGTGGGTAGCGGAACGATGTGTCCGAGTTACATGGCAACACGTGATGAAGAGGCGACCACACGCGGTCGAGCGAATGCGCTTCGATTGGCGATGTCGAATCAACTTGGAAAGCTAGGGCTTGGATCGAAGCGTTTGAAGAAAGTGCTCGATCTGTGCTTGGCTTGTAAGGCATGCAAAAGTGAATGTCCGAATGCGGTAGATATGGCCAAGTTAAAGAGTGATACGTTGCAGATGCATCATGATGTGCACGGCACACCGTTTGGATATAAATTGATGGGCCGTGTGCCGGATACAGCGAAGCTTGTGGCGGGTCCATTGGCGCATTTAAATAATGTAATGATGAAGTTGCCGGGGGTGAATGTACTGATGGAGAAATTGGTAGGAGTGGATCGCCGAAGGCCCATGCCACCTTTTGCAACGACGACATTGCAACGAGAATTAAGGAAAAGAACTGCGAAACAAGAGGGAAATACATCGCGAGGAAAAGTTGTCTTGTTTGATGATACGTATGCTAATTATTTCGAGCCGCACGTTGGTGTTGCGGCGGTAGATTTGCTTGAAGCGTGTGGATATGAGGTTGAGATTGCACGGGCGGGTTGTTGTCAGCGAACACGGATGAGTAAAGGGTTGGTGCGTGAAGCGAAGACGCTTGGAACAAAGACGATGCAGAATTTAGATACTGTGGGTGATGGCGTCTGTCCAATTATTTGTTTAGAGCCATCATGTGCATCGGCTTTAGTTGATGACTTGCCAGATCTTATGGATGATGAAGTGATGGGGAAACGTGTTGCGACACGTGTAAGGATGATCGACATTTTCTTGCAAGAAGAAGAGGTAGTATTAGAGAGCACCGCTGGCGATATTCTGCTGCATGGACATTGCCATCAAAAGGCAATGTTTGGAACCGATGCAATTGAAGGTTTGTACGATAAGATGGAAGGTTCATCCTGCGAAGAAGCGGGCGCGGGTTGTTGCGGGATGGCGGGCTCATTTGGCTACGAGCAATATGATGTCTCGAAGTTGGTAGGCGAGGAGCGGTTATTCCCGGCGGTACGCGAAGCGGTTAAGGAAGGTAAATCGATTGTGGCATGTGGGATTAGTTGCCGGCACCAATTGCATGATTTTCTGGATGTGAAAGCGAAGCATTTTGTTGAAGTGGTGCAACCTAAAAAAGAGAGCTGTGGGAAGTGTGCGGACTGCGATTGCGAGGAATCCTCATAAAAAATACCCGCGAAGTAAGCGGGTATTGAGGTATAGGAAATAGCCATGTACTGGTGTGAATTTTAGCGGCGTACTGCATTAAAGTATGTGAGATCGCGACTGATTTCGTCAGCGGTGAAGTATTCAGCATCAAGGATGACCATTGCCTTGGAATCTGTTGGTAAGTTGTTTTCTAGAATCGTTTTGTTAAGTGAATGAATCGGTTCGTGGTCACCTTGAGAGACGAGATATAGAGAGCTTTTAGGTAAATTTGAGGCATTGGTCTTCTTCTTGGTTTTCTTTGTTTTTGGAGTTGTAGGGTTTGCGGATAGATTGATGTGGTGAAGCTCAAAGAATGGAGATTTCGCAGTAGGATTTCTGAAGTTGTTTAAATTACTGCGGAGATGAGCTGTGATACCGTATTGATTCATGGCCTCCATACGTTCCTTGAAAGCTCGTTCTTCAAAAGTGAGTTTTGCTGTTTTGAGGATTTTATCGCGTTGGGTATTGGAAAGATTTTGAATTTTATATGGGCCTCTATAAGCAGCCAATTTTTTGTAGTCGATAGGTTTGCTGAAGGGGGCATTGATAATGATATTTTTGATACCGGCTTTACCGATGTTTTCAATGGTAGAGAAGAAAGCGTCATCACCGAGGCCGAAGTGTGGGAATGGACTGAAGGTGAAGAGCGAACCACCGCCATTGATGTTATTTGAGAGGTCAATCATAAGTTCTAGGCCAAGAGATTTGAGGTATTCGTTTTCCTGTTTTAGTCGTTCGGAGGTTCGAGAGAAAGCGTAGAACGTATTACAGACAAAGCCGCGGAAATTTTGTTTGAGAATATCTGGATTGTTGGTGAGGAGTGCGGGGATATCGTGAAATGAAACACCGAGATGGATCAGGTGTCGGCTCTTCTTATTCAAATTGACTTGTTTGGATGAAAGGGTAGGGCGTGCAGGGGTCGAATTGATGATGTTGGGTGATCGTGAGGAATCCTTTGCATAAGCAATCCACTGGCGGTAATCGGCATAAAGGGTATCCCAATCCTGATAGGTGCTATCGAGGTTAATGCTGTTCACAATTTTTAATGTGTCTGAGTTGTTGAGATTATCGTGGAGTGAATCAGAAGGGAAAGTGTTTGCATCAAGTAATAAAACATCATCGGTTGAAAGGAGGTTGATTTTATGCCGACGAGCTAGTGAGATGGTAGCAGAGTCAGGTTCGTTTACGATGAGATGTTTTGCATAGGCGAGGCGGCTCATTTTGTTGATAATCTGCTTACGTGTTTCAGGTGATTGGATGGTGGTTGCATCGATGATAAACTCAACATGCCGTACTGTGAGCCACGCGTATTCGAAACTGATGTTATCTTCGTTCCAATCAAGAAAATCTTGTGCGGTTATTTTAATGCCTGAAAAGTATTCCCAGAAATTAGGCATAAGGTAAAGACGCTGGCGAATGTTCCATGGGGACATAGCGGCATACCAACGTGGACGACGTTTGGGTGCAATGTAATGGGGAAGAATGTTAATGTTCTTTTCATCTTGAAGCCGGGTTCGGAAGACACGAATACCGCCGCCAACGATTGTTGAGTCTGTGGTTCTCCCCGGTGTGATTGTATTCATGTATTGATCGAATTTAGCTCGTGCTTGTTTTTCAAATTGAATATTTGCTTGCTTGATATTTTTGATGACCTTGTCAGCCTCAGATTTTGAACTGACTTGGAATCCGAGAAGTTTATACTTTTTGGGAGTAGGTGGTTTTTTGTACTTAAAAGTAGCGGGGACTTCATAGGCAAGGTTTGTTTTAATAATGGGTTGAGGATTGCCAACATTAACCTCTATGTGATCTGTGATGCCAAAGGGAGAATCGAGCGAACACGACTGTTGATTATGATTGTTATTTGCAACAAGAACGGTATAGATGCCATCTTTAGCTCGAGAGGCCGAGACCATGAAGTTATCTTCAGCTTCGCCGAGATCAAATAGTTGTAGTGATTTGGCTTTGAGTTGAATTAGTGCTTCATAGTGTTTTAGTGTGGAGAAATACGGTTTAGCTGGCGCATCACGGAAAGATGCGAGGCCGAATGATGAAAGGGAAAGGGTGATGCATCCTTTGCCAATGGGGATCTCCACAAGAAGTGGTGTTTTATTTTGGTATGCAATGACATTGTGTGGAGGGAGATTCGTTGCCGTCCATGGTTTGAAAGGAAGGGGCTCATTGATGGTTTGGTTATTGAAAGAAATTTTTCCAACAACCGTTTTGTTTGATTGTGTGAGATTCCATTCTGGCCACATTTTTTTAGCGTTTGCAGCTGTGATAATAGCGTTTCCGCCATTCGTGGCATAGCGTATAAATTTATCGCCAAGTGTTTGGCCATGCGCATTGAGTTCGGTTGAAAAAACAATCATGCTATACCGGGCGAGCAAATCGTCTGCCGTTTTGGTTGTGATTGTATTTACAAGGTCACCACCGAATGGTGTGTGCGATATGGACTGAAGCTGATCAGGGCGGAGCGCATTGGCTGCAGAGTGTGGATGCATTTTAGGATAGAGTGCAGAGAAAAGTAATTCATATGCCCAATCCCCTTCGCTGGGCTCCACTTTGCGCCAATAGGTATCTCGAACAGTTTGCCAACCCGTGTAGATATCGTGCATATATGCAATAGGTGAATAGTGACCGCCGGGGTTAGGGTACTTGACAAAGAGATTCTTGGTGATATCTCGATAAAGAGGTTTGCCTTCTTGAATACCCATGCCATATTGCGAGGTGAATATATCAGCGTTGGAGATATACGCTAGTGCCCATCTCGTCCATACATCAAGTGGTGCATGAGAATCGTGATCACTGCCTCTAACATAAACGCGGTTGCGCTGACGGAAACTCGCTTTCTTGCCCTTGTATAGAATTTCTTTAAGAATTTCGATTTCTTTCTCTTTGCTTTTGGCGCTAGGTACAACGCGAGGGTTTGTGTCAATAACCCATTTAAATGGTGCTTCATACTTAACTGAGCGTAGCATTGAGAAGTTCATGATGTGGTGTCGACGACCACCTTCTTCTTGCCATTGAGTACTAATTGCATATCCAATATTTGGCTGATTAAGTGCACCGAAGCTATTGAATTCGGTGCATTGTTCGTAGTCAGAATAACGAGCATAAATATCGAGGAAGGATTCATACTGAAGTAGGTGCCCTTGTTTTGTACGAGGCATATAGTAAAAGCCGGTATGATTGAGTGGATCAAGTTCTGCCCAACCACCAAGAGCATTGTGGCCGGAAGGGCCAAGATCCAATTTGCAGAGCATTTTTTCCGCAGTATTTTGAGATCGGTGTCGTCTTACATTTTCAATGTACTCATATACATCCCCTTTAGGATAGGCGTAATATGAGTTTTTAGTACCGGGGTATCGATTGAGTTTGCTAGCTTCAGATAATGGACCGGGTTTGGCTCTTGATTTTGAACCTAGGAGGATTGAGCCGCTTTCCTTTTGTCCTTTTTTCCAATAGTTTTGACGCAGCATGATTGATGGGTTTGGGTATTTCACATCACGAGAGGCATAGAAGGGGAAGCCGTTGCGTACCCAACTGCGATAGGGTCGGAGATAAAACTCGGTGGTGTCTTGTGCGTGTGGGGCATAGGGGTAGATGCGTTTCTCAGGGATAAAAATGTCACTGGTCGTCTGGGTTTGTGCTTGCCCTGTAAAGGTGAGAAGCAGGATGGAGAGAATAAGACGATGGAGATGTTTCATATGAGTACCTGCAAGTGGGGTAATGGTGTTTGCTTGCCGCGCGAAAGCGATTCATCTGTTGTGATGATGGGGTGGATTGACAGCCTATAGATTCGGAACGCTCCGCAAAGTAGTTTATTGCATCATATTCATTTTTGTGTGGCAATTAAACAAGATTTTTCGATCTATCGAGAAAATGGTGAGATCGCTGCTTCTGGGTGGGATGTAAGTCTCGAACGATTGCCGGGGGGTGGTGGGCATATGATTTGCGATTTTATTGATCTGATGGGTTTGTGGCGGCTAGACTGGTGGTTATGGAAGATAAACATTTGCTGGCGTCTGATGAGTTGTATCAATATATCCGTGTGGAGAATACGGTTGAGGATGAGTTGCTGCGCGAGCTTCGTGAGCAGACAGAGCAGATGGCTGAACGTGCGATGCAGATCTCACCGGATCAGGGGGCGCTAATGCATGTATTTGTGAAGGTGATGGGGGCACAGAACGCGATTGAAGTTGGGACGTTTACCGGGTATTCATCGATTTGCATAGCACGAGCACTTCCGGCGGATGGGCGTCTAGTGTGTTGTGATGTGAGCGAAGCGTGGACGGGGGTTGCAAAGCAGTATTGGAAGAAGGCGGGAGTGGATGGGAGGATTGAACTACATTTGAGGTCAGCTGTGGAGACGCTTGATGAATTGATTGAGCAGGGCGAGGAGGGCGCGTTCGATTTTGCATTTATTGATGCGGATAAGGTTTCCTATGATGCATATTATGAGCGGTGTTTGAAGCTGCTGCGGCCAGGTGGAGTGATCATGCTTGATAATTGTTTGCGTGATGGGAAGGTGATTGAGACAGTCGCGGATGATGATGTGGACACTAAGGCGATCGTGGCGATGAACAAGAAAGTGCATGAGGATGATCGTGTGGAGGCGGTGCTGCTGTCGGTAGCGGATGGGTTGTATTTGGTGCGGAAGAAATAGCGAATCAGGGTGATTGTTCTTTTTCTCTTGGGTCTTTGAATATTTCTTTGATTGTGTGTCCGAGATAACCGGGCTTATTGATTAGCGCCATGCTCACACGATCGCGATCCTGTTCCCATTGGATCTTATTAGTGTTCTTCATAACGTAATGCCATGCGTCATCAGAAAAATCGTCACGGTCGATTAATGTAAGAAGGATTTGAACACGTTCGTGATCGTTTCGAAAACCGTATGCAAGCTCAGCAATACCGATTTGGATTTCATCACGTAGCTTATCATGTTGCAGTAGTTGGAGCAGAATACGGACTTGATCAATTTCATCACGAGCATCTTGTGCTTCGCTAAGTATGGAACTTGTATCACCCTCAACCCCGATTCGTTGAATAATGTCGTGTTTGTGCTCTGGCGGAACTTCTTCATCACCATGAACTGTATAGACATTACAGCCAACCATCATCACGGTCATACATACTAAGAAGCAAGTGGTAAAAAATCGCAGATGTGTTGTTTTCATTTGTATACCATACGATGAATGATGATAGTGAAAGTTGTAGGATGGCTTCATCGTAAATGAACCTCGGCGGCATGTCACGATTTTTGTGATGCCTAGCCGGAGATTGCGATGAGTTGTACGGAAATTATGCTGATACCATGTGATGTGGGGCGTGAGTCAGTGAAATGAAAAAAGCCTGCAAAAGCAGGCTTGGTGTGGTTAGTCTAAATATTGCAGTTAGTCTGAATTTGTAGCTGAGGATCAGGAGGGCAGTGCGGCTGAGGGTGCGGGCTGAGGGAGGTTTTCGAGTGAGGTGTCGATGTTCTGTTGTGGGAGGTCGTAGTCTTCGAGCTCGCCGGCGAGGTATTTGTCATAGGAGAGCATGTCGAAGTGGCCGTGGCCGGAAAGATTGAAGACGATGCATTTTTCTTTGCCAGTTTCTTTGCAGAGAAGCGCTTGTTGGATAGCGGATTTGACGGCATGGGTTGATTCGGGTGCGGGGCAGATGCCTTCTGTGCGGGCAAAAGTGACGCCGGCTTCGAAGCATTCATTTTGATGATAGGTTTCGGCTTCGAGTATGCCGAGCTTGCGGAGCATGGAGAGCGTGGGTGCCATGCCGTGGTAACGGAGGCCGCCCGCATGGATGCCTGAGGGGACGAAGCCGTGTCCGAGTGTGTACATGGGTGCCATGGGGGCGAGTCCGATGGAGTCGCCGAAGTCGTAGGCGTATTTGCCACGCGTGAGTGTGGGGCAAGCGGCAGGTTCGACGGCGATGAGTTTGGGGCCGGTGCCATTCATGGTTTCTTTGACGAAAGGGAAGACGATGCCGGCAAGGTTTGATCCGCCACCGGCGCAGCCGATGATGACGTCTGCTTTGTCTTCTGCGAGCGCGAGTTGTTTTTTCAGTTCGAGGCCGATGACGGTCTGGTGGAGGCAGACGTGATTTAGCACGGAGCCGAGTGCGTAGTTGGTGTCGTCACGTGAGGCGGCATCTTCGACGGCTTCGGTGATGGCGATGCCTAGTGAACCAGTGGTGTTGGGATCTTTTTTGAGGACGGCGCGGCCGGCGTTTGTTTCGGATGAGGGCGAGGGGATGCAGGTTGCGCCGAAGAGTTCCATCATGGAGCGGCGGAATGGTTTTTGTTCATAGGAGACGCGGACCATGTAGACTTTGCATTCGAGGTCGAAGAGATCGCAGGCGAAGGCGAGTGAGCAGCCCCACTGGCCAGCACCGGTTTCGGTGGCGATGCGCTGGATGCCTTCGATTTTGTTGTAGTAGGCTTGGGCGACGGCGGAGTTGGGCTTGTGTGAGCCGGTGGGTGAGACGCCTTCATACTTATAATAGATGCGGGCGGGGGTTTTGAGATGCTTTTCGAGTTGGATGGCGCGGATGAGTGGGGATGGCCTCCAGATGGCGAGTTTTTCGCGGACGGGCTCGGGGATCTCGATGTATTTTTCGGTGGAGACTTCTTGCTTGATGATTTCGGTGGGGAAGATGGCGCCCATTTCAGCTGGGCCGACCGGTTGGCCGGTCTGTGGATTCAGGTGGGGGGGGATCGCTTCGGGGAGGTCGGCGGCGATGTTGTACCAAGCGGTTGGGATTTCCTTGGCAGGCAGGACGTAGCGATGTTGATCGACGAGACTCATATGGGTGTTCCTATCGTTAATACACAGGCGATGTTGAACAGTCTGATTTTAACTTTTTGTGAGGCTTTGTCACGGGGCGAAGCGGGGTGAGGTGACGATGAGATGAATGGCGGGCACGCATGGAAAATCGCGGAGGACGATCAGGGGGACGGGGTAGAAAACAATATTACTTTTGTGACTGGGTAGAAGTGGTTATGGTTAAACGTGTTGGGGCATAAATCCGTGGGGCAATATGATTGGGAGGATGTGTGATGGCGGATACGCAGGGGCATGACGTGGATGCAACGGAGCGTGATATGAATGTGTCGGGGTTGGAGGTTGTTGAGTTGGATGTGCATGGTTCGGTGGGGTTTGATGGGGATGATTATGTGGTGGGGGTTGTGCCGACGAGTGATGCGGATGGTGTGGTGGAAGAGGGTGATGTTGTTGCGATGGTGGGTGTGGCGGTGAAGGAATTGGATGTGTTGAATTATGCGATGCGGTGGTGGCCGGAGGTTGGTGTGGTGGTGGGAGTAATGTTGGCGGTTGTGTCGGCGATGAAGCTGTGGAAGTGGCGAAGGTATCGGAGAAATCAAGATGATGAGACTGGCGGGGTGTGTTGCAGGAAGTGCGGGTATGACTTGCGGGCGACGAAGGGGAGCAAGTGTAATGAATGTGAGGCGGCGGATGTGGGGGAAGGCGATAAGAATCGTGTGTGTGTGGCGTCGAAGTGGTCATGGTTGTTGGTACGGATGTGGCGGGGCGGGTTGGTGGTTGGATTGGTGATGGCGATGTTGCTGGGTGGATTACAGGTGTACGGCATTGAGAAATTTGATGATCAGGTGAGTGAATGGTTGTCGGATGGGCAGAAGCGACCAAAAACGGGAAAGGGGTGGCGGCGCAGGTGGCGTACGCGGAGTGTTTTTGCTTCAGAATGGTTAGGTTTTTGGTGGAGCAGTGGCGCATATGATGTTGCGAAGTGGTTGTCGTGGCGGGTGGAAGTGTGGCCAAGCCGGTTCAATCGAGAAGAGGTGTATGCGGTTGAGTGGCGCGGGAGCGGATTAGAGAAGCGGTTGGTTGGTGATGCGGTGTTGCAGGTTGGCGATCGTTATTATCCGGGTGGTGGTGCATCGACATTCGGCAATGAGAATGCTTGTGCGGTATCAGCGTTTGATGGTGGAGTGTTGTTCTTTATGAAGCGAGCGATTGGAGTGGAAGTAGGGGGTGAGGTTTTTTGTGTGTCGACAGGATCTATAAAGAATGATGAAGATGCGACACCTTGGGAGTATTACCTCGTTGATGAGAGGTATCTGGTGGTTTTGTATTATGACTCTGTGGCGACAGTTGATTTAAAAAAGAAGCGGCTAATTGAAGAGCGTGAGATAAGGCTTAATGGAGAAGAAGAGGGAGGTGAGCGTATTGAGCTGCTTTGTGAGTTGCCGAGCGGTGTGACAATGGAGCTGATCAAAGAGGGTGGTGAATCAAACGTTGTCATGATTGATGGTGTAGCGATTGATTGGCATTTGAAGGGAATTGTTGTTGAGAGGAGATTGGACGGCGAAAGAGTTTCGATTGTTTTGCCTTTTAATCGAGACAAATCTCTTGAAGAAATTTATGGAACGTATGTTGGGTATGAGGTACATGGTGGGGAAGTGAAGATGATACCGAAACCGTTTGATCAAGATGTTGAGTATGGAGATGAGATTGTAGAGTATGGGAGCGATTTTGATGATGGTTATCCGTGGGAAGAAAAATGGCGGTGGGCGTGGGGTGAGGTGAGAGAAGATATTTATTACAAAACTTGGCGAAAAATGGGAGTGGGGATGGATTATTTTAATTGTGAAAAATTGTGGGTATTTGATGATCGTGAACTTCGTAAGGAATGGATAGAACGCGAGCCGATGATGATGTTGGTGGCAGGTGGTGTTGATGAATGGATGGAAGATATGGCGGATGTGGATCGGCGGTGGATTTGGATAAAACGAGAGCATGGTGAGGGGAAGTGGTTGGATGTCTACGATGCGAATGCTGCGTTGAAGCGGGCGGAGGAAAAGGCGCAGAGGGATGGCTAGAAGGCGTTGCTTATACTGGTATCGACACGTGAGGTGTGTATTCAATTTTATCGATATTTATTTGTCCATCATGCATATCAACGAATACTTTACCGTTTTTGATACCGACGAGGCCGTAGCCGTTTTCGTGGCTGAGGAATGAGGTGAAGTCGCCTGGGATGCGTGGTTGCACGTGGAGTGTTTTGTTGATGGCATCGTAGTGGATACCGGTGATGCCTTGAAGCAAGCCGTAGGATGCCATGGCTCTTGCGTACCAGTGGCCGCATTCATATTCGTTGAACGGGTTGCGGATGCGTCCGTCGTATCTTTTGCGGAGTATTCGAACGATCTCCAAACCTTCATCAACACAGCCCATGGTCATGAGGTGCGAAGCGACTTGGTACTCGATGCCGGTCCAGACTTCGTTGCTGTAAACGAAGGGCAATGAGAGTCCGCTGCCATGAGGCCAAGTGCAAAGGAGAAGTCCACCGTCGTCGTTGAGGGCGTAACCGGGTCTTTGCGGGTTAGCGTGTCGTTTTAGATTGTGTTTTAGGTTGTAACGATGGACGGCGAGCAGATGGCTGCGCACCTGATGGGGGTTGAGTATTTCGCCGACGCCGCACATCTCTGCGATCCATGCGCCTAGAACACCGTCGGAGAGGCACCCGTTTCCGTATTGATATTTGGGGCCTTCTTTATCGAGTATATTTTTGGCTTCGGGTGAATAGTTGTTGTTCCATGCTTCGTGTTTAAGTGGGTTGCCGGCGCGGAGCCCTTGCCATTGGATTTTCTGGATGAAGTATTCGCCGTTGTATAGTTCATCTTCCATGTATTTTCTAGCACGGTGGTAGAGATCGTGGTAGCGGTCGTTGGGTTTGTCTAGAGCATCGGCCATGAGGGCAGCGGCTTTGAGTGCGCCAATATAGAAGGAGTTGCACATACCGTTTGGCCCCCAGAATTCGATATCGTATGTGTTGTGGTGGGGTTCGGTTAATGCGCCGATTTCATCTGGGTCCCATGTTCTGATGCAGTATTCAAGGCTTTGTGTGATTTGATCCCAGTATTGGAGGAGCCATGTATTGTCGCCTTTGATTTTCCATTCACGGTGCATTTTCATGATGCCACCGAGTTGTCCATCAGCGGCGGAATGAAAATTATGATGGGTTACATCTTTGATTGGGAGCGAAGCGCGGAAGGTTTGGTGTCCGAGGTTGTTTTGGTTTTCGGTGTATTCAGTGTGTCGCAGGGTTCTTTCGAGTGACGGAAACAGGTGCGGGAGTGCTTGTGCGTAGTTCCAAACGTGCGTGCATGAACCATAGCAACAGCCGATGTTGTCGTAGCATCCTTCCCAGCACCAGAGGCGACCGTCGGCTTGCCTTAGAACGGTGGGCGATTTGAGAATGCTAAGGTTGGCAGTGATCGCATCGACAATTTCTTCAGGTAGATCGATGGCGTGGAAGCAGTCGCGGAACTGCCGTGTTTGTGTTTTGAGTCTGTCGTATGCACCGGTTGTGTAGGCGGTGATGTCGTTGATGGATTTGAATTGTGATGCGTACCAGGGAGAGTACATGTTGTTGCAGTCTGTGCATGAGACATCGTTTGGTAATTCTGGTGGATCTGCGGTGCTCTGATCGCTTGCAGGTACGTACCAGTTGAGCATGACTTTGATGCTGCGTTTTTCATCGGGTTGGAGCAGGAACCTTTTGTAGAGGCTACCGCCCGGGCTCGGTTTGCCGGATTCAATTGGTGTGTTTGCGATTAGGTCACCCGATTGAATGTGATTCCAGATCATCGTTAATGAATCGAACCAGCCGCCTCTGAACCATGCGCAATCAACATGGGTGTCGTTTTCATCGATCATGGTGGCAGCCAATGCGCCTTTGTTCCAAGGCTTATCTTTGCTGCCGGCATTCTTGACGATGAACCCGTTATCAATTTTATCAACGGATTTCTCGTCATTATTGATGTGAAAGAGATTGCCTTGGTGATACGAAAACACGATTTCCTTTGCTTGTTCTGTTGTGTTTTCGAACCAGTATTCGAGCGCGATCATGGGGAGGCTTGAATCATCTGCGTTGCCGGGGATAAAGGGGCTCCATGCACTTAAACCGCAATTGATAGGGATTTGCGAATCTTCAAATTGCAAGTCGGCAAAGGGGAAGTGAGCTTGGAAAGTGGCTTTTTCAAATCGTGGGAGTCCGTAGTTTTTTCCGTGTCCGCCGTTGCCAGCGTTTTTTGTTCCAAATATTTTCCAGTTTGGTATGGGCCCTTCAAGGACACGTGCGCTGTTGTCTTCGCCAATGATTTTTATGGCGGCAAACATGAGTGGCTCATTGGTGACATCGGGTTTGTGTTTTAAAGAGACATGGGAGAAGGCGCCGGCCCCTTCGACGCAGATCATGCCTGCACCGATACCACCTAGCGGGAAGGCGAGCCGTTCGAGGTTTTGGTTTTGATAGATCTTGGGCCGATTATTAAATTTGCTTATAGTCATAAACAGGTTTCTTGCTGGCCGCGCTTTGGTGTATTTTGCGTAAGAGTATGGCAAGGTCGTGCCTTGAAGTACAGATGATTATTGCAAAAAGATACTTTTTTCGAGGAAGAATCACTTTGAGCAAGCGGACCGCCTGTTTAGATTGACGGCTTGTTTGATGGGCCAAAGATTTTGGATTGGTGATGTGTTGGATTACGGGGTGGCAGGGGTGGATTATTAGGGGTTCTTCTGGGAAAGGTAGAAGGTATCGGAGCGGCGTGCGCGCTGGGGGAGCTTGATGGAGAAGCGAACGCCTTGTGGGGCAGTGTTTTCAGGTTGGTTATCGATGTGGAGTTCGGTGATGGTTCCAGAGAGGACACCGGTAGTTGGGCCGATGATGAGGTAGTCGTCACCGATGGAGACGGGTGCAGCTTGCGCGTGGATTTCTGCGACGTTTTGTTTGGTGAAAAAGTTGGTGATGGGGCCGACGATAACTTTCTTGCGGGTCGCTTTGGAGCCGGCCTTGCCGGACCATTCGTGTTTTTTGCCGAGGTAGAAGCCGGAAGAAAGACCGCGGTTGTAGACAGATTTGAGATCAGTGAAGAGTTCTTCGATGAGCGGTCTGTCGTAGGTATCGGTTTGAATGGCGGTGATAGCTTTACGGAAGGCGCGGGTAACGGTAGCAACATATTCAGGAGATCGTCCGCGGCCTTCGATTTTGAGCGTGGTAATGCCAGCGTCGATGGCCTGATCTAGGAAATCGATGATGGTTAGGTCGGAGGGGGACATGATGTAGTTGTTGTCGAGAACGAGTTCGTCGCCGGTTTGGAGGTCAGTCATTTTGTATTGGCGGCGACACATTTGTCTGCATGCGCCGCGATTGGCGGAGGGTCCTTCTTGATGAAGTGACATGTTGCATCGGCCGGAAACTGCGACGCAAAGCGCACCATGTGCAAAGGCTTCGATCTCCATAAGCTTGCCGGTGGAGCCTAATAGCTGATTAGACTGGATTTGTTCGTGAATGCGACTGATCTTGTTAAGAGAGAGTTCGCGAGCAAGGACAATGCGTTCGCAGAGGGGGGCGTAATGTTTAAGTGCGGCATAGTTAGAGATGGAGAGCTGAGTGGAAAGATGAACGGGGATGTCTAGTTCAGAGGCGATGTTGACGACGGCCATATCGGAAGCGATGACAGCATCGATGTGGTGTGCTTTGGCTAAGGTAAGAGTTTCACGGACACGGTTTAGCTCGTGGTCGTAGACGACAGTGTTGAGGGTGAGATAGGCTTTTACGGGTGAGGCAGGGTTGTGGCTTTTGATGCGGGAAAGGATTTCCGGGAGATCTGTGGTATCAAAGGATCGGCGAGCGACGGCTCGCATGTTGAGATTGCCAATACCGAAGTAGATCGCATCTGCGCCGGCATCGAGTGCGGCTTGTAGAGCGGCAAAGCAGCCGGCAGGAGCGAGTAATTCGATTTGTGTGGCGGTCATGCGCTGCTCCTTAGAGAAATAAAAATTCATATTTTAGCACTTTCAGGTCGAAAGATCTTGATTGTTTAAACTATTGTTAAAAAAGACTTTGCGTTGTATACGGTTTACTTGAGATTGACGGGTAAATATTTACAGTATGTTTTACTCGTATTTTACTTGGCGCTTTACATAGAGGGGAGTATGATTGAGTCATGTCAATCGTGGAGATAGCTAAGCAGGCAGGGGTATCAACAGCGACTGTATCGCGTGTAATCAATCGTCATGCGAACGTTTCGCCGGAAAATGTGGCGAAGGTGGAGCAGGCGATGGAGGAGATTGGTTATAAAGCTGCGCCAAAAGTTGCGGTTGGTCGTCGTAGTGAGATGGATTGTGTTGCGGTGTTGGTGGTGGCGTCGCATATGTTTGATCGCTATTCATCAGTGGCCTATGACGCGGTGCGGAGTGCGGTGGAGGCGCTTAATGAGCGGCAGCTTGGCGCAGCGCTGTCGTATGTTACAGATGCAGAACAGGTACCAGATTTTGTGTTTCGTAATCGTGTGCGCGGGGCGCTTGTGATCGGTAAGAATCCGAAGCCGGAGTTAGAGGATCGTCTCAAGGCATTGCCAGTAGTTTGGTTAGCATCGCATCATTCTTCGCAAGGTGATGTTGTGTTGTCTGGTAACGATGCGGTGGGCGAACTGGCGGCAGAGTATTTGATTAACCGTGGCCATAAGTGTGTTGGGACGCTCAACGTGTTAGCTGATGTTGCATCAGAAGCGCGCCTTCGATACTTCCGTTTTATCGCACAGGAAGCAGGCCTAACGGTGAAGCAGTACATCAAGGAAAAAGCATCAAGCAAAGTGTGGGAACATGATATCGATATGGCCTGGTTTGATGCGGAAGTTGAGAAACAGATCGATCGACTAATGGTGGAGCAAGAGCGTCCGACGGGTTTGTTTGTGACTTCGGATTTTCAGGCGGCGGTGGTGCACCGGGCATTATTAAAACGTGGCGTGAAGCTTGGCGAAGAAATGGAGATTATTGGCTCGGATACTGAGAAAGCTGCGCTTTTGGGTTTGAATCCTCGGCCGGCAACGATTGATCTTGGATATAAGTCAATTGGTCGGATGGCGGTTGAGCACTTGTTGTCATTGATTTCAAAAGGGGATCGGGAGCCGGTCAAGATTATGTTGTCACCGAAACTAGTACTCGGCGACCCTGTCAGGGAAGATTGGTCATAGTCACCTTAAATGAGTTTGTTTGTGGTTCGTTACACTCAATCATATCAGTATTTAGATAAATGAGAATTTAACTTTTAACGATGGAGGAATTGTTATGAAAATGTGTCGTCTTATTGCAGCGATGCTCGTTGGTGGGTTGGCCCTGGCAGCAGCATCAGAAGGTGCGACAATTGCGCACTGGACATTTGATGAAGGTAGTGGCACAACCGCTGCTAATAGTGATGGTTCAGCAACGGCAAAGTTACAGTTTGGTAATTCCGGTGGTCCAGATAGCGCGGATCCTTTATGGGCGACGGGGTATTCGGGAAGTGCCATTCGTGACGATAAGCCTACAAGTAATGTTTCTTATGCAAGGAATACTGGCGGCTGGACCGCAACGGATGCCACAAATATGGCACCAACGGGTTCTTTCACTATCGAAATGTTCATCAATCATGATACTTTTAGTACGTGGGGTGATCAGCAGTTTGGTTTACTGTCATACCGAAATGGTTCGCAGGTTCAGTATGTGATGCGAAGCTACGTTCATCATATTAGTGGTGATAACCTGATTGGTATTTTTGTTGAGAATAGCGTTGGTGATACAAATACAACGTTTAACACTTCGGCGGCAGGTTTGTCGATGGTGGCCAATCAATGGTACTACTTGGCAGCAATTTATGATGATGTTGCGGGTCAACTTGAAATCGTTTTGCGTGATATGAATGATGATACAACGGTTTCAACAACGATCGCATCGAATGGCATGCAGGGCATTACGGGTACGCCGAATCCCTTGCTGCTGATCGGCAGTGAAGCAGGTGGCGGTCGATCCTTTGATGGCTTGATTGACGAAGTTCGCTTTAGCGACTCTGTGGTTGCTGAGGGTGATCGTTTGTACAACCCTGTTCCTGAGCCGGGCACGATGGGTTTGATCGGTCTTGGAGCGATGTTCTTGGCAAAGCGTAAACGCTAAAAACATAGTCTATTGCACGCCGAGGCAGAAATGCTTCTGCGTGTTTTCAAGTCAGGTATCCATTTGAAAAGAGGTATGTGATGTATATCAAATCTAGGAACGCGAAGAGTCAGGTCTGTGGGTTTACGTTGATTGAGCTGCTTGTGGTCATATCGATTATAGCTTTGTTAATTGGTATTTTACTGCCAGCGTTGGCAGCGGCGAGGGAGTCGGCGCGTACGGCAGCATGTATGTCGAATCTTCGTCAGCTGAGTATTGCTGGGACGGCCTATAGCGCAGACATGGGAGATTTTTTTCCGCATCAGTGGCCGTATAGTGCTGATATTTGGATTCAAAATCCACGAGATCCTTTAGGCGGTATAGATAGAACCGGCGGACGAACCTTCAATAGCTGGGTGAATAATATTCATGATTATGTGTCAGAAGAGAATAACGCTTATTTATGTCCGGCAAATGATAATATTGATGGCGGTCTTGCACCAAATGATGAGCATGATATTTCGTATGTAGCAAGTGGTATTGTGAGTGGTTTGCGTGTGGATCTGATTAAATCGCCTGCGGCTATTATGAGTTACATGGATGACGGTGCGCGTACGAATTCGTCTATCGTTCGTCCGTTCTGGGCATATAACATTCCTGCCACGGGTTGGAATTATAAGGAACGTAGTTGGACTGGCTGGATGCGTTACGGTGCGGCATTGATTCCTTCGCCACATTTGGATGGTAAATCATTCGCTTTTAGTGATGGTCACGCTGAGTTTATTAATGAAAAGGACTATACCAGTTCAATTGTTGGTTTGTTGCTCGGGCCAGCTGAAGAGGATGTGCCTGAGCCGGCTGGCAACTATAGGGCTGATGGACGCTTGGGTGTTCTTATGGACTAATCCACTGTCAGGCTTATGGTTTTATCCATCGGAAAACAGTCCTAAACGATTACAATATAGATGTTATATGGCAGATCAATAGACGTGCATGACTTCAAAGAAACTGGGAGTGACTTGTGATTCATCGGATGGTATTTATGCGGTTGGGACTTATTTTGTACATCATGTCGTTGCTGATGGTGGGGCAGGTGAGTGGTGCCTGGCGCGCGGATGTTTTGGATATTTCGTTTGATAAGCTTGCACAGGGTGACTGCAAAGGTGGTGTGCTGGCCAAAGGTGTTAAAGGTAAGGCGCTCTCATTCCGTGAGCAGACTGAATACAAAGTGATTCAGACGGGCATGACTGTTGATGGCAAGTTTAGCATGGCAATGTGGGTTCGGATCAAAACATTTCCAAATGATGGTGAACGGATATTTGACGGTAAGACACCAATGACGTTTGCGGGTTTGTTTGGTGAAGATAACAAGCCGGTTGCCTTTCTTCGTACGACGCAGAAGCTTGTGCAGTTTGCTTACTTTGATGGCAAGCGATGGCCAGTGATTAATAGCCGTTCGGAAATGGAGAAAGGCAAGTGGTATCACGTTGCAGTAACTTCGGATGGTAAGCAGGTATCGCTCTATATCAATGGTGAATACGAACGTGTGGCTTATGCGAGCTTACCAATCAAGTGGTCTTCGGTTCAGATTGGACGGTATAACCGTGGCCGAAAATTGATCGGTGAATTGGATTCGTTTCATTTGGGGCGAGGTGCAATGAGCCAAGGCCAGCTCAAACGTATTATTCAGCGCGAGAACAAGGACGCGTCTTTGGTCGGCTCTGTCGCAGCGAAAGCATCGGACAAGGTACTAGATGCTTCGTTTGGCGCATACAAAATGTTACGTGTGGGCGATGACGTGGTGCATCCGTTTCAAGATAGTTTGCACATGAGTGTGACAGCGTTGCCGTGGTACTCTGGTGAGTCATGGGATTTGTTCATGTCAACGAAGCCACGCCTGTTTGGTGAACGGCATGCGGTGTTCAAGGAGTTTGATCGGGCAAAGAGGGAGTACTTGCCGGGCAAAACGTTGGAAGGGTTTGTCGGACGAGAGCATCAGGCATTGGTGCGCGAGAACGGAATGTTTGATTTGGTGGCGAAGGGTGAGCGAACAGCGTTTGGCAATAATAGCTTGGTTTATATGAAGAACGTGGGTGAGGTGGGCAAACCTAAGTTTGCCGAGCCATCTGTTATGTTGGTTGATGGAAAAGAAGTGCGTGCGGCATTGGGTGCGACGCCGCAAGGTTGGTTTGTAGGTGATGTAGATGGGGATGGTATTGAAGATTTGCTTGTGCAGCGGGTACGGAATTTGGGCCCGTCAACGCCGGATGGCGTGTCGCTTTGGCGGGCAAAAAAAGCAACGCCGAATCAAGGGAAAGGGCGTGGGTATGATATCCACGGTGATTGGCTTGGTGCAAAAATGATCTCGCAGTTGATGTGGGCAAAAGGGCAACGGGGTCAGGCGGGGCAGCTTTCATTTGGCTCGTTCAAAGTGGTTCATGATCGCCATCGTGACTTTGCATTGCAATGGAAGACGTATACCTGGGATCGTGCGACCGCTGTTTATCACCAAGAAGGGAAGACATATGTGCTTATGGCAGGCGATGTCGATGCGCTTTTGGCCGCACCGGTTAAGGTCGTGGATGGTGAGTTGTGGACAGACGGGCCGGTCGTTCCGCTATTGGCAGGGGGTGCGCGTGTGACAGAAACATACTTCCCGATGAAGGTCACGGTGTGTGATCTTGATGGGGATGGCTTGGATGAAGTGCTACTGGATGGCAATCCGGGTAGAGTGGCCGTGCTCAAGGGGAATGGGGTTGGTCAGTTTAAAGAAATTGAAGGTGGGATGAAGTTGCGTGGTGGTTATGTGGCTGTGGAAACACTGGCGACACCCTGTCGGGTGGATTGGGATGGTGATGGCTTTGAGGACTTGCTGGTGGGGGATTCATCGGGTTACTTGACGTACTGGCCGGGGACAAAGGACGGGACGGTATATGGCACTCCGACGTACTTACATCTCGGTGGTGAGCGGATTCATCATACCGCAGGGCTGTCTGGCTCGATCCAAGGTCCAAGTGAGAAGCGATGGGGATATTTGCAACCAACGATAGGCGATTGGGATGATGATGGTGTTGCGGATGTTTTGACGAACGATATCAAAGCTGAAGTTTATTTGTATAACAAAGATAGAGATAGTATCCATTTTTCAGAGCGAGATCGTTTGATAATGTCAGATGGATCTCCAATGCTAATTGCCTGGCGGTCACGGCCAGCGGTGATTTCGAAGGCACATGATTATGGCAATACGGGGGGGGCAACTTTACTTCACTTAGATTGGGACGGTGATCTTGCGGTTGCGGTACCTGCGTCGCCGGGTGGGACTGTGATTGATCAGGTTGTAAAGATGAAAGATACATCGGGCAAGCCGATTCGGCTGTGTGGGATTGTAGGGTTGTGGGGGCGGACAAAGTTGTCGATCGCAGATTGGGATAACGATGGCGATTGGGATGTTGTCTTTGGCACGTCACATGCATTACAAAAATATTTTGTTGATAAGGATCAATTGCCGTCACGGTGTGCGCCGTTCTGGCTTGAGAATGTTGGGACATCTTCCAAGCCGGTCTTCAAGCGTGCACAAGTGATCAAGCTTAAGGATGGTTCGGTGATGCGTGCCGGTGCTCATAATGCATCGACGTGGCCGACTGATCTTGATGGCGACGGGAAGTTGGATCTATTAGTCGGTGTGGAAGATGGCAAGATACTTTATTTCATGCGAGATGAATTACGCTAGGTAGGGAGCCATATTAGATATGTGTTTTGATAACCAAGTTTTTGAAAGACGGTGTGGATCATGAAGAAGACAGAATCATTTCGAGGCATGATGCCGATCCTGATGACGGCCATTAAACCGAGCGGCGAAGTTGACGAAGTCAGTCAGCGTCGGCAGATTCGGTATTGTCTGGATCAGGGTGCGGTCGCGATCGGGCATTTTGGATTTGCCTCGGAGTTTCACAAGCTATGTGATTATCAGCGGACGCAGTTGATTGAAATGATCGTGGATGAGGTGGATGGTAGGGTGCCGACGTTCCTTGCGGTGTCCAGTGAAGGCACGCATCAAGCGGTGAACTATGCCAAGGAGATCAAGAAGCGTGGCGGAGATATCATCATGGCGATGCCGCCGCTGATGGGTCATCTTTCGCAGGACTATGTGTATGAGTTCTATCAGGCGGTTTCGGATGCGACCGATCTACCGATCATCATTCAGGATGCGAAGAAGAGCGCGCCGTATATCACAGCAGAGCTGACGGTGAAGATGTATGACGAAATTGAGAACATTCATTACATCAAAGCTGAGGGGAATGATTTTCTGACCAAAACCAAGCGGATCATTAAGCTCTCCGAAGGACGCATACCAGTCATTGGTGGAAACGGTGGACAGCACATGATCCACATGATGCGCCACGGCGTTACGTCATTCATGACTGGCACCGAAGCGCTTTGGATTCACCATGCCATGGTCGATGCATTTTTGCGTGGGGACGAAGTGCTGTCTGCGAAGATCTACTACGAACAAATCTTGCCTTATTGGGGCATCTACGACAAATTCCCAGAGCAGCTTTGCAAGCGGATGCTACACCATCACGGTGTTCTTGATCATGCAGATGTACTTCAGCCGCTGGTCCATGAGCCGATTGATGAGGTGATGAGTGAGGAGTACGACTGGGTACTTAAGCGGATTGGCTATTTGCAGCACAAGCTGGAGGTCTCCGAACCGCGTGCAGCAGTTTCGCAGGGGTAAGCATAGGTTTTCCACGTTTTATGCTCATTGTGAGCTAGCAAACAACAAGCCACACCGTATACGACCAGCCTCTCCGAGCTGTCCCGCTCGGTGGGCTGGCGTATTTGTGGCTCGCTTGTAATATCTGACTGTCTGATGCTAGAATATGCCTTTTCCACGCGGGTGTAACTCAATTGGTAGAGTGTCAGCCTTCCAAGCTGAATGTTGAGAGTTCGAGTCTCTTCACCCGCTTTCAATGACAAAGGCCTACGTCAAACGGCGTAGGCCTTTTTTGTGGTTATGTAACATGGCGATTTTTGAAATTATCTCATGTTCGTGCGTTGTTTAAAGTGAAAGCATCTAGCTCGGCTTTGGTGGGGATGGAGGTTTGAGCGCCGTGTTTGGTGCAGGCGAGTGCGCCGGCGAGCATGCCTTGGGTAATGGCGTGAGGATAGTCACGGGTTTCAGCAAGGGCGGCTGTAAAGGCACCGGTGAAGGCATCGCCGGCGGCAGTGGTGTCGATGGGGTCGATCTTAAAGGCAGGGAAGAATTTTGATTGTGAACGGTTGACCCAGAGCGCGCCCTTGCTGCTCATTTTCACGACAACATCTTGTGCGCCAAGGTCAAGCAGCTTCTGTGCGGCAGAGGTGGCTTCCTCGGGAGAGTCGGCAGGCATGGTGGTGAGTGTGGTAAGCTCGGTTTCGTTGGGCGAGATGACATGGCAGTGTTCAAAGAGCGACGCGGGTAGGGTGTCGATGGCTGGAGCTGGGTCAAGAATGGTGAGGACATTGTTTTTGTAGGCGCGCTGAGCGGCTTGGATGTTGATCTCAACGGGGGTTTCGAGTTGGAGCATCATCGCATCGGCCCAAGTGAAGCAGTCGTCTGTTTCTGGGAGGGTGATGTGCGCGTTTGCGCCGGGGCCGACAAGGATAGAGTTTTGACCTGAAGATTGATCCAAGAGGATAATGGCGGTGCCGGAGCCGGTATCGACTAAGCGCAGGTTAGATATATCGATGTTGTTTTTTTCGAGAGCTGTTTTGAGTGCTTGTCCAAAGGGGTCGTTACCGACTGCGCCGATGAATTTAACGTTTGCGCCCATACGTGCAGCAGCTGAAGCAGCGTTGGCGCCTTTGCCGCCGGGGACAAGAGAGACGTCGCCGATGAGGATGGTTTCGCCGGGTTTGGGGAGTTTGTCGAGAGGCGCGACGACATCCATGTTGGCACTGCCGATGACGAGGACATTGGGCATGGTTGAATCTCCGGGAAAGAATGATCTGCCAAGAGACTATGTTAGTGTAAAAGTGTGTGGTATTGAACGGAACGACTGGTGTAGAGCATTAAATAGCTTGTAAATACTATGCGGATAGCATGATTCGCTTGTGTGCTGAGAGGAATCAGTGTTTGATACTTCGTCTGGTGTTAATGAAAAATGAGCAGGAGAGCAGGGGTGAGCCGAATCAGGGGATACCTTTGACGATGGTTGGCCCGAACATCTTGGTGACCCAGAGGGGCATCTTCTTCCACATTTCGATGCGCTTTTGCATCTTTTCGTCGTCTGGTCGCATGTTGCCGATGGATCCGCGGAGGACGTGGTATTGCCAGGTACAGGGGGTGGGTTTGGCTCCCCATTGCTTTTTGAAACGGTAGGTGCCGGAGTCGATGGTGGTTCTGCCGAAGTCGAAGATGGTGTTGCCGCGGTGTGCGGTGCGCTCGATCATCTGGTGGTACATCCACATGTTGGCGCTGAGTTTGTTGGCTTCACGGAGACAGCTTGCGCTGGGGATGCTGGTCTTGCGGGTGTGGTTGTCGTGCAGGAGTAGAGCGCCAGCAACAGCTTTGTTGTTGTGTTGGACGGTGCAAAGCTCGGCTTCGGCGTCGAATTCAGCAAGGATACGCTGGAAGAGTTTCTTGGGATAGACGGGTGTGCCTAGGTCTCGCATGTTGATGGCGAAGATTTGATAGAAATCATCGAGAAGGTTGCGATGGCCCCAGGTGATGCTGAGGTTGTTCTTTTCACCTTTACGGATGAGGTTGCGGGTTTTGCCGCCGATTTGTTTCCAACGCGCATCTTCATCAGCTTCGAGCGCGAGTTCCATGATGACTTTTTCGGTGCGCTGTTCAGTAAGAGAGGAATCGTCTATCCCATGATTAGATTCGTGACGGAGTTCGAGATATTGTGCGCGCGTAAGTTCGGTTGTTTGGCAGGCGTGTTGGAGAAGGGTTTGCTTGATGGCAGGCGAATGGGCGTGGATGCCTGCTCGGTTGATATAGGGTAGACTGACGAGAAAGCGACCGAAGAGTGGGCTGCTGATAAGTGAGAGGGGGAGGTAGCCATTGATTATTCGGGTGTCTGGATCGCGGTGGATGTAAGCGAAGGTGCGGTGTCCAAGCGCGTCGTGAAGGATGTTTAGCCAGCGTGGATCAGATTCGACGCCGGCATTGATTTTGTGCAGATACTGCTGCACTTCCACGATGGCTGCTGAATCATGATGTTCAAATCGTTGGATCATTGGGCGCATAAGTCCTGTGGCAGAGTGTGGTGGCGGGTGTTCCGATAATGGGTGATCGGCGCAACGATCCCATCCGTTACAGACAGTATCGGCTGGTATAGGGGGCGACTGAATCTGAAAAAACAGCTTGTTTTATGGGACGGATAGAATCCGTGGGCTTGGAAGTATCGGATTGTTGTTTGAGCTTCTGAGTATGGTCCCATAGTCGACGATCATGGGTTTGGTAGAGAAAGGTTGTGTATGGTGGGCTCTAACCATTAGTTAGAGGTAGTTCTGGCCGTAGGTTTCACCGACGTCGGTGTGGAGCTGCTTGATGGTTTCAGCGTGATCTTTGTGGCAAACGAGGGTGGCTTTGTCGGTGTGGATGATGATAAGGTCGTCGCAGCCAATAGTGGTGATCAGGTGATCGGTGTCCTCGGAGACAGCGAGAATGTTGTTGGATTTGAGGTGTTGGGATTTGCAGCCGGTGGCGGCATTGCCAGCGGGGTCGGGGGTGAGTGTTTTTTTGAGGCTGGGCCAACTGCCGACGTCTAACCACTGGATAGGCATGGGGACGGAGGCGACGCCGAAACGATCGTCGGTGCTAGCCGGTTCCATGATGGCATAGTCGACGCTGATTTTTTTGAGCGTGGGGTAGACCTCATGGAGGACGGTTTGTTGCTCGGGGGTGCCCCATGCGGCGAGGACGCGGTCAATGGCGGCGGCGTTTTCGGGACAGAATTTTTGAACGCAGGCCATGAGAGTGGTGGCTTGCCAGACGAACATGCCAGCGTTCCAGAGGTATTTAGTGGGGCCGGCGACGAGATAGGTTTGAGCGGTGGCGGTGTCTGGTTTTTCTTTGAAGTTCGCGACTTTTTTTGCGCCTTCATTGCCCTCGATGGCGTCTGCGAGTTCGAGATAGCCGAAGCCCGTGGCGGGGTGTGTGGGGGAGACGCCGAAGGTAACCAAGAGATCGTTCCGGCGCTCGGCGAGGTTGTAGCCTTGCTCGACGATGCGTGCGAAGTCGTCGACGGGTTCGATGAGGTGGTCGGCGGTGAAGATGCCGACGGTGGCATCAGGGTCATGTTTGGCGATGACGCCAGTGCCAAGTGCGACGGCGTTGAGTGTGTCACGGCCCATCGGTTCTGCGATAAATCGGTTTGGGGACATGCCGGGGATGGTTTGGAGAATAAGATCACGCATGGATTCGCCCGCGCAAATGTAAATGTGATCCTCACCAACGAGATTGCGCAGGCGGTCAACGGAGATCTCAAGCAGGCTTTTGCCATCAATTAGCGGGATCAATTGTTTGGGGCGATCTTTGGTCGACATGGGCCAGAGTCGTGTGCCAGAGCCGCCAGCGATGATGAGTGCGTGTTTCATGATGTTTATCCTCGTGTTTAGGCTGTATTTTACTTTGACGGGTGTTTTTTGCGAGTGAAGCGGTCATGAGAGTCTTGTGGTTGAGAAATTGGAGGTGTGGGTGGGGATAGCATGGCGAGGGTGTGTGACTAGAGGCATATTTCTAATGCTATAGCGGCCCGTTTGGGTTAAAATCGGTGTTTCAGCGGCTTCGGGTGACCGAGGCGGCGATCCGATTGATTTATTCCATTATCAACTGGTCACAGTTCGCGGAGTCCTTTGGTATGCGCAACCCCATCAAGCGTTTTTTTGTTCGTAAACCATGTGTGCATGAGCACGCGGCATATACGCAGGCAACTTGTCTTTCACGGTGGGGCATGCGGCAGGTAATGCGTCTGATGTCATTGGGTGTGGTTGGCGTGTTGGCGACGACGTTGGTCGCACAGGAACAGATACCGACAGAAGGGGATGAAGTTTCGGCGGAAGTTCAAGCAGTGATTGATCAGCAGAAGGCGGCGGCTGAAGCTGCGACTGTGGTAAAGAAGGATGAAGTTGAGACGCCGCGGATGCATGTGGATGCGTTGAAGATCCTTGCAGATAAAAATGTTTTTAGTGATACGATTACTGATCCTGTCTGGCGGATTGAACCGCGTGTGGGGCGGCGGTTTGTGCAGTTGCCGGTATCGTTTGATACACCGAAGGGTGATGTGAAGATTAGTTCGCCACCGATTAAGGTGCGGTCTAGTCGGTTTGTTTGTTGGGTGATTCAGGAGGATGCAGAGCGAGCAACCACGATGAGATCTCGCGCGTATCGATCTTCGTCACCACGAGCGGGGGACAGCCGATTTGCTGATGACATGATGATGGAGCTTAATGGTGAGTTTGGTGCACCGGCCCCAAGACGACGAGCACGACCTAATGTTGCGACACGCGCCCTTGATACAGCGGAAGATGCGTTTAGTGCGATTCCGGTTGGTGCGCCGCGGGTATCGCGAAAGATCACCCTACATCCGGATGGTGGCGTGAGTTGGTCGCTTGATCGCTCGATCTCAGGTGGCGAGGTGCAGGAAAACGGGCAATCGCTTTATATTTATAGAATCCGGGCGAATCTGCTGAATGATAAACGACCGACAAAACCTGGTGCGGCACAGCGGAGTTCATCAAGTTCGCGGCAGCGGTCAAGCCGATCGTCTGGTCTTGAGAGTTTTGTTGGTGGTGAAAGCCGATCTTCTACTCGTCGTAGCACGAGTAGTCGCAGTTCACAATCTCGTGAGCAACTTCGCCAGCAGCAGGTAGAGTATCGTCAGGCTTACGAAGAGTACAAGCTTCTGAAAAATGAAGTGCGTGATTTGGAGACTGATTTTACGCATAACAATCCGGGGCAGATCTGGGCTGTGTTTGAGATTTCTCAAGAGCAACGTACGTTTGGTTTATCAGGCAAAGATTTTGATGATTGGGAATTGCCTCTTGCAGATCTTGAGCGGTTGCAAGATGCATCAAGTAAGAAGATCAATGGCGATTTGTCATTTGAAGACTACCAAATGGTTGCGGATATGCAGAACTTGGTGCGCAGCAAGCATCCGTTGACGTATCGGCTTGTGGCGCAGACATTATATGACTCGGGGATGGTGAGCTACGCTCAGCCAGACGATCCGCTTTATCGTTTGCTGCGATCGATGTTAGTTGATGCGAAGGGTGAAGCGAAGACGATGGTGGTGCGAGGGCTTGCGGAAACAGTCCCGCCGACCGCAGCAACGCTGTCACTATTGAAATCAGCGGCGAAGGACCTTGGTCCGGTTGAAAAGCTACTGAGTTTGCGGAGTGTGCTACATCTTGAAGCGAATGATCCTGCGAGTTTGCAACAGGTGATTCGCACTGTGAATCAATCGCTTGCAGATCCGACTGGGCCGGAAGCGGGATTGATTTTGAAGGAAGTGATTGACAGTCAGGATGCGAAGAGCAATTCTGTTGGACTGATTATCTCAGGGATCAACTTTGAGCAGCTCAGCAATGATCGTCTGGATCAATCGATTCGGTACGTTGCTAAAACGGCACCAGTTGATGCGATTGCAGCAGGTTGGCTGAATTATCGTTTGCTTGGGTCAAGTGATCCTGCAGTGGTGATTCGTACATTACAGATAATTGCCAATTCTGAAAATTCAGATGGCGGGCAGGTGAAGTCTGTTACGTCGACATTGATGAATAAGTTTCTTGGTAAGAAAGCGGATGAGGCATCTGGGACAGATAAGAGTCAGGGTAGAGATGAATTGACGTTGACCCAGCCGATTCCGATCAATGCGGCAGATCATATGATTTTTCGGGCACTGAATAGTGGCGATCCTGTGATGCGTAAGTTGGCGTGGCAGTCATTGAAGCACTTTGAGATTGCTGGGCCGAAAGCTAGGGGTCGCAGCAGCAACTTACAAACGAATGAGCTTGACACATACAGATTGATTTTGTCGGCAGCATTCAATCATGAGGATACACCTGATGGATTGGCGGCATTTTTTGATCGTCAAGGCGATGAAGACAAGGCGACCGAATCGCTGATACAGCTTGTGCTACGCGGCGATGAACAAACGACGTTGGAAGCGGGTTTGAAGTTACGCCGATCGAATCGGAAGATTGGTCAATCGTTATCACGTTTGTCGCCGGAGGAACGAGATACATTTGGGCGTAAGCTTTATAAAGCGTTGGAGAATCATGAGCCGGTGGTGGTGGGGCTGCTTCGCGATCCGCGCGGTGATTCGAAGGTAGTGACATGGTTTGGGCAAATGCTCGCAGAGCAGGGTTTGCCTGATGCATCACTTTGGGCAGAGCAATATAAAGACGAGAGTGCGCTACTAGCGCTTGCGGGTTCAACAGATGTTGAGTTGGCAGGTGGTGCAGTGGCCGCGCTTGTTGCGGGTGCGGGCGGTGATGTGAAGATGCAGAATGATATGGCAAAACGGGTTTCAACGCTTGATGATCGTTCGACTGAAGCACTAGATGATTATTGGTCGCATGCAAAGCGTGAGATTTACACACGGAGTTTGAAAAGCAGCGCGGGGGTGTATGATTTAGTGATGTTGCTTCGTGGTCAGGGTGACGGGACAGCATCAGGGGTAGCAGGTAGTGATGAGTTGATGGTGCGCGGCCAACCGATGGGCTTTGAGCCGGGTACGATGGGTGAGGTTGAGGAGTTTGAAATGATGATGATGGAGGATGCAGCATTTGAACAGACGCCGCGTCGACCTTCAAGACGAACCGCTTCAAATGCACAATTAAATAAGACGCTGACATTGACGAAGACGATTCGGATTGGGCAAGTGGAGTTGATTGTTGAAACAGGTGCGGTTCGTTTTGCAGGTGAGGTGATCGGGGTGGAGGTGCCGGAGGAATATTTGGCGTTACGGATTACGAATCTGAGTGATCTGAAAAATTTTGATATTCCTGAGGTGATGGGTTTGCCGCTAGACCGTTCGGAGGGTGATCTAGATCTGCGTTTGCAGGTGGGTGGTATCTGGCGAGGGCAGACGTCGCTGTTGGATGGACGGATTGTTGAGTTGGAGATGCGGCCAAAGAAATAGAGCAGTGATAAGGGAACAATGATAGACGGGTCGCAGTATAAAGCTGCGATCTGTTTTTTTAGAGTGAAATGGCAAAAGAACCGCAATGGGGGTTGGGAGGTGAGATTGAAGAAAAAGCTACGGAGCAAGGGCTATAATGGATGGCATGGTTGAAAGGAACAGAATGAGATTGCAGCGTTTGTTGGCGGGTAGTGTGATGTTGGTATTGCTGCTTATTGGGGATGGTGTATTGGCACAAGGGACACAGGGTGTGGAGAAATCGCCGGGAGAAGCGGCACGGGTTCAGAAGAAAAAAAGTGTCAAGGAATTAACAGGGTATAATGCGGCTAAGCGCCGGTTAGGCGCGGCGATGCCGACGGGTAAGGGGATCGTGATGGGGCATGTGGAGGGCGGGAAGGATTACAAGCCGAAGGTTGGGCTGAGTGGGTATGAAGGTGTGGCGTTTTTATCGCGGAGCGGCGGGAGCGGGGAGAGTGGTCATGCACAGGGTACGGCTGCGATTATCTATGGGAAGCACGGGATGGCACCAGGTGTATCGCGGGTGCATTTGTTTAGTGCGAATGGTTGGATGCGTGACGGTTACTTAAAGGTAGGGAGTGGGAAGGAACCGCCGAAGCAGGGTATTCGTGTGTTTAATCATTCATGGATCAGTAATGGCTTTCCGGGTGCGGAAGAGGTGTTGCGTCGGGTGGACTATCTTGTGGATAGAGATGGTGTGGTGGTAGTGGCAGGGGTGAACAATGGGAGGCAGAGTGAAGTGCCGATGCTGATGGGGAGTGGGCACAATGTGATCGCGGTGGGGACGGCGGGTAGCGGCGGCGCGTCGAGTGGTGGTTATACGAAGCATGAGGGTGTGGGGCGTGTGAAGCCGGATTTGGTGGGGCCGCGGGGATTGACGAGTTTTACTACACCAGTGGTGAGTGCGACTGCGGGGTTGTTGTTGGAGATTGCAGATGGGATGACGGAAGGTGATCGTGAGGCGGCGGGGCGGCCGGAGGTTGTGAAGGCAGCCATATTGACGGGGGCAACTAAGCCGAAGCATTGGCGGCCAGCGGAGGGACGATCGCTAGATGAACATTTGGGTGCGGGGATTGTGAATGTGGATGAGAGTTTGAAGGTGATGATGGGCGGGCGGCAACGGGGCGAGATTATGTTGCAAGGCGGAGATCGTACATCGGACCGGGAGTCTGTTTTTACGATTGATGAGACGAGCAGGGAGGAAAACGGTTGGGACTATTTGGCGCTTAGAGAGGGTCAATCAGCTAAATGGAAAATTATAATTGGCAAGGAAGGGGCAGAGGATGTGTCGATCACGGTTGTGTGGAACCGACGGCTTGATGGGCAAGAGGTTCAGGTGAAACAGAAAGAGAAGATGCGAGCGGTTTGGATGGCGCGGCCGCGAGTTGCTGATTTTGATTTACGGCTCGTAAAGATAGAGAAGGATGGGGAAAAGAAGATTGTTGGGCTGAGCGATAGCGAGCTAGACAATGTGGAGCATCTATATTTTAAGAGGCTTGCAGCGGGTTCGTATGAGCTTGAAGTGTATCGACAGCGGCCAAGAATCAATCCTGACGTGGCGGGTGGTGATGTGAATCAATCAGGTGATGAAGATTGGGGTGTGGCGGTGGCGTGGCGGATGGGCTTAGCTGGTGAGTAATTTATTGACGGAATCACTTCGATTATTGATGAGGACGGAAAGAGCGCGGCGGAAGCGGAAGAGGTAGATAAGGATGCAGATGTAGCAGATGAGGAGGCCGAAAGTGCAGGCCATCGTGATGTAATTGAGGATTAAAAATGAAGGAGGGAACGAACCGGTGGTTGGAGCCAGGAAGAGGAGAAAGGTTATGAGGAGGGTACGTATGAGAAGAATGATGGCGGTGAAAGGGATCATGATTTTAGCGATCAAGCGGAGGGGTCTGCGGTGTGTGTTGAGAAGTGAGCCGAGGGAAAAGGCGGCGATGAAAAAGAGGGCGGAGATGGTGTGAAGCTGGTTGCAGAAAGTATTAAGGAGGTTGAGTGGAAAGAGGAGATATGGAAGGTAAGAAACGTTCGGCATGAACTGCACGAATGATATGAGGTGCTGTAGTAGTGACAGGGTAAAGACTAAAATGGCGGTAATGCGGATGGTACGAATGAGGTTTGGGTGTTTGGGTTGGTAGGGGTGAGGTGTTGTGAGTTTGAAGATGGCGAAGAGGTAGAAGAGCTGGATGGGGGTAAGGGTGAGGATGATGGTGGCCTGGATGTAGTAGATATTGCCGGGGATGATGCGCGTGTTGTGCGCGATCATGATCAGGAAGAAGCCGAAATAGAAAAGCGGGGTGATTAGGAGTCGGGTGACGGCGGTGCGGAGTGTGGTGAGGTATGGCAATGGCGCGTTGCAGAGGTGTTGTTGTTGCAGGGTTTCAAAGACGGAGTGGCCGCATTCGGGACAGGATTGGGCGGGAGTAAGAGTGCGGAGGTTGTACTCGCAATTGGTGCAGAGCAGATCTTGATCAAGTGCCTCGACGGAAACGGTTGTGTGTAGGGAGGGCATGGTGCTGTTCATGTTACAGATAAAGACGTTGTGGGAGGTGAGATGTTTCAGCGCGTGGTGAGATCGAGTCTGGATCGTACCCCGTGGAGTTTTGTGAGCGTGCTACGGAATCGGAAGAGGAAAACCATGAGGGTGATAGCGAGGATAAAGAAGGCAAAGATGCCTGTGATAAGAACGGCTCTATAGATGCCGTGGTTTTGTTGTTGGCGTTCGGGGGTGAGTATGAGTGCGATGTCGAATAGATAGTTGGTGATCATTAGGGTTGGATTGCTGAAGGCAAGGATGGTGAGGATGATGAGGAAGAGGTAGGCGTAGATGTTTGCGGAGCCTCGGTGTTTGTTGGGGAGCAGGCCGAGGTTGATGTTGGCGTAGAATTTGAGGAAGGTGAAGAACGCCAAGGCCAATGAGAGTAGGGTGATGGTAAGAAGCGTGACGGGGATGAGGCCGGGCTTGATTTTATTGATTAGGACGGCCAAAACGAGTGCAAGAATGTATGAGAGGGGGGCGGTGATGCGGAGGGTGAGGATGGTTTTGGGGATGCGCGGACGGAAGGGGCTGTTTTTGGTGAGCGAGAAGATGGCAAACACGATGAAGCTGTAGAGGATGAACTGAACGGCTTTGCGAATGACGAAAAGGGATTCTTCTGGGATATCTTTGTTGGCATTCATTGTGATATTGATAAGGAAGAGTATCAAGGGGGCGACGGCGACGACGGTGGTGGCGGAGCGAAGTTTTTCGATGTAGTCGAGGGGAGCGTAGGCGAGTTGCCGGTTCTTAACAGATTCGGCGATAGGGTGGCCACACTCTGGGCAGTCGTGAATGGGAAGTTGTGTGCGAAGGTTGTATTCGCAGTTGGCGCAGAGGATGTCTCGATCTATGGGCTGGAGTTCTTTGTCGCTGGGATCGGTGTGGTTTGGTGTGAGAGATAAATCGGAAATGGTTTGCGCTTGCTGCTCATGATTGTCCATGTGAGCGACCCCTTGGAAGTTGGTTCGTATAGGTTCTTATTGTAGCGGCTGTAGGAATTTTACGGGTGATGGGTGTGTGGGGCGTGATAAAAAGTGGCGCAACCAGTGTGGTGACTCATGTTTGATATTGGACGGTCGATTATAGGAATGTCGCGGTGGAGCTAGCGGCGAAGTAATGTGGTGCATGGATGTGTTTCTGCGGCCTGGACAGGAATCAAAACATGCGACTGGTTCACGAGAAAGAAGTGAGTGTGCTGGCAAAGATCATGAGCAATGACGGCGCGGGGTGTGGGGTGTCGGTGATGTTGGAAGATCAGGTGGAGCAGCAGGCATGTGGTACAGCGGAAGAAGGGCAGGATTGTTTTGGGCATGATGTGGATTTGGAATGTGGGGCGAGTGATGGTGTGCGGGAGGTGCTTCGGTTGGTGGATGAATTGGGTGAGATTTGTCAGGAGTTAAGTGACGTGGTGGAGCCGCAGGATTGGGGAGATGGTTTTGGTCCGCCTCGGCGTGGAGCGTAATGCTTGGATGTGTTGAAGGTGGTGTGGGGTTGGGTGAGCTAAGCTAGCGGTAAGTGTGAATCAGACAGCTTGTGCATATAAAACACGTGGCCACCGGGGTCGGTGGGGGGCTTTTCATGCGCGTAGCGAGCGGTACCTATCGCGGCTGAACAGCGATTTGGAGTACAATGAGGCTGAAAGATTGGGAATGCGGGCAGGATTGTCGAACCAGTCTTGACGCTGGAGCGAAGAATAGGGATAAAGTGGGTAGGCTGGGGCGAATCTATAGCTATATCTTTGTAGGGACCATTTCCGAGTGATCGGGTGACGGGCGCAGGGCGCCCGGGAGAGCAAAAAGCGATGAAACAGACGAAAGTGATGTTGGCCTGGGTTTTGGGTGTCATGCTGCTTGTTGGGGGTGGGGCGGTAGAAGCGGCTGATGGGCCTTACATGGCAGTGGTGACCAAGGACAAGACACCGATGCACGCGGGGGCGGGTCGTGTGTTTTACAAGGTGGGTGAGCTGAAGAAGGGGGATGTCGTTCAGGTTCAAGAGATGATGTACGGATGGTATCGCATCTCGTGTCCGGAAGGGGTGTATAGCTATATCAGCGAAGCATTTGTGGATGCCAAGGGTGACGGCAGCAAAGGCGTCTTGAACAAAGATGCGGATGTGAAGGCTGGTGCAATGAGTGGTGCGGCAGATGAGAGTTATTATTCACAGAAGCGATTGAATAAGGGCGATGCGGTGTCGATCGTAGCGCAAGATGGGAGCAGTTATAAGATTGTTCCACCGAAAGGCGCGACGGTTTTTGTCGCTCCGGGGATGCTGCGAAAGGCATCGGTTCGTAAAGAGATGGAATTGAAGGAAGCGGAGAAGGAGGAAGAGCCGAAGGAAACGAAGAAGGTTGAAGAAGCGAAGCCTGAAGTGAAAGTTGAAGAGAAGCCGGTTGAAAAGAAAGTTGATGAAGCGGTTAAGGCAACCAAGGTAGAAGAGGCCGCGGTTAAGGAAACCAAGATCGATCCTGCCACAGGTAAAGCGGTCATTTCATCGGGCGATGCGGTGGCAGATGCAAAGCGTGCTGGTGAAGAAGTGAAGACTACGATTGAAGCAAAGGGGCCGGGCGGGATTCAGGCAAGTGATAAGGGATTGGTTGTGGATGAAGCTGGTGTGTCGGAAGTATTCCGAGCACTGGAGGAGCAGATGGAACCGCTGCGGGCGAAGCCGTTGTCGGAGCGTCCGTTGGATCAGATGGCAGATGCATATAAGAAGCTGCGTGACAGTAAAGCGAGTACCGCGTTTGATAAGCAAGTGATCGAAATCCGTCTCGGTGAACTTAAGCGTGATAAAGAGATTGTGAAGATGCTTGCGGACTTGAAGGCAGCTGAGAAGAAGGAAGAAGTACAAGTTAAGATCAATCGACCATTAGTGGTTGAATATGATGCGATGGGTCAATTGCTTGCCAGTGGTGTTTATGACGGGAAGCACTTGCCACGCATGTATCGGTTACTTGATCGTTCGACGGGTCGGACACTTGCTTATGTGAAGCCCGGCAAGGTGGTGGATGGTCATGCGACACTTGGCCGCTATGTTGGCATCAAAGGAAAGATCGGTTATGACCCAGCACTCAAGTTGAAAGTAATCACCGTTGAGAAGATCGATGTGCTTGAGTCGGCGAAGAAGAAGGCTTCTTCGACTGAAAGTAAGAAATAAGATCTATTGGTTAATGACGATGATGAAAAGGGCTGCTGATGGCGGCCCGTTTTTTGTTGTGTAAATTGCGAGTTATCGGTCGTCTGATGTTGAGAGGGGCTTGAGCGGTTAGGGAAAAAAGATGGGGGTTTGAGATGAGTGCGCGCGGGTTATGGCGGCGGTATGGGGTGGACGAGGAGAAGATCAAGAGATTGTGAGCGATGCAAAGCCAGCCGGTTGATGCAGTGTGTTGTGGTGTCGATGTCCTATGAGGCAGCGAAAGCTGGGGACTGGAAAAGGGGCTGAGAGCTAAAGGAGTTTATATCGTGTCACATCCGATCCGCATTGGTGAGATTTTAGTTGAGCAGGGCGTACTGAATGATCAGCAGGTGTTTGAGATTGTGCAGATGCAGAAGCGTGTGCAGAAGCCGTTTGGTGTATTGGCTGAGCAGATGTTCGATGTGACGGTTGATAGCATCGAGAACGCTTGGGTGGAGCAGTATCATCGTTCGACAGGGACAGTTGATTTGGAGAAATGCCGGATCGATGAAGAGGCATTAAGGATGATCAATCGCCGACAGGCATGGCAGTTTGAGATGTTGCCGATTGGGAACGAGCCAACGGGTGAGTTATTGATTGCTGCAAGCCGAAGAAGGTTAGCCCGTGCGGTGACGTTTGCGACGCACAAGTTAGATCGAGTAGTGTTTTTCCGCATCGCTGAGAGTGAGCAGCTCAGGACATTCTTACGTGATCATTATCCGATGCCGGAAGTTTCAGATGAATTGTTAGAAAAAGTTAAAGAGCTGAGTTGAACGGCCAGATAATAAATTCACAGTCGTATGCAGTTCACTTCAATGTTGGGAAATGGATTGAAGAGAACCACGACATGCAACGTGTCGGCTATTAGGGGGCGGGCACGTGACGGCTGGTATTAACGTAGAAAAATTAAAATCAATTGCGCGATAAGTATGTCTGTTTTTGATGATGTACTTAGCGCGGTGATCGAAGCGGCGGCCTGTGTTATGACGGGGCGTAGTGGAGAAAGTCTGCCAGTGTCTTAGAGATGAGATCTGGTGGATTGCAGATGTGCTGGATCCGCTTTTGCAGGGGCGGGGACCGGAGGGGGAGGATTTGTCGGGGAGGAATGCTGTGCCCGGCACATAGTTGGCGGGGGATACTCATGGAGGAGGGATGTGGGAGGAGGATACTGGGAGGGATACCCAGCGGAAAAGGTGGGGGACATGGGGAGGGAGGATTAGGAAACCCGTCAGGGGAAGGGATAGATGGGTGTTCGGTAGTATGAAAAGCCGCTCAGAAATGAGCGGTTTTTCTTTTGGTATGTGTTAGTTGTATGTGGATTGAAAAACCCGAGCGCGGTGCTCGGGTTTGTTTGTTGTAGTGTGTTGGAAGAAGTCGCCTTCCGGGGGGATTTAGTCAGATTTGAGTTTTGAGAGTAGGCGGAGGATTTCGAAGTAGAGCCAGACGATAGTTACGGTGAGTGCAAAGGCGGCATACCATTCCATGTGCTTGGGGGCACCGTTTTGAGCACCACGTTCGATGAAGTGAAAGTCCATGGCAAGGTTGAGTGCAGCGAGTCCAACAACAAGGATGGAGAAGCCGATGGAGATGTATCCACCGTTTTCAAAGCTGAGGACAGCAAATGGGTAGTTAAAGAAGAATGAAGATACGAATGCAATGAGGTAGAAGAGCATGAGCCCACCGGTTGCGGCCATGACGCACATGATGAAAGTGTTGGTGACTTTGATGATGCGCGTGGAGTAGAGAATGAGCATGATAGTAAACACGCCAAAGGTACAACCGACGGCTTGAACAGCGATGCCGGGATGAAGACCTTCGATGACACAAGAGAGTGCACCGAGGAATAGGCCTTCAAGGAGTGCGTAGATCGGTGAGGTAAAGGGGGAGATGGTAGGTGAGAAGGAGGTGATGATGCCGACGATGAGTCCGCCGATTGCGCCGACCATCATGAGCGTGTAGGCGGTGGAGGGGGTGGCAGCTGTCGTGGTTTTGTACCAGGCATAAGCAGCAGAGACGACTACAAGCCCGAGGAGGAAGGCTGTTTTGAGGAGTGCGCCGTTGATAGTCATGAGGCTGGAGCGCTCGTAGGACGAGCCGTGAGAAGAGAAGGTGTTGTCGCTGAGGACGGGGTTGGATGAGTTGAACATGTCGTTATCTCCGGAACGATGATTGTTTGAGTTTTAACAGCAGACGGTTGCGGCTCTATTGTAAGAAAATCAGCAGTGGTGTGAAGAGCCTCCCGGAAGTACGGTCTTGGAAGTTCTTCTAAAGAAGTGTCAAGGTGAAAGATGGGTGGGTAGCTGATGAGACGAATTGGGTGGGGAGTGGTAGGATGTGGGAATGAGGTATTTGGCGATCGATTTTGGTGAAAAACGGACGGGTTTGGCTGCTGGCGATGACGTTATGCGGATTGCAACGCCGGTGGAAGTGGTGCGGACGGGAAGTGAGATGGAGCGAGAGCGATTGATTTTAAAGGCGATCGATCGGGAGGGTGCGGAGGCATTGGTGGTGGGGTTACCGCTGCATATGGATGGCAGTGAGGGTGAGAATGCTAAGCGTGTGCGGGGGTGGGGGGAGTCGATCGGGAAGGCGAGTGGACTGGCGGTGCATTATGTGGATGAGCGATTGACCAGTGTGGCTGCGAATGATCAGATGGCGATGAGCGGACTGACGCACAAGCAGAAGAAAGCGCGTCGAGATGCCCTTGCCGCGGCAGCGATACTACGAGATTTTTTAGATAAGTTGTAAGTGAGCATACAAAAGGTCTAACCGTGGGTTAGAAGATCTTGTGATGTGTGTTGTTTGAGTGTGTCTAACTGTGAGGTTAGAAGAAGAATCCAACAAGACAGAGTGCTGCGGCAGTGCCGAAGGTACAGATGGCAACCCATCCAACGGTGTCACGGTTTTCAGGTGAGAGTTTGAGGATGGGGAGGTTAATGAGCCCGAAGATTTTGAGCATTGAGCTGGAGATGTTTTTTACCAGTGACGTGATGCGCTGAACGAGAGATACTTTTGCGGAATTTGTGGTTTCAGCTTGAGCTACTGCGGGCTCAGTGATGATGGGTGTGGTGAGAGTTGCGGTTTGCGTTTGCGGTTTTTCAGGAACGACTTCGGCTTCGGTGGCCGGTGCGGTGGAAGCGATCTGTTCTGCGAGTGCAGCATCAAGCTCGGAATCATCATTAGCGGCAAGTTGTGCGGCGGCTTCAATCTTAGCGTCTTCATCAAGTTCGCGTGCAACATCATCAGCGGTAGCGTTGAAGGTAGTGGGGGCTTCGGAACCATCGTTCAAGAGTTCGTCGGGCGACGCGAAGGAGCCGGCAAAATCATCATCTGTTTCTTTGGTTGCAGGAGCCAGAGTGTCTTGTGAGATTAGGCTGTCAGCTTCGGATGCGATCTGGTTATCAAGCTGATCAATTGGTGGGTCTGAGGCTTCTGCTGCTGCGGTATTTTCGTTGTTTTCTACAGGTTTTTCAGTTGATTCAGTAGTATTGTTGCCGAAGAGGTTGTCGAGCTTGCCGGCGAGCTGATCTAAGCTGAAAGAGCCGTCAGATTCAGTTTGGGCTGGTGCTTCGCTTGTGGCGGCGGTCGGTTGGACCTCTAAATCTTGAGGTGAGTGGAAGTCGCCTTCAAGTTCATTGTTGGTCTTGGCCTGTGTTTGGAGAGCGGCTTCTAACTCAGGCGTTTTTGTTTCTTGAGATGCGTCTTGCTTGCGCTGTTCAATGATTGTGGAGGGATCGATTTTGCGTTCAGAAGAAATATCCAAGTGCTCAGGTGCGAGGAAGTCACCAAGCATGTTATCTTCTTTTGATTCAGATGCTGTAGGTGTTTGGGCTACAACAGCATTGGCTTGGTCGATCGCAGTATCGATTTGCTGGTCAATGATCTGATCAACGACATTGTTGTCGATGGTCTCAGCTTCATCTGTGGATGAAGTGGCGGCGTTGAGTAGCGCATCGATGTCACTGTTATCTACAGTGCTTGCTTCTTCAGTTGGCGATTCATCTGCGGCATTAATCAGTGCCGCGATGTCATCATTGCCGACATTGCCTTCAGCTGTTGCATCGCCTTCTTCGGTTGCAGCGGCAGCGATGTCTGGATTAGATTGCGCGAGCATTTCAAGCATGATGCGTTCGGCTTCATCTTCAGGGAGTGAAGGCGAGCCGGGCGGTGGTGTGGGAGATTTGTAAGGTTCGGGTTCCGGAGCGTTAGATTTGGTTTGTTCGGCGGCAACGGCTGCGGATTTTTTCAGGAATTCTGGTGTTTTACTTACTGCAGCGGGTTCTGTTGCAGGTGAAGATTCATCAGGCGATATCGTTGCGGATAGAGCATCGGGGGGAGGTGTGGTGCTGCCGGGGGCTGCGGACTCAATGCGCGCAAAAAGATCATCCAGCTTGTTTTCCAAGTTGGAAAGATCGGTAGCGGATTGTCCGTTTGCGTCTGACACGTGCGTCTATGGCTCCATGATCACTGGCGGCTGATGCGGGAGTGTGCGATGATGTTTCCCGGTTTGTTGAGGTTTGGGGAAACGCGATTCTGGTGCGGCGAAGGCGGTAAAATGCCTAGGCCACGATATGTGGAATATCGGCGGTTGTGTGAGGCGACTGAAGGTTGAGCGGGTTGAGGTGCGGTTTTTGACGCGACAGAGCGGATTTTAGAGGAATGTGAGGATTGGCTATGCGGACGGTGAGGCTTTATGTTGCGAATTTGCAGGTTCTGCTGGGGCAGGTGATCGATCCGACGGCTGGATTGAACATCGTTCGCAGGTTATCGGCCATTGTACCCGTTGTGGTCGGGGGCGATCAGGGAAAACATGCAGCTCGTGTTTTGCGGATGCAAATGGGGGATGAAGTTGAGGTTTTTGATGGGGAGGGGCTATTGGGTTGTGGGGAGATCGTACGGACAAGCAAGAATGAGATTGAGGTCGGTGTGCGCGAGATGTGGGTGGAGCGGAAGGGGATTGAAGATGGGGTGGAGCTTCGGGTGTTGAGTGCGGTGCCGAAGGGTTCGCGGGTAGACGTGATGATTGATGGGCTGTCGCAAGTGGGAGTGACAGTGTGGGGGCCGGTGGTGTGTGAGCGCAGTGCGGTGGTGCCGTCAGCAAAGGAAGGGGGCAGTGGGAAGTTGGGGCGGCTTGAGACGCGGGCTGTGGAGAGCGCGAAGCAATGTGGGCGGGCGTGGGTGATGGATGTTGATGGGTGGCGAAGTTTTACTGAGATAATCAGTGCGGCTGATTTGGAAGGTGAGAAAGTGATGCGGTTGATGATGGATTTAGTAAATGAGGAAGAGGGTGTGACTGGGGATGAGATTCGGAAGTTGATGGCCGGGGTGGATCGCGTGGAGGTGTTGGTCGGGCCGGAGGGAGGGTGGACAGATGAAGAACGTGCGGCGGCAAAAGCAGCGGGATGGATCAGTTGGCAGGTGGGGCAGACAGTGATGCGAATCGAGACAGCGGCAGTCGTTGGCGCGGGGGTGGTGCTGGCAGGATTGGGTGGTAAGTGAGATTGATCATGGGGCTATGGATATGTGCGTTGGTTTTGGTGTAGGAATTGAGGCTGGATGTCTTAAGAAAGGGTAAGGGGATTTGATGGGTGATGTTGGGGTGGGTATGCTTCGGGGTATGAGTGAGAACCACGAAAAACCGCACGGGCAGGAAAAGAAACACGGTTCGGGTGGACATCCCGGCGGATACCCGGGGGGGCGTCCTGTTGGTGGTGACGGAAAACGTGGCGGCCCGCCCGCAGGGATGCAGTTGGAAGAAGTCGATCTGAATGAGAAGGGGGCGCAAGGTGCCAAGAGCGATCGGCGAATGTACATGCAATTGCTTGTGTTCACCGGGACGGTGGATGAAGGGGCGCTGATTGAGGGGTTGAAGAAAAATCGGATTGAGGGCGCGCTGTATGCGGATGTGAATGATCCGTATGGCTATGGCCTGCTGACGATGAGTGAGAAGCCAGGCTTTTTCGCTGGAAAGCTACGGGATTTTCTGCGTGGCGAGTTGTTTGATCAATTGATGTTGCGTGATGAGTATGTGATGTTTGGCCGGACGTATTCGCTGGGGTACGAGCCGGATTTGAATGAGGTGTTACTTGATCGCCCTCGCCGGTATGTGAGGGATAAGGATTGGCCGTGGGCGGTGTGGTACCCGTTGCGTCGTGCTGGATCATTCGAGCAGTTGAGCGGTGAAGAGCAGATGGCCATTTTGCGTGAGCATGGTGGAATTGGCTTTTCGTATGGTCGGGCTGGTGTGGCGCGTGATGTGCGGCTGGCGTGTCACGGTATGGGCGGTGAAGATAACGATTTTGTGATTGGTCTGATCGGCCAAGAATTGCACCCGTTGTCTGCATTGGTTCAGCGTATGCGTAAGACAAAACAGACGTCGCAGTATCTTGAAGAGCTTGGCCCATTTTTTGTGGGCAAGGTGCTATGGCAATCTAAGTAGACTTGCAGTGTTGATAACGGCACGCGGTCTAATCGTTAATTAGATTGAGATGTTAACCCGGTATATTGGGGCAAGATTGAGATGGAACAAGACGCGCAGTTTAAGAATCGTTTTGCAGCAGCACTTTCAACGCTTGAAGCTTTGGGGCAGGAACACGTGTTACATTTTTATGCGGGGCTTGATGCAGCCAGTAAAGAGAAGTTGTTGGATCAGATCGAAAGTGTGGACTGGGAAGAGCTTTCAGGATTGATTGAGAGTCATGTGAAGGTGAAGCCGGAGGTTCATCTTAGTGAGGATATTGAACCGGCGCCGTGGTATCCGAGTGTGCCAGCAGAGGGCGATGAGAAGAAATATGAGAAAGCACTGGCACTTGGTCATAAACTGATCAAGGATGGGCGTGTGGCAGCGTTCACGGTTGCGGGTGGGCAAGGTACGCGTTTGGGGTGGGCGGGACCAAAAGGCACGTTTGCAGCAACACCGCTGCGAGGTGTGACGCTGTTCGGTTGCTTTGCAGAGTATATCCGACATGTTCAGAAAAAATATGATTGCACCGTGCCGTGGTACATCATGACCAGCCCGCTCAATCATACGGAAACGGTGAAATTCTTTGAAGAGAATGAATACCTCGGTTTAGACAAGGCGAATGTGATGCTGTTCCCGCAAGGGATGATGCCTGCGGTGGATTGCGAATCGGGCAAGGTGCTTCTGCAGGAAGTAGATTCGATTGCACTGTCACCGAATGGCCATGGTGGATCTCTTAAAGCGTTGTACACCAGCCGCGCGATCCATGACATGCGGCAGCGAGGGATTCAACATATCAGTTATGTACAGGTTGATAATCCATTGGTGAAATTGATTGACCCGATGTTTATCGGTTTGCATGCGATGGATGAATCGGAGATGAGTTCGAAGATGTTGCCGAAGCGCGATCCGTTTGAGAAGCTTGGTAACTTCTGCAAGGTTGATGACAAGGTGACGGTGATTGAGTACAGCGATTTGCCGGACGAGCTTGCGGTGCAGCGCGGAGATGATGGTGAGCTTAAGTTCCTTGCGGGCTCGGTGGCAATTCATGCGATGACGGTTGATTTTGTTGAGAAATTGAACAAAGGTGGGTTTGGTTTGCCGTTCCATCGTGCGGATAAGAAAGTACCGTACTTGGATTTCGAGACGAAGTTGCCAGTGAATCCAGAAGAGCCAAATGGTGTGAAACTTGAGACGTTTGTGTTTGATGCATTGCCATTGTGTGAAGTGTCAATTGTCTATGAAGCGCTTAGAGAAGAAGAGTTTGCACCGATTAAGAATGCAGATGGGCCGGGGGTGTTGGATTCACCCGCAACTAGTAAGCAGATGCAAAGCGACCGTGCAGGGCGATGGCTTGAAGCGAACGGTGTGGATGTGCCACGGGATGCGCATGGGCATGTTGATGCAATGATTGAGATCAGCCAAGTGACTGCAGTGGACGCTGAAGGGTTAGCGAAGCATCCGCTGCCGGAGAAGATTGATCGTGGTGCAGAGATCTTGCTGTAAAGCGGCCGAGAATATTTGTGCGACTGCGTGTTTATACTGAAAAAATAGACTGATAAGCTTTCTAACCCGCAGATCCGTCTGCGGGTTTTTCGTATGCGACGTGGTCCACGCCGTTATCACTAAAGGGGGTGGTGTTTGTTGTCGAATCGTAGGGTGGCGGACGGATAAGTCGGACGGGGTCGGCAGGGGTTAAGGTTGAACAACGTGTTGCAATCTTCTGCGGGTTGATAGAAGATGTTCAGTGAGGTGACGATATGAAGAACAGCATGATGATCGTGACGGTCTTGGTAATGGGGAGCTTGCTCGTGGGGTGTGCGAGTCGGCAGGAGAAGAGGCTGCTTGCAGGGTCTAGCCTTGTGGGCGCGGGGTATGATGTGAAGTTCCGGGCGCCAACGGATGGGGTTGTGTACTATTATGACCAGAAGAGTAAGCGTATCCTAGCGACGCATTCATTGAATAAAGACGAACTGTTTGATGCTTCGGCGGATATGTATTCATCGAAGCTGAAGATGTTGCTAGGCAAGAAGGCAAGCAAGGCACGTCTTCACTTATATTGGAAGGCCTCAGTACCACATGGAACGTACTACCGTTACCAGTACTGATGGATTGAGATTGTGAAATTGGATTTTAAAAACCCGCTTGTATTTAAGCGGGTTTTTGCATATCTGGTTGTCGGATATTGCGAGTTAGGGGATGCGGGAGGTTTTGAGTTTCTCAAGGGTTTCGAGAAGTTCGGTAGTCGCGAGAAGAGACATGGCGGAAGAGGTGAGGGGAAGGCGATTATCGAAGAGAGTTTGTCGGGTGCCACCGAGCACTTTATCAGGCGAGAGTGTGTAATAGCAGGAATCGTCATTGAACGAGAGTTGATCAAGGAAGCGTGCTGCGAGTGAGGCAGTAAGGATCCAGCCGAAGCCGTCATGATTTGCTTTGATGCCGGGCTCACGGAGTCCGACGGAAAGCAGGGCGAGGACTTGCGCGGAATGCCATGATGGGTTTTGGATGGCGCCGGTGGGAATGGTTTGCAGTTGGAAACCGCCCACGATGTCAGCGGGTCCGTTCTTGGGAAGCTCGATGATTTGTTTAGATTGTAGTTGCTCGATGAGCTTACCGAGGACTTGCTGACGTTCCGAGAAAGCGACGCGCATCTTGGGATTGTCAGACGCATCGAAGAGGTCAGCAGCGTAGGTATGTGCGAGTGCGATCCAATAGGCGGAAGCAATGTCGGGGTTGTCAGCGATCAATTTCCAAACGACATTCAGAGAGCCGATTACACGTGGGCGGAGATCTTGTTGTGGTGAACGATGGTGTAATGTTGCGAGCGCAGCAGTGATAAGCGCTTGCGCACCTTGTGAGACAGGTTTCGCTTCAGGATTCGACGCAGTTCTGAAGGAGCCATCTTCGTTTTGGAGTGTGAAGAGGCGGTTGGCGAGTGCGGAGCGGAGCGGGCCGAGGACGGTAGTGCGGGGCGACTCGATGATGTTCATGAGTGCGAGCGAAAGCTCAACGGCTTTGGCGGGTTTACTAGGGTTGATGAGTGATTCTGCGATTTCTTCAGCGATGCTTGAAGCTTGATCCGCGGTGTTGTCGGTTGAAGGTTGAGTTTGGCCGGTGGTTTCGAGGAAGCGTTGATGGCGGAGGACTGAGTAGGTGGTGAGAAGGGTTTGTTGCGGGGTAGCATAGTTTGGCTTGTAGTTGTTATTGGTTGGGCTATAGGTTCCGAAGAACCGGTTGTCAGGTGCGAATTGGGTAGCGATGTGGTCGCTTAGGTTTTGTGCGATTTGCAGGACTTCCTGATCGCCGATGCCGTGAGGAGGTAGAAGTTTGTTACCACGGATGAGTTGAACGGGTTGAAGATCAGCTTGTGGCTTGACGTAGTGGATAACGTCGAAACGTTCAAAGGTGAGGCCGTTAGGTTGCCCGATCTGTGGGATGTCAGTGAGTTTGAGATTGAGATCGGCGATTAGGCGGTTGACCTGTGAAGGAGGGAGCATGTTTTGTGCGATGGCAGTAGCCGGCCAGATGAAGGCGCCATATGGGTGTTTAGATTGCGGGTTGATGGCGCGAGCAGGATTGGTGAGGCGCAGGCCGTGATAGCCTGGAGCGAAGTTGTAGTAGATAGCTTTGGGCATGTCTTGCCCGGCAAGATTGACGGAGGTGAGGTTGTAGGCGAGTTGAATGTCTATTTGCAAGTTAGGTGCGATGTCAGTGATGGTGCGCTGTTTTTCTTCTGAGGTGATAAGCCCTTTGGCGAGTGCGTTGATACGTGCATCGATGAGGTGTTCATCAAGGTTGTGAAGAGAAAGGCGGGCGGCATCGGCAGTGAGCGCGGTGAGGTTGACAGCGGGTCCGGGAATGTCGACGAAAGCGCCGACATCTTGTGAGTAGACGGTGCCTTCAGCAACTTTGAGGCCGTCTTGGCGAAGGGTGATGCGGATGCCAAAGAGGGCAGTGGTGTAGATGGGGTTTTCGTGGGCGATGTTGTCAGGGACAGCCCCTTTGGCAAGCCAGTCTTCAACCATGAGATAAGACTGGATGGCGGAAGTGAGATCAACAAGCGGTGCTTCGAGTTGATTGTCGTTATCGGACGTTTGGGCGGTGGTTGGGGAGATGAATAGAAGCAGGGCAGCCAAGAACAAAAGGATGACAGGGAAGGATAGGTAAATGGGGCGAGCGTTTCGGCGGGGCGACGTGGTGCGCGGGTTCAACGTGCAACGGGGTGAGATGATGCTCAAAATCGACATCCTGCACGAACGGAAGCGGGTTTTGCTTGCGGGTGTTTTCACGTAAGTTTCTTTCAAATATTGGTTTACGTGCTATCGTGCGTGTTGGCACGGGAATTCGGCACGGGGCTTGATGATATCACAGTGAACTTGATTTGGAGAAGCCCCATGATGAGTAAACTGATTTTTGATCTGAGTAGCCAAGAAGCAACGATGCGTCGCAAGATTCTGATCCTCAGCATTTTGACCTTCGTCGCTCTTTGTTAGTTCACCCGGCTCACAACGTCCAAAATGGATGTATGACTCAGGCAAACACAGTTCCAGACAGTGTTAGAAAGACGCACCGTCCAGAGGGAAAAGAGACACGCACCTCACGCGGGAGCGTATCACGACGAAGATGCCAGTTCTTGGTATCGGCAGAGTGATTAAAAAATGACCAATGCTTCAAGCCCCACCTCGTGCCGACGGTGGGGTTTGTTTTTAGTTATATGGGGGTTTGGCTGTGATAAGGATTACATGTTGTGTTATGAAAAAGGCATCATGATCGCTCATGATGCCTAAGCGCTGATTAGATTATGAAGAGAAGTTAGTTGGTTTGCATGTCTTTGACATGCTTGAGGATTGCTTCGTCGAATTGGTCTTGAAGCGGCCTGGGGAAGTTGTGTCCCATGTCGGGGATGGCGTGGAGGGTTTTGTTTTTATGAGGGATGGTATTGAAGGCAGCGTAGACAGACGAGGGGCAACAGACGTGATCAATCAAGCCAACAGAGACGATAGCTTTGGCTTTGATATGTCGGGCAAAATTGACCGCGTCGACATAGCGGGAGGCTTCAAGTGTTTTTTTGTAGGTTTCGTCTTTGGTTTTGGGTGAGGTCCAGCCGAGGAGGCGGGGCCAACCGACCATACGGCCAGCTTCATAAGCGGTGTGATCACTCATGGCGGGGACGGAAGCGCACATCATAGTGATATCGGGATCGACACCGGCTGCGGCGAATGCTTGTCCACCGCCTTGTGATGAGCCGAGGACGATGAGTGTTTTGCCGTCCCATTCGGGTTGTGATTTGATGAATTTGAGTGCGGCGAGTTGGCGGATGAGCATGTTGGTGAAGTAGGATTGATCGCGATCGGTTTTGCCTTTGGCGGGATAGCTTTTGAGGGTGGTTTTGTTTTGATCTTGGTAGAAGGCGTGTGGTTTACCGTTGGGCAGGCCGTGTGCATTGAAATCAATGATAAGGAAATTTTGTGTGGACCATTTGATGGTGTTGTTGACATTAGATGAGCGGACACCAGCAGAGTGTGGTGTGATGATTGCAGGGAGTGATTTAGGTTTGGCGTTTTTAGGTCGAGCGAAGTAGCCGGAGAGTGGGATTTGCTTGCCGTTGAAATAAGAAGGCGTGTCGGCTTGTACATCAAAAATTTCGATAGTTTGATTGCTGTTCTTCACAGGTGTGAGTTTTGCGTTTAGAGGGGTTTCTTCGACAAGCTTACGTTTGGCTGCCCAGAAGGCTTTGAAGTCATCGGGTTCTGGAAGTGATGCGGTGATGAGATGCGGATCAAATGCGGCGGCGACACGTTTGAACAGTTTTTTTTGTGATTTATCTTTGGGTGTATAAGCGAGTTCGAGGCGGATGATGCCGGGCTTATCGAGGGTGGCGGTGAGGACGAGTGGTTTGCTGTCGACGGTGTGCTTGCCGGATTCAATAGTGTGATGCCCGTCTTGGGTGATGTTGTAGTTGAATGATTCACCAATGGCGGGTGTATTGTTTGGGTTATGAAGACGAATGGTGAAAGTGGCAGGTTCGCCTTGCTTGTAGATGGCGTCTTCACGGTCGACAGAGGTTTGGAATGCGAGAGCGGCTTGGAGGGAAGCGGGTACGAGAGTGAGCAGGGTTGCGAATAGGAGAAAAAGTAGCGTTGTGCGTTTTGGTGAGAAGTATTTCATCTTAGGGGTTCCGTATGGTTAAAGGACAGCCGCGTGAATGCAGTATAGCTATCGAGGTAGTTTGGATAAATTGGTTTTGTTGAACAGGTAATGAGTTTAATAATTGTTAATTCTTGCTGATAGTTAAGAGAGCGATTGAAGTAGGAAGGTTAAGGCGGTGTCGGGGAAACCAGGCAGATGTTCGTGTCCAAAGTCAGGATAGACGATGATGTCTTTTTGCGATTGGATGTTGTTGTAGGCTGCGAACTGAGTGGAAGGGGGACAAACTTCATCCATGAGAGTTGCTGCGAATAGGACCGATGCTTTGATGCGCGGCACGAGGTTTTTGATATCGATGTAGCCGAGGCGATTGAACCACGTGTCGATGTGCTGGTGGGTGGGATCGTGTTTGCGTAAGAAGTCTGAGAGTTCAAAGTAAGCATGCTTGTTAGAAAGGTCCATTTCCCAGACACGTTTGTAGTCGGAGAGGAAGGGGAAGAGTGCGACACATTTTTTGATGCTTGGGGTTAGAGCGGCGCAGACAAGTGAGAGCGCGCCGCCTTGGGAGCCACCATAGGTCATGAGGTGATCCGCATCGACTTCGGGGAAGGTGCTGACGGTGCGGGTGAGTTGGAGTGTGTCGAGGAAGATGTTTTTGAAGAGGAGGTTTTCAGCGGAGTCGGCGAGGCCTCGGATGATGTGGCCGCGTAGTGTAGTGCCAAGGGTATCGGTGTTGTCCTGAGATTTACCAGCTTGTCCGCGGACATCAAGTGCAGCCACATTGAAACCGACAGCTGTGTATTTGATCAATTCATTCCAATCGGGAGAGCAGCCGGTGTAGCCGTGGAAGTAAAGGACAGTGGGGCGGGGCTTATCGGTGGTATTGCTTGGGGTGAGATACTTGGCATAGATGGTAGCGTTGTTGGCTGATGTGAATGTGAGGTCAAAGCATTTGCCGTTTGGGAATTGGACTGCAGCAGGATTGAGGTTGGCATTGGGCGCGATGGCATCGAGTTCAGTGATTGCTGTCTGCCAGTAAGCGTCAAAATCCTCAGGCTTGGGGGAGATGCCGGTGTAGGATTGGAGTTCGCTAAGGGGTTTGTCGAGTACGGGCATGTGATGAACCTTTTTGCTACAGATTTTGATAGATCAGGCAGCAAAAAGGATAGCAAAAACAGGGATGAAGTGTGTTAGTTGCGAAATCGCTGATGGCAGGAAGTACAGGCAGTGGAAAGCTGAGTCAAGGCATCGGTTGCACGGGAGGCATTGAGTGGCCGTAGCGCGTTTTCAAGATCTGTTGCGAGCTGTTGGGAGTGAGAGAGCAGGTCGTTATAGCGATGGTTGGACGAGGGGTTGGTGCGAGCAAGTTCACGGAGCAGTTCACGGACTTGTAGCGCCTGATGAGCGGGCTCGGCATCTGGGTGTTTGTCAGTGGGAGACCAGTTGTTGTTTTGGATTTGCTCAAGAGCATCTATGTGCCTGTCGAGTCGGGTCATGGTATGGACTATGGTGGAGGGTGGGGTGTAGTCGGTGAGCGGGGGCAGGGGAACGGCGGGTGGTGGTGGTGTGAAGTTTTCGGCAGACTCCCACAAGCCGGGGTAGTTGGGTGAAGTGCCAGCAGCGATCAGGATGCTTCGAGCATCGGTGGGAGAGATCTGGTTTTGCGCGATGAGATAAATCGCTGCAGCAGTGGGTCCGCGGTGTTTGCCTTGGTGGCAGTGGATATAGATCGGTTGAGGTAGCGTTCGGGCGGCATGGGTAAGTGCGAGGAGTTGAGGTTCAGGGATGCGGTTATAGGAGATGGGGATGTGGACGTAGGTCATGTTGTGTTCAGCAGCAAGATCAATATTGGGTTTGGTGCCGTCGACAGAGATGATGGTTTTGATGCCAAGGGCGGCAAGGGTCCGGAAGCTTTGTGGTGAGTTTGGTTCGGAGCCTGTATAAACAGTAGAAGTGACATGGAGGGTGTGTTTCAGACCGGGCAGGGGTTTGGCTAAGCCGACAGGGATGGCCTGATCTTCGGCTTCGGGTTTGTCGAGTGGCTTGTGATGAGCGCGATCATATTCCTTGGAGGTGTCATTGGAGGGTTGGGGAGAAGATTGACAGGCAGTGAAGAGAAAGAAGCTGAGCGTGAGCAAAATGGTAGGGGGCATGATGCGGATGATGATTGGGTTTTGCATGACAGACTCCGACAAGTGGGTGATGAGTCATGACAGGTAACATTAGCATCGACCAATAACGTGGCGAAAGATGAGCGTCATCACTATCAAGAAAGACGGAACGCATGAACGAATGTTTCGCTATCATAAAAAAACAGCCTGGAAGAAGCCAGGCTGATAGATCTCGATGCGAATGATATTTACGGTATGTAAAAGGGTTCACATCCTAGAAAAGCTGTTGGATGACTAACGGATAAGCCCCGAAGATTGGACCGTGAGGTTCATGGTTGTGTGGTATGTGGTACGTGCATTGTTAGTGACGTGGTATTGTGGCCGCATGAGGTTGAATGTTGCAGCTTCTGGTTGAAGCTGGTTGATAGATTGTTCTGAAAACGGTGGGTCTGCACGCTGTGTTTTTTGTGGCTTAGGTTTGGCCTGGGGGTCGTGTTTGACGGGTGCCTTCTCAGCTTTGGTTTGCACGTGGGCTGTGGTGGTTTTGATTTGTGGTGAATCGATATAATTTTTACCTGATGGGATCATGGACACCGCACCGCCAGCGAGCAGCAACATCAGTGTGATGGTGGAGATAATAACGATGGATCGCCACGATTTATGGCGGGTTTGTGTTGAGTGCTTTACTCGTGCCATGGTACGCCCCCTTGGTTTCCTCATGGTGTCAATCGTATTCAGCGTTCGCACTGATTGCGCGGCGCATGTGTCGGGATTCTTGCGGGGCTGTTTGAGATGTCAAGTCGTGGTGATGATTTTTGTTGGAGAGGATATTGAGGTGGTTTTATGTTTTGGGTGGTAGGGGGAGTTATTGCATCAGGTCGAAAGTCTCAGATTCGGGTTGCAATTGTTGTCGCTCTTGTTGCTTGTTGTATTCCTCTGGTGTTTTGGGAATGGCGGCTTCGTTTTGGTTCGCTTTTTCAGCGGGTGTGATTTTGCTATTGCTGGTTGGCTTTGCCGGAGCATCAGGTGAGCCACAGGCAGCAAGCGACAGGCTCACAGCGGTGAGAATGCAGCAACCGATGGTGAAGATGAAAGAGGATGGATGTTTGGATCTCATGATCGTATGAATTTTACATCGGCGAAGTCCCGATGCGGGCAACATGCTTGGTTTTGGGGACTTATACTCAAGCGATCTGCGTACAGAGGTTGTGGTATGCAACGTTTGGCGTCGGATGCGATCGGTCGTAGAATAGTCGATTCGGCTGGGTTTTGAGCAGTGCCACAAGCGCGGTTGATGTTTCGCGTGACGGACAGGACAAACACGACATTACCGGATGGAAAGTGAAAACGATGAGTAACACAGGCCCGGAGAAACTGGAAGGCGAGTTGGTGGCAGGGGACGTGCGGGTGGCCATTGTGACCGCACGGTTTAACGAATTTATTACCGGGCGAATGCTTGAAGGCGCGATCGGTACATGGGAGCAACTCGGTGGGAAAGCTGAGAACCTCGCGACGGCTTGGGTGCCGGGTGCGATCGAGCTTGCAGTGACAGCGAAGAAGCTCGCAGAGACGGGTAAGTACGGTGCGGTGATTTGTTTGGGGTGTGTGATCCGTGGTGATACTGATCACTATGATCATGTGGTCGAGCAGACCGCGATCGGAATTCGTGAAGTAGGTGTGCAGACAGGCGTACCGTGTGTGTTTGGTGTACTGACGTGTGATACGCTTGAACAGGCGGTGAATCGTGCGGGCTCAAAGATGGGAAATCAAGGACGCAGCGCGATGATGACTGCAGTGGAGATGGCGAATTTGTTAAAGAAAGTTGACTGATCCGACGCGGATGGTCGATGGATGAAGTGTTAAAATTAGGCTGAAAATCAAGGGGTTTTTAGCGCAATGCAGATTGGGATTGTGGTCGGATCATGTATATGCATGATGCGCGGGCCCAAGCCTGCCGGAAAGAGTGAATGTCAAAACAAAGAACGATAAGACGATTGGCGATGCAAGTGTTGTATCAGATTGATATGACCGGAGAACTTGATCGCGACGAGATACTGAGCACGATCGATGACGAGTTTGACTCGCCGGAGGATTGTCAGAAGGCGGTTGATATCGCGCTGCATGCGTGGGTGGTTCACGGAACCAGTGACGAGCAGATCGAAAGCTTGGCGCCGGATTGGCCGACGTACCGACAGCCACCTGTGGATCGGGCGATCTTGCGGTTGGCCTACTACGAAATAAGCAGCGGTATGACACCTGCCAAGGTGGCGATCAATGAAGCAGTTGAGCTTGCAAAATCGTTTGCGAGTGAAAACTCACCAGCGTTTATCAACGGTGTGTTGGACAAGCTGGCGAAGAAAGTGAAAAAAGAGCCTGCGACCGACGATGAAGCCGAATCATTGCCCACCCCGGAGCCCTCGCAAGACTCTGTTGCATGGCTCGCTGACGCCAAAGCTGAAGATCAAAACTAATCGCATCTCATCAACCCAATTACCTACTCGGTCGGCCACCTCCGTCGTTCGGTTTTTATCGTTTCTAAATACCACACATGGAATAGTCTTGAAACCCTATCCTTATTCTCCATAACCAGCCTTTTCTAGGTTAATATTGAGATCGTAAATGAGATTTATACTTCATATTATGGATATCATTTGCCGCAGCAATTTTCATGTAGGAGTGACGGAAAATTGTGATGTAATCAAACCCGGTGATCTTTATTGAAGAATTGTGGGCTCAATCTTCTTGTTCATATTAGTAGCGGAAGTGTGGTATAATAGATTTTTTTGTTAATAAAATGATAGGGCTTTTGTGGGTGTAGGATTGATATGTGCAAAGTAAGCCGAGGCGTATCGCACAGGCAGTCTGGTGGAAATTTGAATGTGTTCCAAAGGGCTTTTAGGTGTTTTGGTTAATCTAAGTTATTGTGGCTATATCGATATAAATCATTATAATTTAGTGAATTGTATGCTTGGTGGCGGCGTAGCAAAGAGGTTGTATGATGAGAGCGGTTTTTTATCAGGCGAGTGAGCGATGTTCAGAAGCCGGTTATATCGAATGTTTTCCAGTGAGTTGTAAATTCCAAGTAGAATTGACAACAGGAAAGTAAGCCCCGCTAGGCGGTTAGTCGATTATATGGACTGATTAGTAGAGTTGAATAGAAGTGTGAAGATGGCGTTAATATAGCGCCGTACTTGCAGAACACGTTTTGTTGTCTGTTGATTGAGTCATTCTCAATCTTGGTTTGTGTGGGCATAGGGAGAATCAATGATATACTTACAAGATTGAGGTAAATGGAAGACCGATTAACGTTGATGATAGAAAGACTAGATTTCGATAGGCGAATGGATAATAGAAGAAGTTTAAGATTAATTGCTCTAATTGTTGGTGAGGAAATTTAACATATTTCACGTTTGCCAATATTAGTTGGGAAAACTAATGATGGTTAAGTTTCGTACTTATTTTAGTACGAATATGAACAATTTCGTGTTTTTGGGGATTAGGGGGGAGTTTCTTAAAAGAGGCAATACATGATTAGTCATCGTAATCGCTAATCATAAATGTTCGGTAAAACACACTTATAATATAGTTAGCAGATAGAGAATTATGAAAAACCAATTACTTCAAAATATTGAAGATAAAACCTTTTCGGTCGGTATTCTTGGATTGGGATACGTTGGATTACCGTTAGCGAAAGCTTTTTTTGAAGCTGGTTTTACGGTGATGGGCTTTGATGTTGATGCTAAGAAAGTTGAGTTGCTCAATAAGGGGGAGAATTATCTCAAGCATCTCGGCGAGGATTACATAGCTGAAATGGCAAAGTCTGAGCGGTTTACACCTTTTGCAGATTTTGAGCAATTGGACAAGCCCGATGCGCTAATTGCCTGTGTACCAACGCCACTCGGGAAGCACCTAGATCCGGATCTTTCATTTGTCGAATCTACAACCGACGCTATTGCTAAAAAATTACGTCCAGGCCAATTGATCACGCTTGAGTCAACGACCTATCCCGGTACGACTCGCGATATCATGCTGCCAAAGCTTGAAGTTACTGGGCTGAAGTGCGGTAAAGATTTTTATCTTGCCTATAGCCCTGAACGCGAAGATCCAGGTCGTAAATCGCATAATACACAAACAATTCCCAAGCTTGTTGGTGGTATTGATGCAGATAGTTGCGAAATTGCGGTTGAACTATATAAGTATGCCATCTCTGAGATTATTCCGGTTTCTTCAGCGGAAGTCGCAGAATCAGCGAAGCTGCTTGAGAATATTTACCGTGCCGTAAACATCGCGATGGTGAATGAGATGAAGGTTGTGCTGGACCGTATGGATATTGATATTTGGGAGGTAGTCGATGCTGCGGCAACCAAACCTTTTGGCTATCAAGCATTCTATCCCGGGCCCGGTCTTGGTGGGCACTGCATCCCAATCGATCCGTTCTATCTGACATGGAAAGCACGTGAAGTTGGTTTGGCTACACGATTTATCGAATTGGCGGGCGAAGTTAATCACAGTATGCCTGACTATGTTGTTGGTAAAACTGTTTGGGGATTAAACCAAGCAGGTAAATCAATTAAGGATGCAAAGGTGCTTGTCCTTGGCTTAGCTTACAAGCCTGATGTTGATGATGTTCGTGAAAGCCCAAGTTTTGAGTTAATTGAGCGACTTGCCAAACTTGGAGCGAATGTTGCTTACAATGACCCACATGTGCCAGAAACGCATGAAATGCGTAAATATAATTTAGGGATGAAGAGCGTTAGTTTGGATGATATAGATTGGTATGATGTAGTGGTTGTTAGTACAAACCATGCAGCATATGATTGGAATAACATTGCGGCTAAAGCCCAATTGATTATCGATAGCCGAGGTGCGATGCGTGGTGTGTGTGGTCATGATGATAAAATTATCAAAGCCTAACACGTATTTTAGAATTTATTAACAGCTCGTTGGGCGAGCGATCGGATGTTAGGAGAATATAGCAGTATGGCTTTAGTAAACTGGAATAATTTACACGGTAATGCGTTTGCTGGTAAGAAAGCCTTGATCACAGGCGGCGCTGGTTTTATTGGATCTAATATTGCTGAGGTGCTACTTAAGCTAGGTACTGAAGTCGTTGTAATTGATGACCTTTCTGGTGGCCTCGTGTCCAACTTTGATACTTTCAAAGATCAGTATCAAAATGAATTTAGCTTTGTTGAAGGATCAATTCTTAATACTGAACTACTCAAAGATGCAATTGCGGGATGTGATTACGTCTTTCATCAAGCGGCATGGGGTTCTGTTCCCCGTAGTGTGACGATGCCCGTTGAGTACAACGAAAATAATACTGTTGGCACGCAGATTCTCTTACAAGCAGCAGTTGATCATAAGGTGAAGCGAGTTGTGTTTGCTGCGAGCAGCTCTGCCTATGGTGACAGTGTAAAATTGCCTAAAGTCGAAGACATGCCAGTGCGGCCTAAGAGCCCTTATGCAGCAAATAAAATTGCTTGCGAAGCATTAATGCGTGCCTATGCCAATTGTTATGAGATTGATACTGCATCATTGCGTTACTTCAATATCTTTGGCCCACGCCAGAATGCCAACTCTGCTTATGCCGCAGTCATCGCAGCATTTGCAAAGGCTCTTGATAAGAGCGAACAGCCCACCATTTTTGGAGACGGTGAGCAATCGCGTGACTTCACCTTTGTAGATAATGCGGTCCATGCCAACTTGCTCGCCGCTCAGGCTGAGAAGCCAATTAATGGTGAAGTTATGAATATTGCTTGTGCTAACCGTATAACGGTTAATCAGCTCGCGATCGACATGGCTTCGATGTGGAATAAACCAGAAGTCACCCCAATTCATCTTGAAGAGCGGGCTGGTGATGTGAAGCACTCATTGGCAGATCTTTCTATGGCAAAAGAACTGATTGGTTATGAGCCGCAGGTGAAATTTAAAGATGGTTTAGCCGAAACGGTGGAATGGTATAAAGAGGTGTTCGCAGCTGAGGCGGCATGTTAAATCCTATGAACAACAGCCAATCCTAAAACGTAGCAATTAATACCGCATTCATTTTTGTATGTGGTATTTTTTATGGCGACTAAAGTATGGCTAAAAACCTGCATATTCTGCATCTTACATTAAACTCGAATTTCGACGGTGGGACGCGATACATCTACGACCTCTCCGAAAGTCTTGTTGAACGTGGACACCAAGTGAGCATTGCAGGGCAAAAAACAGAATGGCAAGAGATTTTCGATAAACAGTCATGGCCATGGTTGGATTTAAATATAGGTGGTAGTTTTAAGCAAATGGTGCATGCGAGTCGTGTCATCACGAAATTTGTGAAAGAGAATAATGTAGATTTGATCCACACGCATTATCGTAAAGCATCATTTGTCGCGAAATTAGTTCAGATTCAATGTAAAATTCCATTTGTGTTTACGGTACATTTGACCGATCTTCCAATGGGGAAAATTACAAAGGCTCTTACATTTTGGGGTAATCAAACACATTGCCCAAGTACGCAGGCGAAAGCTTGGGTAAAAAGCGTAGCAAAGATTTCAAACGATCGATTACATGTTATTCCACACGGAATTGATCCGAATGCTTATAAGTATGCTACGGATACAGATAAAACCATAGCGAGAGAACAACTCAATCTACCAAAAGATAAAACGGTGATTGGCTATGTTGGTCGATTTGGACCTGTAAAGAATTCGCAGTGGCTTATCCGATTTGCAGAGCATTTTTCTAAGCAAGAGTTGCCAATTCATTTGGTTGCAATCGGAGAGGGGACAGAGCGCGAAGGACTCAAGAAAAAAATTAAGGCGCGTCGGTTAGAAGATTATTTTACGCTGTTGCCTTTTGGCTCACCAATGCCGGTATATCACGCTTCCGATCTAATTATACTACCCTCCAAGCGAGAAGGTTTTTCGCTAGTATGCTTGGAAGCGATGGCAACTGGTTGCGCTGTGCTACGTACAGCAACCGCAGGTTATGAAGATATGATTATTGAAGGAACCACCGGCTATGCCGTACCTGTTGATTATCAGACGTTTATTAATAAAACGGTTCAAGTTTGTCAGCATCGAGAGAATCTTTTGCAAATAGGTATAAACGCATCGAATTTCGTAAAAGAGCATTTAACTCACGAAAAACAAGTGGATGCAATGGTTGATTTGTATAGAAATACCATTTAATTGTTATTGTCGTGATATAGCGGTATTGGAGGTAATGCAGATCGGCAGTACTGATTAGGCGTTAGTTGTGTGCCTTGACAATGGGAGCGACTTAATTTGATTAGTAAATTATGGTATATTGCAGCCTTCCTGCTGAAGCATAAGCAATTGCATCGTAAGAGGTTAAATTTTTAAATGCACGCTCGATTGTCAACAGGACTTAAGGATTTTATGGTTACAGGGTTCGCGAGATGCGGGGCCATGTTGTTTGCATTGGCGATGCAATCTCTGTTGGCGTGGATGTTAGGACCGGATGGGCGGGGTGAATATGCGCTTTGTTTAGTTTTTAGTAATTTATCTGGTGCGATATTAGCAGCTGGTATGGATTGGTCGTGCAGCTATTATATTTCTTCTAAAAAAATACCGTTCAATCAAACCATATCCATGGTAATCATGAACTGTATTTTTCTCAGTATTGCTGCGGGAATGATATTACCGTTCTTTAAATTGTTGCCGCTTGAATTCTTTAGCAAGATCGGAGATCTTTCGTTTGGTTTCTCTATTGTGTGGGCAATATCGCTCGTAGTCTATTCATATGTTGTACTTGTTCTCACAGGATTGAAAAGTTTCGCATTGCTGGCAATTCTTACAACTCTCAAAGCAACATTAACATTCCTTTTTACATTTATCTTATTCGAAACAACTCCGCTTAATGTTTCCGCACCAATTTTAGCAGATATTATTTCGTGTGGAATTGTCACGTTTTACGTAATTATTCATATCATACGAAAATATCAATTTCGATTTGAAATGCCCAAGTCACACTTCATTCGTCAGTATGTTAGCTACGGACTCCGCTTTTTTGGTGGATCGCTTGGTATGATTGCCAATGCCCGAATAGGTACGATTTTACTGTCGTTTTATGTGATCCAGTCTGATTTAGGATTGTTTGCCCAAGCGATGGCGATCTTAGCACAATTCATAACATTGTCCGATATCGCGTGCCGAATTCTACAGCCACGGGTTGCGGATAGTGATGATGGTCGTTTAGATCTTGTGGTAAGAGCCGCACGTGTTGTAGGACTCGTTGTGATGCTCTTTGGATGTTGTTTCCTAATTCTTTCACCTTATGTTGTACCGCTATTATTTTCACCGAAATTCGTTCCCATGATTCCTGTTATGCTTATATTGATGCCGGGTATATGGATTCGTACGATCGGAAAAACACTATTTCCATACTTTAACGGTACAAACCGGCCAGGAATTGTGTCAAAAGCAACATTCATTAATTTGCTGGTAAATATTATTTTGTTGTTTGTTCTGGTTAAGCCATTCGGGCTTTTGGGGGCAGCATGGGCGACTACACTTGCGTATTTTTCTAGTTCAATGTTTATATTCTATGTAATTGAACGTGATACTGATGTTTGTTATGTAGATCTATTTGTACCTCGTTTTTCTGATTGGTATGAGCTGAAAAATCATTTACACGTATGGAAAAAGCCACAAACTGAGATGCAAGTATCCATAAATAAATAAGAATGAATTAGGCAAATATAAAAGGATTAGTTTTATGCAATCTAATCAACATAATAACATGAAGCTAGCTATTCATCATGAAGGCAGTTGGTGTGAAAGTATTATTCAGCATTGTAATGAGCGTAATATCTCATATAAAATAGTAAATTGTTTAGATACGGATATTCTTGATCAGATTAAAGAATGTGATGGTTTGATATGGGCTTTTTCGCATTTATCTCCAACGCATATACTAATGGCTCGCAGTGTCTTAAATTCTGCAAAGGAAATGGGCATATCGGTTTTTCCGGATTACGAAAGTACTTGGCATTTTGATGATAAGCTGTCACAGAAATATTTATTTGAAGCTCTGGATCTATCTGTAGCAAAAGCGTGGGCTTTTTTTGATAAAGACCAAGCTTTAAATTGGATTAATAGCTCTGAAGCATCAATTCCCATTGTTGGAAAGCTAAGGCGTGGCGCAGGTTCATACAATGTGAAGTTGCTGAGGAGTAAGCAGGAAGCCAGTTCATACATAAATCGTATGTTTGGTAAAGGTTATTCTCCTGCACCGGCACGCATGGCTGATATTAGCACCAAATTGCAAGTTGCAATGAAAAATGGGGGTATAAAAGGAATAATTGATCGAGCAAAGAAAGCGCCTCGTTTCTTCAGAATGTCAAGATTTGGTGCGAAGTTCCATGCGGTGGAAAAAGGGTATGTTTACTTTCAGCAGTTCATTCCTGGCAATACATGCGACTACCGTCTTACAGTTGTTGGAGATCGGGTATGGGGTTACAGGAGAATGGTAAGAAGTAATGATTTTCGAGCCTCCGGTAGTGGTATGGTTGATTATGATCCACAAGCAATTCCTGCAGAAGTCGTTAAGCTTGCGATTGATTCTGCGGACAAACTTAAAATGAACAGTGTTTGCTTCGATTTTGTCAGAGACGATCAAAATAGATTTTATTTAGTTGAAATTAGTTATGGGTTTGTGAGTGAATTGATTCATAATTGTGAGGGGTATTGGGATCGCAATTTAGAATGGTATAAGGGCCATGTTTGGCCAACAGATGCAATTCTTGATGACTTTATTAATTTAATTAGTTCTAGGGGTGCGGAAATATAACTTTGGCAGAATGTTTTTATTGTAGCCCAGATTGTTAGTACATCTTAAGGTGCAGATTTATGATCTTGTTTTGGCATCCACTTATTATAAGTCTCATTGCAGTGATGATGACTATACTAGGTTTTAAGTGGCGTAAAAAATATATCGTTATTTATGCCTTGCTGCTGCCAGCCTTTACAGGTACCCCTATTATGACGGCAACCCGAGGTGCGGCTGGAGCTATTGTTGCGAGTGACGTTGTTGGCATTGCATTGTTTGGATTACTATTTTTTATTCCAAGAGAGTGGCTTCGATCATATAAATTAAAATTGCATTCTTATGTCAACATGATAATGATGTTTTTGGTAATCAGTATTTGTTTCATGGGGTTATTTTATAATTTCATATCTATAGACTACAGTCAACAAGGGAATGTGCGGCTGACATCAGCAATTCCACTGCCAATTCTAATGGCGGGTTTTCGCATGTTTAAATTAATTGCGTTTGCATCGTATATATATTTCTTTTTGGCCGTTCGATTAGATGAACGAGATGCCATTACAATCATAAACGCGATAATCACTGGCTGTATCCTATTGGCTTTGGCAATGATTTTGACTAGGCTGAGTGTAGTAAACCTTTCTTTGGCGCATGCTGACATAAGACAAGTACATATTGGCCCACGCATTTTAGGGCTGACAAAATCATCTGTTGGAAGATTGATGTGTGTTGGATTTGTGCTAAGTCTGTTGAGAATATATCAAGGAGGCAAGCTTTTTAATCTACTTGGTATTATTGTTACTGTTGGTGCGCTATCTTTATCAGGAAGCCGCGGAAGTTTGCTGGCACTTGTCGTTGCATTAATGGTTATATATGTGCTAGGAAAATCGAGAGGGATCTTGCTCGGTACGATGGGGGCAGTAGTAATTGGGATTGTCGGTATTGTATTTCTTAACTACAACCAAGATATTCTCCAGGCATGGATGAAGACAGTTGATGCAGAGACGATATCTACAGCATCATCGAGGACGATAATTTGGAAAGAAACTGTTTTTTATTGGATGAGCAATCCATTGGCGTTCTTAGTTGGTGTTGGTTTATTCAACTTTTCATACGCGAATACAGAAAGTTATTATGAAAGTGCGCATAACGATCTTCTGACTGCGATTACTGAGATTGGGATTTGTGGGGGATTATTTTATATCTTGATACTGTTTTCGTTAGCATGGTTTTTCTACCGCCAGACGATTCATACTTCTGGGAATCTCCGTTGGCATTATGTCTGTATTCTTGCATTATTGTTAGGGCTGACAGTATCAAGTATTTTTGAACCGACTTTTTATCTAACAGTAAGTAACTTAACATTCAATCGAATTGTGACAGTGTTGTTTTTAATTCAGGTTATAACACCTGTTGGCGAAATAAATTCGACTGAAGAAATAGAGATTGAAAACTGTAGCTATGCGTGATTAATAAAACACGCTATGGGCAATGTATATTGATAGCACTGAAATGCCATGTACATGATATTTACTTTGTGTTCATAGGTATTTTATGTGCCTACAGATCTAGGCAATTAATTACTAAGTCTACGAATTTGTCGACGGTTAATTCAGTAGCTCTCTGATATCCATTTAAGATTAGCTTGCGGCGTAAAGTGTGGTTCGTACAAACTTTTGTCATTGCTTCTGCGAGAAAGAATGGATTTTTAGGAGGAACGAGCAAACCATCAACTTCGTCTGTCACGCTAGAAGGAATGCCGCCGACATTGGTTGAGATAATGGGGAGTGAATTAGCACGCGCTTCTACGAGTACACGCGGGGTTCCCTCTGACAGTGTTGGTAAGACGAACACATCGCATTCGCGCAATAAACTAGGTATTTGATCATGTCTAATATGGCCTCGCCACTCAACATTATCTTGAAGATTATGTTTTTCAATCAGTTGATCCAGCTTTTTCTGGTATGTGTCATATCTGGCACGACTTCCTGCAAGAATCAATCGTGAGCGCTTTTGTATCTTAGTTCTAGCGTAAGCATCAATAAGATATTCGATTCCCTTCTCAGGTCTGATGTAGCACATCGTAAGGATTTTGATTTCATTATTCTGGCAGGTGTCCACACGTTTAAAAAAATCATTTTTTGTGAGTGTTGTTGAAACTACCATATGAGTTTGTTCGGACGGATAGCGGTCCGAAATTTCTTGCCCATTACATAAGAACACGCCATTTGCTTTTTTCCTTCCTCCGACTAATCTTCTTTCCCATCCCCAAATATAAAGTTTTCCAAGTGTATCCAATATCCAATTGCTGCGCTGATGTGATTGCAATAATGCCATGGGGTTACCGACGAGCCAATGGCAGATGGGCTTGTGTTGTTGTGCACATAATTTATATAGTTGCTTTGTTGCTGCGACAGGGTTACCACGCACAAATACAGCATCAGCTTGGCTTATGGCTTCATCGTAAGATTTAACAATTCCAGTATGGTATATTGTACTGTTGATTGTCGTTGTCCAAGGTGGCTGTGTGACATATGTAATATTTCTAGGCAGGACATAATCGTCATCAACTTTTTTTTCGTGACGGATAGCAGAACTTAGGTAAATATGTTCAAAGCGTTCAGAGAATGCGTTCACAATGGCGCCAAATGAAACGTGTGTTAGTAATTTCCCATCTGGGTTTTGATGAATTTTACCGCCAATGATTGCAAGTTTTTTGCTTAATCGAGCTGTCATAATTAAAAATAAACACCTTCGTTTAATGATTGAGTGTCTCTGTATATCGGTCAGGCACTCAATCAAATCAATTTCGACCGAGTGAATATTAATACTCAATAATCGGTTGTATCAAATGATACATCATCGTGTGCAAGAAACCAAAAACTAGGAATACGTCTGTTGGGTATAGTCAAATTAAAATCAGCATGGTTATGTCCTGATATCGTTAAATTTAAAAGTTTTGAACGATTTTGTTCTGAGATCGGCGTTGAAATGTTCATGGTTTTTGCATGGCTTTTAGTGTTGAGATGTTCCATTGGATATCCATTGACTCGGTAATCGAGATGGCGATTTGTATTCAGATATTGAATCTTACATTCGAATTGCGGATTTAGATTCTTTGGTATGTAATAAAGAGAAATTGGACCATGAAATGCAGAAGATTCTCCAATAGCAAGTAATGCCAGTGGAGTATTAGATTCTGATATAGTGTACTGTTTGTAGTATGAGTTTAGACATAGCCAATAAAGGCCGTCTTCAGGTACTGTAAAAAGAATGTTATGTGATTGTGTGTTCACGGTTTTTGATTCTAGAGGGATTGTGTTTGTATGATTAATGATTTGATAATCAAGATAGTATGGTGATGAGCCTTTATGTTTTCCTGAAATTGTTATCCGAACAACATCATTTTTTTTTGCTTTTATCGCAAAGATGTTCGCATTAATCAGTGTAGTATTTGAATAATCACGATATCTATTATCAAGTTCCTTGATGGGTGCATCTTGTGCTTTGAAGTTACGGAACTGATTCAGTGTGTCTGCAGCCCAGCGATCAAGATTTTTAAAAGGCGCATCACGATAGGCTGTATTACCGGCATGGATTTCTTGGTTGGCTTTTGTAAAAGCATTCCATAATGTTTTATGTTGATAGGGTGAATTTTTAAAACGTTGATAAAAAAACCAATAACCATCTGTTTGATTGGCAATCACTTGAGCGATTCGACTCAAACCTTCTTCACTCCATGATTGGTTGCTGGTATAGAGGCCACTTATAAATTGCCCACACATATTATGTAATCGCGCTTTATCCTCAGCTTCTCGCAAATTTTTAATGCTATATTCGATTGATTCCGGCCACGTCATGTATTTTGTCTTGCGACTCTGTACGCCTGCATAAGCTAGGACGATTGGTGCTTGTTCTGTTCCCCAGTTATTGTAGACTGCTTCAGTTAAGAATGGTGTTCTCCCTGGGTATATAAAAAAGCGAAATTTTGGATTGATGCGATCAATTTTTTTTCGAAATACAACACTCTTTTGAACCCATAGCCTTTTTTGCCAGCTAATAAATGCGTTATCGAAATCGTTTTCTATTAACCAAGAAGAAGTTTTACCATAGGGAATCTCTTCGATAGGCAGCTGCTTTTCTTTTTGAAATGCTCGGAGTGAATAGGGGTCGTATGAAACAGGGTAATAGTTGCCGGGTTTCTTATTTTTGAAAAAGTAATTTTCGAAATCTACAAAAACACCAATGATACTCTTATTTGTTGTACTTAGAGAAACAATAGGTAATATTTTTCTTTCGAGATGCTCCCAAAAGTCATTTGTATTCGGACTTAAAATCGGTTCTGCGGTGCCATTTTTCCACGTAATCCATTTCCCATTTCTCCTGTCTAGAGTGTTGGCTCTGAATGATAGCCGTTCTGCTGGAAGACATGAGAGATTGTATTTTTCACAAAACAGAGCTGTCTGTTTAATTAACTGTAATCGAGTATCACCTTTTATTGATTCGTGCGTAACTAGGCAATAAGTGTTGAACTTAGCTTCAGCAGCAGATCTGATTGCCCGTTCAGTGATAAAGCTATTAGTAAAAGGATGTAGGATTTTATCAAAAAGTACGAGATGTTTATCATTGTTATCCGTCGTGCCAGTGACTTGAGCATAAGCAGTTATGTCAAAAATAGACTCACTGATCCAAAGTGAAAATAGAATAATTACAAATGGTATTTTGGTATTTCGAGTGAACGAACGCATTGGAACATTCCGGGTCAATTGGTATTGTATTGAAGGATAGCCACGGTAAGCTAATTTCTATATTTAAGAATTTTTGCAGGTACGCCACCTACGATTGCATTGTCAGGCACGTCCTTTGTTACAACTGCGCCTGCAGCAATGACAACGCCATTTCCGATATTGATGCCAGCAAGTATCGAGGCATGTCCACCGATCCAGACATCATCACCAATAGTTACTTGCTGCAATTCGCATTCTTGATGGTGAATATTCGTGCCTTTCACGAAGCCGTGATTGAGAGTTGTTATCATCACGTTAGGTCCCATGCGGACATAATTACCCATACGGACAGTGCCGACACAATTGAGTATCGAAAAGCGTCCAATCGAACAATGATCACCAATAATCAGATTATGTGGCGAAAATACATGGGCATATGCTCTGACCAATAACCGTTTTCCCGACTTGGCAACTAAGCTTAGTATAAAGCCCCTAAAGTGAGATCCAATTCGTCCTGGGATCCAATTTGTCAAAGTTTCTACAAGTGCCCATAGCTCTTCTTTGGTAACTCTCAATAGCTTGTTTATCATTAATCCTTACCCTCTTGACTGTTGAGATGCTTTTTTTCGTATATCTTGATTCTCGCATTCAGCTCATGCGCTGCGCGAAAAGCACAAAAATATAGTCCAGGCAATCCATCTAGAAACCCAAATTTAATAATATAAAAATAGACAAATTGAATGAGAGGTTGAAGCGGCATGCGTATGTAAAGTGCTTTTAAGAATCGTCGTCGTTTAAGCGGATTGCGACTAAAAAACCACTTTAGGGAAGGGATAGGTTCGTTTAATTGCTCTAGTCGTCTTTTTGCATTCCAAGTTGAAAATTGATTTTGTTTATCAAGCCATCGCTCAATCGAAACGTTTGTTTCATGAATCATGTAGCCGGGTAGACAAGCACTTTCACCATCTAGTTTAATATTCTCGTGTACTTCATTATCCCAGCCTCCTTCACCCCTCATTCCCAAGTCTTCATATTCTGCCAAGTCTTTCTTAAATAGCCTTAGCATCCATCCGTGACTCCAACAATGTTTCATCCATTTGTCTAAAAAGATGAATTTCCAGCGGATGTAATAACCTTGGTATGTATCACTTACAATGGCGGCAAGAATATCGTTTTTTAATTTAGGAGAAATTCGTTCGTCTGCGTCAACAATTAATATCCAATCGTGCTTAAAAGGTAAATTTTTAATTGACCAGTTTTTCTTCTTTGGCCAACCTCCGTCATAATCGAACTGTACAACTTCAGCCCCCATTTGTGTGGCAATTTCACAAGTGCGATCTTTGCTATGTGAATCAACGACGAAAATTTCATCTACCCAATCTAAGCTTCTAAGGCAGTCGGGCAGATTTTTTTCTTCGTTTTTAACTGGAACCAGAACTGAAATTGAAGCTTTCATCCATGTCACCAATTACTTTAAATTTGCTTTAGGTTTAAGCAGCTCGTAATTCTTAAAGAAGCCGCGCACTGCATAATGAATAAAATAATAGCTCGCTTTAAGTAAGCTGAGTTTTTCAATCTCACGGTAAACACGCCATTGAAACGAAGCTGCACTAAATTTATTTCTCGATATAGACCCACCATGTATCCGATAAGTTGCAAGTACTTCCTGTAATCCATATGCACATGGAATATCTTTGAAAATACTTAACCAAAGCGCTAGATCAGGGCGTTTTTTCAATATAGGCATATAGTACTTACCGATTTTTGACATGTCATACATGGTCGTTAGGCAAGATAGGGCGCAGGATTTTAGAGTACTTTGATAGGTCATTTGAATCGGCACAATAAATTGGCCAAGATCTTCAGATAAATCATGTGTTTTTCTGCGGTAAGATGCTGTGACCAATGACGCATCTTTTTCTTTCATGAAGTGAATCATTCGCTCAAGAAAAATGTGATCCCATAAATCATCCGAATCTAAATACACGAGGTATTGTCCAGTAGCGGCTTCTACCCCTTTATTCTTAGTTACCGATTGGCCGCTATTCTTATCAGTATGTAGCAAAATGATTCGCTCATCTTCTTGTATATACTTTTCAATGATTTCAACCGACTTATCATTCGAGCAATCATTTATGATAATCATTTCCCAGTCATGGTACGTTTGGTTTTGAACAGAGTTTATTGTATCTGCAATATACTTTTCTGCGTTGTAGCAAGCAGTAATAATCGAAACTATTCCATATTGATATTGTTTAGCCAATTGATTACTACTCCGTTTGTCAGTTTTTCCTGATTACGTTATTGTGCATTTGGTGTCTCTTTGATCGTTTGGTTACAGACAATGCGCACAGGGTTTTCTTGTATTTCGCTATTGCACTCTTAAGATGTAACACATTCCGAATTCAGCTAATTAAACAACGATCTTACACTACGCATCAGGTTTATAAATGCCCGTAATTTAAATTAATTTTCTATATTTTCAAAACCAAATTTTTCCAATATAACCAATTATGAGCAATTTGATACAGCCCAGGTCGTATAGCGTTTTCTTTATAGGTTCCTGAATAATAAGCTTCAGTTTACCCCCTTTTGTTTTTGGTTAAGTATTATAGCATTTCTAAAAATAACGAAACGAGGTTGAGATCTATTTTGTGACTAATTTGTCAGTGTGATCTATATGTAATGGTGCGCGAAATTATGAAAGATTAGAAACTTGCAAGTCATTGTGTCCACCCTAGGCTGGATGGACACGAAATTTCCAACACTGGGATTTTATACGTTATTGCCTCCATGTTTCTTGTGTTTCATAGTTTTCCATTAGCTCTGATAGTTTATAATTTGTTGTTTTAAATCGTCTAATTTGACAGTCGTAGTATATTCAAATTGTTGGAGGATGCTCTACATTTCTTTTTCCATTTTTATGCACGTAATGCCATCCAGCTGCCATGAATGATTGTCGTTGTTGTTTTTTGGTTAGTCCGAAGTTACTTTAGGAGATTCTGTATTTCAAACCAATCGATGGTTCTCATTAATCCATCTTTAAATCCGATTTGAGTTTGCCAACCCATGAGTTTTTTTGCCTTGTTTATATCAAGACAGCGGCGAGGTTGGCCGTCGAGTTTAGTTGAATTCCACCTGATTCCACCTTTAAATCCAGTGAGTTGTGCAATTAGTTTTGCCAGATCTTTTATTTTTATTTCATTGCATGTGCCGAGATTGATTGGAGTAGGGGTGTCAATTTTCTCAGTAGCAGCGACAATCGCTTCCGCAGCATCTTCAACATATAGAAACTCGCGAGAAGCACTGCCTGTTCCCCAGCATTCGATAAATACATCGCCTCTATTACGTGCTTCGACACATTTTCGGATTAATGCGGGGATAACATGCGAGGTATGCAAGTCGAAGTTATCACCTGGACCATACAAGTTTACTGGCAAAACAACTACGGAATTTAAACCATACTCACGTTTATAACCGTCAAGCATGACGAAAAGAGTTTTTTTTGCTATGCCGTACGGCGCATTGGTTTCTTCGGGGTATCCGTTCCATAGATCATCTTCTTTAAACGGGATTGGTGCGAATTTAGGATAAGCACAGACGGTGCCAGTCTGGACGAATTTTTTGATTCCATTGATGCGGGCGTGCTCAATTAAATGCATACCCATCGAGAGGTTTGCAAAGCAAAAGCGACCCGGATGATCTTGGTTTGCACCAATGCCACCTACTTCTGCAGCCAGATGAATGACGACGTCTGGTTTTGCATCTTCATATAAGCGAATTACCGCAGACTCTTGTGTAAGATCATAATCTTTACGTCGAGGAATGAAGATTTGTTCATCAGAAACACCGTGTTTTAGCAGTTTTTTTCGTACAAACTTACCTAAAAATCCAGCGCCTCCAGTGAGGGTTATTTTTTGATCTTTGAGATCCATGTTGTTTCAAAACTCTCTGGTTAGATACTGCCTTGTGAATAGAATCTGAGTTTTGCTTGGATTTCAGAACCGATTCTAATAATTGATTAGTGGCGTACACCATCTTGAATGCTGACTTCGTGTCCAGCGTTACGCAGGGTTAGTTCACGTTGTGCGAGTTCAAGGTCATAGTCGACCATCATGTTGACGAGTTCATCGAAACTTGTTTTAGGCACCCAGCCAAGTTTTTCTTTTGCTTTTTCTGGATCACCAAGCAATTGCTCAACCTCAGCAGGGCGGTAGTAGCGTGGGTCAACTTCGACATAATCCTCATAATTTAGATCGACACGGCTAAAGGCTTTTTTACAAAACTGTCGGACCGAGTACATTTTACCAGTTGCGACAACGTAGTCATCAGGCGAATCTTGTTGGAGCATATGCCACATCATTTCGACGTAATCACCAGCAAACCCCCAGTCGCGTAATGCGTCGAGATTGCCGAGAAAGAGCTTGTCTTGTAGTCCGCATTTGATGCGGCTTACGGCGCGCGTGATTTTGCGTGTCACGAAGGTTTCGCCGCGTCGAGGCGATTCGTGGTTGAAGAGGATGCCGCAAGAGGCATGCATATTGTATGATTCGCGATAGTTGATAGTGATCCAGTGTGAGTAGAGTTTTGCAACGCCGTAAGGGGATCGAGGGTAGAAAGGAGTAGTTTCTTTTTGTGGTACTTCGGCGACCTTGCCAAACATTTCTGATGAGGACGCTTGGTAGAAGCGAATTTGCTCGCTAGTGAGATCTTGATAGTCCCGTATTGCTTCGAGAAGATTGAGCGTGCCCACACCCGTTGTTTCTGCAGTGTAGACGGGTTGATCGAAGGAGACGCGGACATGCGATTGAGCGCCTAGGTTGTAGACTTCGGAGGGTTTGATTTCGCGGATGACGCGCGAAAGACCTGCTCCATCGGTGAGATCTGCGTAATGCAGATGAAGCCTAGTGCTTGATTCGTGCGGATCGGCGTAGATGTGATCGATGCGTTCAGTACTGAAAGTGCTGGACCGTCGGATGAGACCATGAACTTCATATCCTTTTGCGAGTAGGAATTCGGCCAAGTACGATCCATCCTGTCCGGTGATTCCTGTAATGAGAGCGCATTTATTCATGAGTGTTAATCCGATCTTCCTCTAGCTTGCGCGATTGAGTGGAAGTTCATTTTGAATGACATTACTGCACGTTTAAAAATGAAGCTTACTCATCTTTGTTTATACATAGAGGTTATAAATGTCGAATGATAGATTGCCATGGGTACTGCGTTGATACGTTTTATCTGATTACTTTATCAAAAACATCATCCGCTTTCATAGGACTCATGTTAATTTTTTTACTCTTTCGTCTATCGCTAAATGGCACTCTTCTGATCTGGCGTGTGTTTTAGATCGAGTACGTGATGTTTTCAAATGACATGCCTCGTGGAACTTATTGACATGCTGCTAAATATGATATGTATAGTTGATTGCTCAGGCTATCTCAGCACGTACTAGATAATTGTGCTAATCCTCATTTTTGTTCAACGATATCCATTCGAGCCTTTAGGGTTGGGGGAAGCTTTTAGAGGGGCTTATTCTTTGCCATGCGATCTTAAGCAGGTGATATCGCCGATGCGGAGAAACAGCTTGTAGTGCTGGACATGATGCCGATTTACGGTTGGTTTCAAGGTGTGCTTGTTATCCCCTAGCAAGATCAACCGCAAGTTGATTTCTGTTTTGATCTTTCTGATTTTGCTCTATTTGCGGTTATGTGAGATGCGTGTGTAAACAAAAACGCTAGTCAACTTACGTCGGCTAGCGCCAAAAAGCGGGTGATGGGATTTGAACCCACGACATTCACGTTGGCAACGTGACGCTCTACCACTGAGCTACACCCGCATATCTTCATTTGTGAGCGAACAAGTTTATCTGTTTCTGAGGCGTTTGCAAGTGAGGCAGTGAGGGAATCTGGGTGTGAACAATCTGTGGATGTGAGGGGTGATGGGCGTTTAGAACGTAGGAAACGGGGTTTTTGTTCGATATTTGACGCCTTTAGGCCGGCGGGCTATTTTGAATAGACTTACAGGTGAGACAGCTTGTGTTTAACAGTTGTCTCTGAAAATGGGAAACGAGGTGCCCCTTCCTGAAATTTTGATCTCCTAAATGGGATGATCAAGATGGATGGACCAGTTGACTCTGGAAAAGGGAATTCCTCTGCGGACGCGCCGCCGTGATGAGCCGATTGCATGATGCAGTCGCCCACCAACCGCGAAAGTCACTGATTGATCTGCAACGGGTCAATCGGGAAGGCAAGCGGAAACGTGGACAGAAGCTCTAAGCCGGAAGACCTGCCTGGAAGTGCCGTATTCGTGTCCTCGCGAGAAGGGACACAAGGGCAGTGCTTCCGCAATTCCCCGGCGGTTGCAACTCTTGTGAATGAACGACTCCCAGTGAAGGCACGAAATCTGTCAACCATGACAGGGGATGTCTTGCGCGAATCAAGGCAGAGGAGTCGAAATGATGAATCAATTATTGTTCTTATCGGGTGCTGCGCTGGTGGGCACGTTTGGCGGATTAAATCCTGCATTTGCAGGTTCATTTGCGCCGGCGGCCGGTCAAACAGGTAGCACCGCCATCCACAAAGATGATGTTGCTTTTGTTGGCTGGGCGACTGGTGCAACCGTAGTACGAGGGTTAGCGGATATTGCTAACCCCGGCGGTGCCAACGCTTCGTTTGGTACAGATAGCGAAGCAATTGGCAAGGCGGAAGGCACATCGCTTGATGTGGTGAGCTTGGGTGATGGAGGGTCAGCGATACTGACATTCGATACCGCGATTGCCAATGGTGATGGTGCAGATTTTGCAGTGTTTGAAAACAGCTTCAGTGATGTGTTTCTAGAACTGGCTTTTGTTGAAGTGAGTTCGGATGGGATCAATTTCTTCCGTTTTGATGCGGTGTCTGAAACGCAAACCACAACACAGGTAGGTGGGTTCGGTACATTGGATCCAACCAACTTGGATAATTTAGCAGGTAAGTATCGGCAAGGATATGGCACCCCGTTTGATCTTGAAGAACTTGTCGGCACCATTGGTCTCGATGTGAATAACATCACACATGTACGTGTGGTTGACGTGGTAGGTTCGATCAATCCGCTGCACGCGACGACAGATTCGCTTGGCAATGTAATCAATGATCCGTATGCAACACCGTTTTCATCGAGTGGTTTTGATTTGGATGCTGTTGGTGTGATCAATGTGGTGCCGGAGCCTGGGGCGATGTTGATTGCAACATTGGGTTTGTTTGGTTTGGCTGTACGTGGTCGTCAACGAACAATCTAATTGCTGGATAGAAACTAACTGAAATAAAAACATGCTGGAGTATTTGCCGGCTTCAGCAAAAAACGAATTATTCAAGGCAAATAGGAGAACAGGAAAAGATGAAAACGATAAAAACGATTGCAGTAATGAGCTTCATTTCGCTGGTGATAGTGACATCTGCCCAGGCAGCACTTACTTTTGAGAATTATGGATATCTTGCACCGCAGGATGGCAACAATGTCCGTATTGATGTAGCAACGATCAACGGCGTCGAGCAATTTGTCTATACCTCAGGCCGCAGTATCCATATTACAGGAACAAATTCACAGGATGATGGCGTTATTGAGCAGCATGAATGGACCCAAATTGGTGGCATCTTCTCCAAAGGTGACCCTTCTTTCATGGTCGTTAATCCGTACAACACCTCAGAAGCTTTTTGGGGACAGGGCGGCAGCTTTAATACTGCTCGTCCATTAAATCTGGTTAGTGGTCTGGATACGGCGGCGGTGACTTTCTCTGCAGATTTTGCAGCAACTGAAAATGTCTATGCCGGTGATTGGCGTAGCAGTGACGAGATGTACCTGGTGGCGAAATCAAAGAACGTAGATGATTCCTATACGAATAAACTGATTCGTATTTACGATGATAACGGTTCGTGGGCATCGCAAGATGTTGTCGAGTTTACGAACGACGGTCTTTTCTCCGGCGGCATGACCGTGAGTGATGCAGGAGATGTCTATCTCACTAATTCGTCAGGCAACATCTTCAAGTTCACCGCAGCTGAATTAGGGCAGGCGATCACCAGCGACACTGCAATTACTCTTGCAGGTGATGATAATACAGACGCTCATTTTCTTACGAACCTTGGCACTTCCGGTTCGCTTGCGATTGCGGGTGGTAAACTCTTTGCCTCAGGTTTTGAACTTTCCAACACGCTTAAGAGCTTCGATCTCACCACTTCCGCTATTGAATCACACGTCATCAACGACGTTGCTGCCAATAACTATGGCTATCAGCTCGTCGGCAATGGCGACGATATCTTTGCACTCCGCAATGATGTTAATTGGTCAACTTTTACCATCGGGAATTCGATTCTTTGGGGTGCAACAGTTCCAGAGCCCGCATCACTCATACTCCTCGGCGCCGCAGGCCTCTTGCTCACTCGCCGTAAAGCATCTTGACATCCCCCTTTTCCCATCTGCTGTTGGTGAAAATCAACAGCAGGTATTTTGAATTTTGTAGCTGAGAAGTTTCGTAGATAAGACGTGGTTATGATGGAATGGATGCGAAAAACAAAGGGTTTTACACTCATTGAACTGCTGGTGGTGATCAGCATTATTACGCTGATGCTCAGTATTCTTTTGCCTGCCTTAGCTTCGGGACGCGAGGCAGCGCAGCGTATTGTGTGTGCCTCGAATTTGCGACAGCTTGCGATCGCAAACACAGTTTATGCTGCGGATAGCAAAGAGCATTATGTACCGGCTGCTTATCACAAGGGTAGCAGTGTTACGCCGAACAACCTACATCGTTGGCACGGTGAACGTGATAATAACACTGAAGCATTTGATCACTCTCGCAGTGTACTTAGTGGCTATTTTGGTGATGAAGCATCAAGACAATGTCCCACCGTGCTTGAGTTTACGCAGGATAATCCGGGCGTGGGTGGGTTTGCTTTTGAAGCAAGCTGTGGTGGGTACGGTTACAACGAATACTATGTTGGCGGCCGATACGATCTTTATACGTTGACAGGGTTGCCATCCAATGATGCGTCGATGAACACCGCGCGGACGGACGATGTGGCGGATGCATCCCAGACAGTTATGTTTACTGACACTGGTTTATGGCGACATGAATCGGGATCGTTGCGGTTGATCGAATATTCCTTTATTGGTGGGCGATATTGGATCAATGCTGGGGTGCTTCAGCCGAGTTGGGGAACACCAACGCCGTCCATTCATTTTCGTCATCAGAATCACACGACCAATGTAGCTTGGGTGGACGGTCATACAGATTCGCACAAAGTCGAATGGTCTGCAGCGAGTGCGTACTACGTGCCGGGCTCGGATGCGGCGAAGATGATATCGCTCGAATCGGGCTGGTTTGGTCCTGAGGATAACTCACTTTTTGACTTGGAGTGATTCGATTTAATTCAAGGTTCTATTTCATGCGTATTGAACGATGTGTCTGTAAAAAGCGATTGTTTTCACAGCTAAAGCTTAAAGCGGCAGCGGAAAGATTATCACTTGAGCAGTTGTGTGAAGCAACAGGTGCTGGGCGGGAGTGCGGGAAGTGTTTGCCGTATCTTTGTCGTATGATGAGGACGGGGCAGGTAGTGTTTTGTGAGATCGTGGCCGAGGCGGATGAATTGTATGATCCAACGTTGCGATGTGAGCAGATCCATGCAGCAAAGGTGATCTGAAGCCAGGATTCAATCTATTGGCAGTAAAAAAAGCTCCGTCGAAAGGCGGAGCTTTTTATTTATGTTTATGATGTTGGGTTGGCTGGTTTAGCTGCGTTTTTTGTTGCGGGCCATGAGTAGTGGAGTGCCGAGCGTGAGCAGCAAAGCTGTGGTGGGTTCTGGCACTGTCGTGGCGAGGATGGCTTCAATTTGAGTTTTGTAGAAGGAGAGGTCTGAATAGACAGATAAGTTACCGTCGACGCGGGTATTTGGGGGTTGTACACCGGGGGGATCGGTTGAATTATCAACGGCATTGGTGATGAAGTGGGCAATGCCAGCCAATTCAAATTCAGTTGGGCTGACTTGTTTGAAGAATGCTGAGCCTGAATCGCCACCGGTGGCTGCACCTGAGCCTGGCGTGGTCATATCGAATTCGAGCAGGAGTAGTGCGTGGATGTTCAAGCCGGCAGCACCATCAAGTGGGTGAGACGTGCCGGGATCAAACGTATATTTACCAGCAACAGAGTTGTTGGCCCATTTCTTTTCTCGGACGATTGGATCGCCATCAAGCGGTTGGGTCGTGAATCCATCGTTGCCGAGGTATGAGGTATCAGAGGTGAGTGAGACTTGTGTGACGCCGGTACCGATCATGAGTCCGGGATCGGTGACGCTGACCGACGAGGCGATGGTGACGTTGGGCATGGACGCAAGCGGATCGCCATCGGGGATATCGACTTGGTACATATAAAGGTCTGTTAATGATCCATCATCGGGGTTGGTGAGTCTTGTGCCGGAGGTGGGGATGATGTTGTAGCTTGAGCCACCGAAGTTGAATTTGTTTTTGCCGCCGGTGTGGTTGGCTGTGAGGACCCAACCGTTCCCGAGATAGACGTTGGTGCCATGTGAGATGACATCGGGGTTGCCTTGCATCTGCACACGGTCCCATTCTTCACTCGCGCCGAATGGGCTGGTGTTATTCAGGGGTGCGGGGAAGCCTGGGCTGCCGCTGGTGACGACGATGGCTTGGGTTTGGCTTGCGCCGATGGTCAATGCGCCCAGTATGCTAAATCCGATGATAAATTGCTTGATACCTGAGGTGTTCATACTTAAAAATTCCCTCCAAAGCCGGAAGACAACAGCGAAAAAAGATGATCCTTCTCCAAGCCACAGGCATGTGACGAGATGATGTCCCTAATATAACATCAGTTTGGTGTGTACTAAGTACAAAACGCGCAAAATCGTGAATTATTGCGATTGTGGGAGGTTCTATGGGAAGACAGGTAAAATTGGCTGGTTATATGGTCTGGCGGAGATTGGTTTTCCAGGCAGTGAATTGTCGATGAATTTGGTGCGGGGTGAGTTCGACTGGTGGGAAAACAAATCCCGGATGAATAAAGTTGATATCATCACAGTTAATTCCTCCCAAGGGAACCACACACAGCCCGGACGGATATCGGGCAGGCTTCGGATGGCATCTTCCCCCGTGGGCAGTTGATGATCCGACAGTTCGTCCCTAAAATCGCTCATGATCTGCTCATGACGGGCAGGTCAATCGGAACATTAGGAGATCAATCATGGCAAGCGAATTAGTGCTTGAATTGACAGACGCAAACTTTGATGAAGAAGTTGTAAATAGCTCACAGCCGGTCCTCGTGGATTTTTGGGCCGAGTGGTGCATGCCTTGCCGTATGCTTGCCCCGACGATCGAAGAGCTTGCCAGCGAGTTTGAAGGTAAAGTGAAGGTCGGCAAGGTCGATACTGATGCCAACCGTGAAGTATCTGTGAAGTTTGGCATCTCTGCGATCCCAACAATCATCCTCTTCAAGGGTGGCGAAGTGGTCCGCAAGTTTGTTGGTGTCACGCCTAAGGCTGACTTTGTCGATGAGCTGACTAAAGCATCCGGCTGATCGTACGGATCACAATCTGAAATTCATCGTGCCTGATGGCTGTCTGCCGTCAGGCATTTTTCGTGTCAAAACAAGATCTATGCGTTACCGATGTGTCCTCGAGGCGACGTAGCAGTACAATGCTGACCCTAAGCAATCGCCTCACGGTAACAGGAATCTCGCATGTCCATTCAGTTTAAGCAGCACACCCTTCCGAACGGTCTGACGATCATTGCCGAGCCGAACCCCGATGCGCATACCGCCGCAGTGGGCTACTTTGTGAAGGCTGGAACCCGTGACGAGGATCATGCGCTGATGGGTGTGTCGCACTTTCTTGAGCACATGATGTTCAAGGGAACAACGCGGCGGACCGCGGATGATGTGAATCGTGAGTTCGACGACATGGGTGCGAACTACAATGCGTTTACATCACATGAAATGACAGTGTACTTTGCACATGTGTTGCCGGAGTTTTTGCCAGCAGCGGTGGATTTGCTTGGTGATATTTTAAGGCCGGCATTACGCGATGAAGATTTTGACATGGAAAAGAATGTCATCATCGAAGAGATCGGCATGTACGACGATCGTCCATCATGGCGGCTTCAAGATCAACTGCTTGAAGAATTTTTTGGTGTGCATCCGCTGTCTTATCGTGTGTTGGGAACTGTACAGTCGGTAACAGATCTGACCGCTACGCAGATGAGGGATTATTTCGAGCAGCGGTATTCGCCGGACAATATTGTGGTGTCGGCCGCGGGGCGATTGGATTTCGACAGGCTGGTGGATGATGTGGCGAAGATCACCGAGGATTGGAAGCCGACTGGTGCGCGGCGGGTATATAAAGATCCGATTTTTGAATTGTCTAATCGTAAGATAGAAGATGAGCGGACGAGCAGACATTACATTGGGCTGATGTGTCCCGGGCCGTCGGCGCAGGACATGGATCGGTATCCGGCGAAGGTGCTGGCGGATATCTTGGGGGACTCGGATGGCTCGCGGATTTACTGGTCACTGGTTGATCCGGGTCATGCTGATGAAGCGGACATGTCGATCCTGCCTTATGACCAGACCGGCTCATTCTTTGCTTACGCATCATGTGATCCAGAAAAGGGCGATCAGGTGCAAGCGATTTTAGAAGAAGTGCTTGATGAAGCGGGTGAGGGCTTAACAGGCGGTGAGTTAGAGCGAGCGAAAAACAAGCTGGCGACGGCAGCGACGTTGCAAGGCGAGCGTCCAGCAGGGCGGATGCAAGGGCTAGGTGGGCAATGGTTGTATCAAGGCGAGTACACGCCGCTCAGTGAAGAGCTTGCTCGATTGATGGCGGTGACCCGTGAGGATATTGTGCGAGTGATTGAGAAGTACCGCTTCGCACCGCGGACGATTTTGTCACTGACGCCGCCACGAGGGGCATGAGTCGATCTGTTCAAACATTTTATTTTTATTAATGTGGCAAGCCTGCGAAAGTGAGCGTGGCGTTTATCTATTCATGCATCGGTAGTTGTGTTAGAGTATGGCTCCCTTAGGCCTTATTTTGGGGAGCATTGCGATTCAAATATCGGTTAAACCAATCAAATTCATCAAACCGTTAGGCGGAGCACTTCTCGCGAAATTTTTACGAGTGAGAAGATTTTCAATGTTGTTGTTGGGGGTGATTGTTTTACATCTTGGTCTAAACGTTGCGGGTTTATGGTCTTGGCAATGCCCTCTACCTACGACAATTGGGATAGATTGTCCGGGGTGCGGTTTGACACGTTCAGTGATATCGCTATTGCATGGACGGATATGGGTTTCATTAAGCGAACATTTATTTGGTGGAGTGGCGGTTTGTTTTGGATTGTTGCTCGTGATCAATGTGTTGCTACCGGAGCGAATCCGTATGCGATACATTGCCACAGTGAAAAAATGGGAATTGTCTTCCGGGTTTATGCAGATCGTACTGGGTTTATGGCTGGTTTATTGGCTATTCCGTTTGGTACAGCATGCATACTGAATTGTTATAGGTTCATTTTTGAAAGGATGTTGTGATGGAAATTCTTGTTCTTATCTTATTATTGGTTTGTGGTTTGACATCTTTAGGTTGCTGGATTTTCACGCTGGTTCGTTTGTTCACAAACGAAGCGATTGTTCACGGTGTCATCGGTATTTTTTGTGCGCTTTGGGCCTTTATCATGGGGTGGTCAAAAGCAGATGAAATGGGACATAAGACGGTGATGATTATTTGGTCGTTTGCCATTATTGGTGGAATTGCTGCCAATATCTTGGCAGCCTCAATGGGTTTGACCAGTAACTAACATCTCCGTTGAGTGTTGATTTTTGAGCAATAATACAGCAGATAACCGCATATTTGATGCGGTTTTTTTGTATGTAATTTTGCGCAAAAAACCGGATTAGCGTCTGGATTCGACATGGCGCGTGAACTGGCCGAAAATATCGGTATGGACAGTATCCCTGAAATTTTGGAAGAACTGAAAGCTGGCCGGATGATCATTCTGGCCGATGATGAATCGCGTGAAAACGAGGGTGACCTTGTTTGTGCCGCGGAGTTTGCCACACCCGAGAACATTAATTTCATGCTCCGTGAGGGGCGTGGCTTGCTATGCGTTGCACTCTCAGGTGAGATCTGTGACAAGCTCGATCTGCCACCTATCACTAATGTTAACACCTCGCAGCTTTCAACAGCTTACACCGTTACGGTAGATGGTCATGCGCGATTTGGTGTGACCACCGGCGTCTCCACGCAAGATCGCTCGATCACATGCAAGCTATTGGTTGATCCGCGAACACAGATCGAAGATCTCGCACGCCCCGGCCATGTGCAACCGCTTCGTGCGAAGTCTGGCGGGTCGCTGGTCAGGTGTGGACAGACCGAAGGGTCGGTGGATTTGTGCAAACTAGCGGGTTTGCAACAAGGTGCGGTGATCTTTGAAGTGATGAATGAAGATGGCACGATGTCGCGTCGGCCGGAGCTCGAGGCGTTTTGCGCGAAGCACAAGATCAAGATGTGTACAGTGGCGGACGTGATCGAGTATCGCATGCAGCGCGACAAGTTGGTGCATCGCATGAGTGAGCAGCCGTTTGAAAACGAGTGCGGCTCGTTCCGCTTGCTCACCTATCGTTCGGAAGTCGATCCTTTCCCGCATGTCGCGCTGGTGAAGGGCGATATCGGGCAGCTTGATCCTTCTGGCGATCCGGTTGAATGTGATGGTCCGATCCTGACCCGCATGCATTCACATAACCTACTCGGCGATGTGTTTGGTGATGTGACGCAGCCGTCGGGCAGCACCTTGAAGACCGCGATGCAGATGATCGAAAAAGCAGGGCGGGGCGCGCTGGTTTACCTCCGGCACGAAGGCATGGGAACCGGCGTGTTGCGTGATCTGCAAACGGCAACATTGCCGTCTAATCATGAGTTAGCTTCGGATGACCGGATCAAAATCGGTGCAGAACACGAAACGCCCGGTATTAAACCGCCTAAAAACAAGCGTGATTACGGCATTGGTTGTCAGATCTTGCGCGATCTGGGTATTCGTAAGCTAGATCTCATTACGAACCATCCGTTCACGCCTACGGCGCTGTCGGGGTTTGGCCTGGCGATTGACCAATTCGTACCGGTTGAAGGATCGTGATGCGAAATGGTGTTTGATTTTTAATAGCCGGCTGTGATATAGGCCGGCTTTTTTACGCGCCTTTTGCGGTCGCGCTGAGCAGTACCATGCTGAAGTTAAACGCATTGAATCCCATGTGGATCAAGATGGGAGGCAGAAGTGAACCAGTTTTTTCATAGACATAACCCATGATTAATCCGAGCAGGAACAGGCTTGGCAGCGGTTGCCATGAAGGTAGGGCGCTCAGATGAATCAGCGCAAAGCCAGTGGCTGCCAAGAAGATGACCAGCCAGCGCTGCTGTTTACCAAGCATGTTGAGCAGTGCAGTTTGTACGACACCGCGGAAAAAGATTTCTTCAAAGACAGGTGCAAGGAGGATCGCTCCAATGCCGAGTAGGAGTGGTATTTCAAAGGTGGTGCTGTCAGCTAGTTTTTGCAGAAGAACATGCCCGATCTCCGGGACGTTCTCGCCGAGGAGATGGCTTATGATGACCATGATTGCGCTGATGCCGAAGACGAGAGGCAGAGAGATGACGATACCAAGTACTCCTAGCTTGATATCACGGAGCGGTTTTCGTGGAATGAAGCCAAATTGTTTGAGGCCGTTTTTAAGGAAGCCGCATCTGCCAAGAAGGTAGAGGATGCCGGGGATGTAAGTCACAATCTGTCCGATGAGATTGAATCGGACATATTGAGAATCTGAGGCGAAGTCGAATTGCTGAGTGTCTTGGTTGATGCCAATAAAGTTGATGGCAATCTGTTGCACGATGAATTGGCCGAGAAAATAGAGGAAGAAAACGGCTAGAAAATCGATCAAGCCGAAGTCGTGAGGTCGCTTGGGTGCGGATTGTAGTGAAAAATCATTTTTCCGCAGTTGCCACCACATGACGAGTAGGCCGGCAACAATCACGCCGACCAACGCAACAATCAGTTCAGCCTGCAGGGTATCCAGTATATTTTCCGGAGCAGGGGCGACTGCTTGGGTGCTACTGGTGTCTGCCGGATTTAGCGGTATTGGGACGCTCTCGGGGGTAGGGTCCGCCGAACTTATTTGTAGAAGATGTGTGATCACACGCACAGGATAGGTTCTTTCCGTGGTTATTGCATCGGTGGCCAACGATTTTGCCGTGGTTGGTGCCTAAAATCACCGCGGTTAAATGACACGCTTTAAGTGGGCAACCATGCAAGCGCTTTGTCAACTTCAAGGCGTTCTTGCAATTGACATTGCATTCGTTACGCTGGGAGGTTTGGGGATTGTTGAAGCCACGGATTTCAGTCAATCCTCTTCGATTGAACATCGTCCGCGGGTGCCTGTGTTGCTTCATGCGTAAATAAATTGCGAGGGAACGCTTCTTATGTCTTTGATGACGATTTGGTCGCCGTTTTTTCAGAGTTCTGTTCGTATGAACGGTCGCACCGTTCAATTGGATGGCAAAGTTAGTCGTGTGGTTCCGACCAATGGTGAGTTGGTGCGCGCGGAGGTGGAAGATCATGAACCAGTAACGGTGACGATTTCCGAAGAAGATGGGAACGCGATTGCTGAATGTACGTGTCCTCACTTTAATTCCGGCTCGTATTGCAAACACATCTGGGCCACGTTGATTGATATTCAAAACAAAGATGCTGCACCGGGTGCAAAGAAAGAAGCGCTTCGCAAATTGCGCGTGCGCGCACTGAAGGCCAAGAAGCGTGATGCAACCACCGTTGCACGTCGGCCTAAAGAGCCGGAATGGGTGACGCGTCTCGCACTATTGCGCGTGCCATCCTATGAACGCAAAGCGCCGCCACAGCCGGTTTTGTCTGCACAACGCCAAGTGTGTTACGTTGTTTCGCCGAAGCTATCCAAGCGATACCAATCGATCGTGATTGAGTTGCGTCAACGGTCTGCCACGCCGACTGGTTGGGCGAAGACCAAACCACTGAAAATTTCCGTTGATCTAACCGATACGCTTACTGACCCTGTAGATCGCGAATTGTGTTCGCTTGTGATTGGCGGTGCACTCATTCAAGAAACAGATGATGCGGACCTTCGCCGTGATCGTCCGCATGCGATCTATCGACTTGCTGCTGGGGCTCAGTACATGATCATGAAGCGGCTGATCAAAACCGGCCGATGCTTCATTGATCTTGGCGACGATGTGACCGGATCGAATGAGCAACAACTTCACTGGGATGATGGTGAGCCGTGGAAGCTTTGGATGCTTGGCACAGAGGTTGAAGATCAGCTTGTGATCAATTGCCAATTACGCCGTCCAGAGCAGAAGCATCTTGCGATCGATAAACCGGACTTGATCCTTGGTGGTCTGCACGGCTTGGTGGTGTACGACAATCTTCTGGCTCCATTTGATGATCGTGATGCTTACCGCTGGGTATCGCAATTCCGTGAGGAAGATGAAGATCAGAACAAATCACGGACGATCCATATTCCGAATGATGACGTGCCACGGTTCTTAGAGCGGCTGTATATGTTGCCGCAGTTACCAGAGATTGAACTGCCTGCTGGATTCGGTCGCGAAGAACGTCACGCTTCGCCACGTCCGAGGTTAGACATCTTTTCGCCGGGCACGACGGAAGCATCCGCAGTGATTCCTGCATCGAACAAAAATTCATTGGCCGCTCGCGTGTGGTTTGAATACGACGGTCGTCGTGTTTATCCCTCCCAAGCCGGCCGGTTTGTGCCGATGACGCCAGGCACACTTATCCCGCAAGGTGATAACGAAGAAGCTGTCGAAGAACAGCTTGCGGTTGAGCCTAATGCGCAGACAACCACCGGATTGGATGATCCGCGTGCAGAAGCGTTTACAGAAGCTGAAGCGACGCCTAATCATAAGATAGATCCACCGCAAGATCATTTGCCGGAGGGGGAAAGTGAAGATGAAGAAACTGCGCTGCCGCCGACAGGAATCTTGATTCGGCGTGATAAAAAAGCAGAGCGCGAAGCTGTTGGTCAACTTGGTTCACTCGGTTTGCGTCAGGCGAATCAGGCAAATCCAGATATGTTAGTGATGACGATGAAGCAAATCCCGTTCGTCATTAGTCGGCTGATTGCTGCGGGTTGGGCGGTTTCCGCAGATCGATTGGTGGTGCGCACTGCGGGGCCTCCGTCGTTGTCTGTCACCTCTGGCACGGACTGGTTTGAATTGCGTGGCACGGTGAAGTTCAAGAAGGCTGATGGCACGGAACAGGACGTGGCGTTGCCGGATATTTTGAAGGCGGCGCGTAACGGCCGATCTATGATAGAACTGGATGACGGTTCACAAGGTTTGCTCCCCGAAGAATGGCTTGCAGAACATGGCTTGCTCACTGCGATGGGTGAGCTTGAAGAGGACCATCTGCGTTTCCGTCCGTCGCAGGCGGCGCTGCTTGACTCGTTGCTTGATGAGCGTGAGCTTGTGCATGTGGATGAGCAGTTTGATTTTGCACGTAACCAACTCCGCGCTTTTGATGGCATCAAACCGCTTGAGCCTGCGGAAGGGAAATTCCACGGCATCTTGCGTCCTTATCAGAAGGATGGCCTTGGTTGGTTCTCTTTCCTGCGAACTTTTGGCATGGGCGGGATTCTTGCTGACGACATGGGTCTTGGTAAAACCGTTCAGGTGCTTGCGATGCTTGAAGCGCGTTACCAAGGCATCGAAGCGCATATGGACAAAACGCTTGATGGCGAGAAGCCCAAGCATCGGCCTTCAATTGTTGTCGTGCCACGTTCGGTGGTGTTTAACTGGATCGATGAAGCAGAGAAATTTACGCCGGATCTGCGCGTGATGGCTTATGCTGGCACAGACCGTGCGGAGCAACGTGCGGACTTTGCCAATCATGATCTGATCGTAACATCGTTCGGACTTATGCGTCGTGATATCGAAGAGCTGCAGCATCAAGAGTTTGACTACATTATTCTCGACGAAGCGCAAGCGATTAAGAACGCTTCTTCGCAGTCCGCCAAGTCAGCGCGCATTTTGGGCGGCCGCCATCGGCTTGCCCTTACCGGTACTCCGATTGAAAACCACCTCGGCGATCTTTGGTCGATCTTTGAATTCCTGAACCCGGGCATGCTTGGTTCCAATGCACGTTTTGCCGACATCATCCGTGCCGGATCGCGATCCGTTCAACGAGAAGCGAGTGAGGAAGAGGAGGGGGCGGCGAAGCATTCGATGTTGCAGCAGATTGCCGGTTCGCTTCGGCCTTTTATCTTGCGTCGCACCAAGGCGCAGGTGCTGACCGATCTGCCGCCGAAGACCGAGCAGACGATTGTTTGTTCCATGGAACCAGAGCAGCGTAAGGTATACGACGATCTACGGATGTATTACCGATCGGCACTCATGAACCAGCTCGATGCTGCTGTACCTGCCGGTGTGACGGCACCATCTGGAACCGGCATGGGCAAGTCAACCTTCATGGTACTCGAAGCGCTGCTCCGATTGCGACAAGCTTCCTGCCACCCGGGCCTCATTGATGAAGCTCGCGCGGATGAGCCGGCTGCTAAGCTGGAGGTATTGCTCGAACGTGTAGCCGACATCATTGAAGAAGGCAGTAAGGCGCTGGTTTTCTCGCAGTTCACGTCGATGCTTGCATTGGTTCGTCGTAAGCTCGATGAACGCGGCATTCCCTATTGTTATCTTGATGGCCAAACACGTAACCGCAAGGAAGTGGTTGAGAAATTCCAGACCGATGAGTCGATTCCGTTATTCCTAATTTCGCTCAAGACTGGTGGTCTCGGCTTGAATCTCACTGCAGCTGAGTATGTCTTTATTCTCGACCCATGGTGGAATCCCGCGGTTGAAGCGCAGGCTATCGACCGAACGTATCGTATTGGTCAGACCAAGCCGGTATTTGCGTACCGTTTGATTTGTGAGGATACCGTTGAGCAACGTATTGCAGAGATGCAGGCACGCAAGCGCAAGCTGGCCGATGCGATTGTCGGTGGTGAAGAAAACATTCTGCGTTCGCTCACACGGGATGATCTTGAGAAGCTGCTTTCATAATCCTATCCCCCCGCCCCCGGAAGCTTTGGCTCATCGTATAGTGCAAATAACGAAACTATAAAACCCCAATAGGTTCGGGTTTTTATTAGGTCGATTGAGATTGGGCCGGGGCGTTCATGAATGATTGGATGGCGGCCCATGCTTCTTGGGCATGTGTTTGCAAAAGCAGGTGGTTGGCGGGGATGTCAATTATTTGTACAGAGGGTTTGTGTGCCTTGATCATCTTTGCGTTGTGAGAAGGTACGGCCAGATCCCGTTCTGCCCGCAGGTAAAGCAGTGGCGCATTCATCTGCTTGAGTTTGTCTTTCACATCCACCGAAAACACAGATTGGATACGACCAGTAAGCACACTTGCTTTGACGCCATCAATCGCCATCGCCATGCGTTTGAGCATCCCGTCGGGCCGTCCCATCATCTTTTCGGTAATTTTGATCATGCTATTACCGATATAGAACATCATTCGCCCTGGCAGGTATCGCCAAATTTTTGATCTTGGCGCTTCAATAAATGAGGCGGCCAGCACAACGCCTTTCAGGCTCGGCAGTTTCTGCGCTCCAAGCATGATCGCAATGGGTCCCGAAAACGATTCACCTACGAGGATAAAGTCGCCTTTAATGGTTAGGAGTTGCTGCTTGGCCATGGCAGTTAGTTCTTCATACGAATGTATTACACCTTTCGGGTAGTTAATCTCCAGCGTTGTGTAGCGAGCAGGTTTATGCTGTTTCATCTGGTGAAACAGGCCGGCGGTACCGTGCAGGCCGGGAAGAAGCACGGCGGTAAATGGTTTGGCGCTAATGTGTTTCGGTGACATCGTTAATGGGTATCATAGAGCGTGATATTAAAAAAACCTCAGGTTTGAGGCTTAATGAAGGTGCATGGTCTCGAACCGGAACGCGGATGAAATTTATTTGTGATCGAAGACCCAGAAGGCATCGTCATGGTTGTATGAATCGATGGTAAAGAGGTTGTCATTGTTGTGAGTGGGGCCACTGCCGAACTTTGTGGTTTGCAGTGGGGTGTTCTCAAATTCAACATGCGTATCGTTGTAGCCTACGGTGCCGCGCCACTCGCCGCTGTTGGGGGCTGTGTGAATCGAAGAGATGTTGCTGGTGGGGTTGCTGCCGGTGTTGCGGTCTCCAATGATGGGAGCGAGGCCGTTGATGGTTTCAGACCATTCGTTACGGCGTTCACCGGGCTTGCTCAAGCTGAGCATTGCGTAAGAGAAATGGTTCGTGGTGACTGGCCCGCCCTGCCAGACCGTTTTTGTTTCTGCCGGGCTGATGGCATATTCGCCCGTAAAGTAGTTGCTGTCTAGGAGTAGCTGGAAGCGCTCATCGGGTCGGATGCCGATATCAAGGCCACGTGAATCGAGGCCGGGATAGTAGCCGCGGTTTGATTGGGCAAAAATGACTATGCCTTGATGGATACCCCGGACCTGGGTGTTGTTCTGCATTTGGCGAGCGGTCCGCCTGGCGGCCCCTAGTGCGGGGAGCATGATGCCGATGAGTAGGGGGATAATCATGACGAGACTGACGATGCCTAAGATGATGCCAGTGAGTGCAAAGCCTTCGCCTTTGAGTCGTCCGGACGAGGCGGAGATTTCGTTGCGTGCGATAAACCCGAGGATTAGTGCGATGATGCCGAGGATAATGCCAATCCCCAAGCAGCCGGTTGCCAGACCGATGATGCCTAAAACAAGCGAGGCGGTCGCCATCCCAGAGTTGATAGCAATGGGTGGTTGATAGGGGACATTTGGTTGTGGTGTGTTCTGGTTAGGTTCGGAATGAGGCTGGTGTGTGTGATCGTTTTTTTCAGGTTGGGATTGATTTGACATGATGTCTTTCGTGGTGGCGAAAATGGTTCCCGGTGGCCCAGAATGGCGGCTACATTGTGAGTTAGAACTATTGAAGTTGCAACTGTTTGTAATAGGTTGGTATTTTGGAAGCTCTTACAACAAAACCCCAGTCGGAGCCGTCGACCCCAGCCATGGCTAGGGCAATTCACTGCCAAAACCATCTTAAAAATGCTTGCATTAGGGGTCCGGTATGGGGTATAGGTAATGGGGTAGCGAAGGTTTGGAATTATTTATTTTCTCATCATAAAGCACGCCGCCTGGTTGTAGTACCTCATCTTGTCGTGAATATATGGGCCGTTCTGACGGTATGCATTGTTGTATCTTTTCGCATTTCGCATGTTTGGAGGCATTTATTTGAAAGCCGTGTGTACGACAACCCGATCGTGCCGCGGACAACTTCGCACGGGCAATCACATCGGAACTGAATCATGATGATGAATATTTACGTCGGGAACTTGCCATACAACACGACCGCAGACGATCTTGCCAAGCTATTTGAGGCCTTTGGCGCGGTGAATAAAACGATCGTTATCGTCGATCCACAAACGGGGAAGTCACGTGGTTTTGGCTTCGTTGAAATGCCCGACCCTAAAGAAGGACGCCAAGCTATTGAAGAGTTGGCTGGCAAGGTCTACAACGGGCGACACCTCACCATCAATGAAGCCCGCAAGGTGCGTAAAAAATCTGACTCGTCTGCAAGATCATCAACTCCCGGTAACTCCCCACCTGCTATGACCACGTCTAAGCCGCCAACGCCGGTGATTACTGCGACTGAAGTTCCTAAACCTCGTTCGCATAATCCCACACCACCACCGCCAGTTCCTCCTGCTGGCAGTTAACCAGTAAATTCTGATATTTACGTTTTGCGACTGATGCACGTTAGTTGACTGTTGGACGAAATTCATTTTTTACATGCAAGTTGCGCGCAGGTTTGCGCGTTTTCATGCTATGATGCGATTTGCAGGTAGCGGCCGGCGGTAGAGATGATCTTATCGTCGCGCAGTTTTCATTATTTTCCTTTCTATCTGCCATTCCTCCAGTGGGTAATGCGCGTTCATACGCCAAGGTTATGCCCACGGAGAATTGGCCATGCAAGACACCCGGATTACAGTACCGTCTGAACGGAACCCTGATGAACTTTTGGTGATAGGTTCGCCTGAAGAAGTTTTTCAGATCTATCCAATTGTCGAGATCGGTTCTTTCCCGCCGCACCGTCATACGTTTTATGAGATCACATACTTTGCGCGTGGCGGTGGAATCTTACGCACGCCGACCCAAGAGATTCCGATTGAGCCGCCGCAGGTTCATGTTTGCGCTATGGGCGATGCGTGGCATGAGATCATTTGCAATGATCAAGGTTGTTGGGCGACGTCGATCGCGGTCTATCCTCGACTTCTTTTGCATGATGGGCAGTTAGACAAGATCGACGTGCCAGAACATCACGATCCTGTGATACAGGATTCATTCTCGTGTTTGCAGCAACTCGCCGACTTGGCCACTCCAATCACTACATTGAAACTGCCTGCGGCGCGGCGAATCGAGCGGCTCATCATGATCATGTGTGAAGAGTATCGTTTACGTTTGCCGGGGTATCTGGTGCGTTTGCGTGCTTCGATCGAAGAACTTCTTATCATCGTTATCCGCGAACAACTCGGTGTGCATGTGCATCCGTCTATTGTTGAAGTGAAAACTGATGTCGCAGAGAATTCCAGCCAACTCGGCAAAGAGATACAGCTTGATCGTGATAAGCGGGTTGCGTCTGCCATCCACCTCATGAAAACTAATTTGCATGATGTGTTGCCCAACCAAACGATCGCTGAGGCGGTGCACCTCACAGAAAAACACTTTGTGCGATTGTTCTCAAACGAGGTTGGCATCTCACCACAGCGTTATCACTTGCGACTGCGTCTTGAAGCTGCTGCGGTGTATCTGGTAAACACCGAAATGTCGATCAATGAAATTTCCAAGACCTTTGGCTACAAGCACCCTTCGCATTTTCACCGCCGATTCCGGGAATACTATGGTACAACGCCCTCGCTGTACCGGTACTTCAATCGTCAGCAAACCACATGAAGCTGCTTTTTTTGTTTTATGATTCATCGAATTCCCATTGATGCCTATAAGACCGTAAAATCACGTCAAATACAGTTTTTTCTCTTGCGATTTACCATATTTCTATCTCAACATTGCAACACAAGATGCTTAAGGTTTCATCCATTGTTATGCATCTTCCACGCACCCTTCTGTTTGTTGGCGCAACTGAAAGATACATACAGCGCACCGTCAATTACATTTCATTGAATCTTGCGCCTTCACTCTCCCATTTGTAAAACTTCGAGGTACTGTGAATCAGGCATCAACATGATCATCTCTGATCTGCAAGTTTGAATTTTTTTATCTGTTATCCATCACGGTCGTGATGTAAGCAGGAGTTGGTAGAAAGTCTTAATCATTTAAGAGAGGACATATTTATGATCACAAAACTAACAACAACAGCACTGGTAGCGATGGGAACTGCATTGTTTGCAGGTTACACCGCGCAGGCAGCCGTTGATTTCCAAGATTCCCTGGATTACGCCAGCGGTACTAAGCTTGAAGATGCAAGTGCCGATTGGTCTTTCGCTGGAAATAATGGCCTTAAGTCAAACGGTAGTGGTGTCGGCAACGCTGTTTGGTACGGCAACTCTGTTTATACTGCTGCGCCAACGGCAGGTTTGGTTGACGGTACCATCTCCACGACTTTTACTATGTCCAATATTGAAAACGATGGACACATCTCTGTTTTTGCTCGCCAGCAAGCCAGCGGCGAAGCTGTTGTGGGTCGTGTTCGTTTCGAGCCAAACGCAGATCCATTCTATACCGGCTCCGATACAACCGGCTATCAAATCAGCCTCGATTTCTCCTACAGTAACGCCACTTATGGTAACTCGCTGAACAATGCGAAGTTCTGGGTAGACTACTTCCCCAACGCAAACGCAAATTACACAAATACTGAGATTGAATTTGAACTTATCCTCGAGCTGTCTGGCGCTGATGCAACCTTGACTCTCAACAATCCAAAGTCACACGACTACGGTGCGACTTGGACGACCGCCAGCCACAGCATTACCACAACGATTGACAACGCCAACCTGCTGAGCGGCGGTACCGCTGGCCTTGCATTTGCACAGAAACACGATCCATATGCAGGTATCAATGACGGTGCGGATACACTCGCATACCTGACACCAAACTTTACTAACTTTTCTGCAGTCGAAACTGTGCCAGAACCCGCATCATTCGCGCTGCTTGGCCTTGGTGGTTTGGCATTGCTGCGTCGTCGCAAATAAACACGATTCCAATTATTGATTTTCTCCTTTAAGGGCCGCATCTTTGCGGTCCTTTTTTGTATCTTTTCCGCGAGGAGAGATGAGTGCTATCATGTTCGTATGGAATTACTCACGAATATTGCATGGGTTGGTGATGCTGAGACAGGCCACCTCCGCCTTCTTGATCAGACGGTGTTGCCAACAAAAGAAAAGTATCTTGACTGCAAGACGGTTCAGCAGGTTTGGGATGCAATTAAACGCCTTGTTGTACGCGGCGCGCCAGCTATCGGTATCGCGGCTGCGTATGGGATGGTCGTCGGTGCCCAGGAACCTCCTGCCGGTTCACCTCTTGCGGCGATGGCCGCTGAAGACCGTTTTCAAAAATCAGCGGATTATTTAGCGACGTCTCGTCCTACCGCAGTCAATCTTTTTTGGGCTATTGATCGCATGCGTTCGTTGTCAGATCATTTACCTGCAGCATTACTTGCTGAAGCGCAAAGGATTCACGAAGAAGATAAACAGATGTGCGTTGCTATCGGCAGCCACGCGCTTGAGTATTTCAAGCAGACTGTTCCGGCCTTTACAAATGATTCAATATCGCCAGCTGGTGTATTGACGCACTGCAATGCTGGTGCGCTGGCTACGGGAGGGATTGGTACCGCTACCGCGCCCATGTATACCGCTCAACAACAGCAGATCCCACTTCGTATTTTTGCTGATGAAACCCGTCCGTTATTGCAGGGGTCTCGCCTTACAGCATTTGAACTTGACGCGGCAGGTCTTGATGTGACGCTCATTTGTGACGACATGGCTGCCCATGTCATGCAGCAAAACAAGATTGATCTCATCATCGTTGGCGCGGATCGTATTGCTGCCAATGGCGATGCCGCCAACAAGATCGGCACATACAATCTTGCTGTTCTTGCCAACTACCACAAGATCCCTTTCTTTGTAGCGGCGCCATCATCGACGTTTGACTTGGCGATCCCTGATGGATCGCATATCCCCATCGAGGAACGTGCAGCCTCCGAAATTACCAAGGGATTTGGCAATCAAACCGCGCCGGATGATATTAAAACATACTCTCCCGCTTTTGATGTTACGCCACATGAATTGATTACAGCTTTGATCACTGAGCGTGGGGTTATCACACCGCCTAATACGCAAACTGTTGCGACGCATCTTGCCTGAATAGGTTGTTGAAATCAGATTGATTCATATATAAAAAAGCGACCTTGCAAAAGCAGAGTCGCTTTATCAATACGATCAGTTAGATGATTCGTTTATTTATCTTTGTTGTCGTCCATCTTTTCGGCTGGCATCATTTCCATCGCGGGTACTTCGGTCGGTGTCATCGACATGCCCGCCATACTCTTTGGATTGGCCACACCGATCACGCCTTGGGCAATACGTCCACCGGCATCACCTACAGGCTGTGTGCCTTTGTCATTTGATGCGTGGATGATCACACCGCGTCCAATTACTGGATTGTATGGCTTGCCAATCGTGATGATGTCCATCAGCAAAACCTTGTGTGCGGTGCCTTTCTCATCAGCATAAAGATTGCCCATGTCGCCGGCGTGCCGGTCCATGTTGCCCGGTAAACCGTGGGGATGATCTTGTGGGTTGTAATGATCGCCGGTGGCGAGGCCTTTAGGGTTACTGATGTCGCCGTATTCATGGATGTGGATTGCGTGTACGGATTTTGGTTCAAGCCCTTCAATATGGACTTCAACCATCACACCCTTCGGGACTTCCTTGAACCGTACCATTCCCTTGGTGGTGCTGCCTTCGGTGGGCTGCATCACAGCGATTGCTTCGGTCAAGCTGCCAAGGATATCCTTGCCCTCAGCCATCCCCTTCATGCCTTTCCAATGCTCCGGGGTTTTGCCCGGCTCCATCATTTGTCCCTCGGCATTCATCTTCATGCCGTCGTGCATGTCTTTTTCATGCATCTTCTCGCCATGTTCTTTATGGCCATGCTCGTCCATTTGTGCCTTTACATCAGCAACGACCTTTGCTTCGGCTGCAGGTTTGTCGGCAGCTTCTACAACCACAAAGGCAAGCATGCTCATTAGCACCACCGCACCCATCAACACAAACATTCTCTTTGGCCCCATGATCTGTTCCTTTCAACATGATCGTGTGTTCAGTTCTACTATCGCAGACAAAACCAACATCAGCCGCAGCCTATTCCTGCTTGACCGATAACCGTTTTGTCTATTCATCTTATTGCCAACGCCACCGACCACAATCAGGATTCAATCTAACAAAACGCCTCCCAACCGCACCACCGCCCCTACCAGTGCTTCCTGATCGTAGGTCTTGTCTAGCTCAATCGGCAGGAGGACCCCATGATCATGATTACTGGCCAATATAAGCATATTGTCCCCCTCTTCCTCGTAGCCCATTTCCGCTTTCTGATGCCCCATGACAAATTGCTTGACCCCCCACATCTTGCCGAGCTTCAATCCTTGCTCTGCGGAGTGCCGTCGTCCCCAGACCATCAGATGTGCACTACCTTTGGAAGCAAGGTCTTCATCGCTGCACCGTCGTGTTAGTACCCGCGCATCAAACGCATCCATCTTTCTCGGACTCGGTAGTGAATGACAACACATCACACCGTTAGGCAATAGCACCGCTAGTGGCAAGCTCGCCACATACTTGTTTACTGCCTGGCGTACGACTTCAGAGTCATTACCAAACAGATAATCCAAACCTTCGTCAAACTGCTTGATCTGGTTGCCGCTCGCTTTGAGGATACCCTCACCGTTTCGCTGGGCTAACTCATGGTTAGATTGAAGCATGAGCACTTGTTCGGGGTACATCAGCTTGAGTGCGGCGGTTCGCACGAGCATGCGCACCGACAGGTCGACATCGTTGGTGATGTTCTCGCCATGGATGACTTCGTGCAAGATAAGATAATCGTCTCGACGTTTAGCAGGGTTGGCGTACTTTAGGATGCGCATCAGGTTTTGGCCATGATCATGCAGGTCGCCGGTCATAACCACGCGGCCGATGTTGTTGCTGCCACGCATTTTTTGTTTGAGTACGACAACGCTGCCTTTAAGTCGAGGATGCGAGAGGTGTGCTTTGGCTGCGTTTAACAACACATCCGCCACCGCCTGTGCATCACGAAAATCAATCTCACTGCCAGGCAGCGCCGCTGGGTTTGATGGTTCACTCATAGTGGTATTATCGCGGCCTTTTCCAGTTTGCCCAAGTGCACTTAAACGCCATGCGGGATGATTTTTATTGTTTGGATAGGGTAATCCCTGTTGTTGTGAGGCCCCAAATTCAATAACGTGTGAATTAAATGATTAAATGTAGATTAATAATATAGTCTTGGTTTTATCCACCTTTGTGAAGAGTGACTCTGCATCAATGCTGTATTGAACTGACTTCGTGGTCCAATCATTACGTCACATATTTTAGAGGGATTTCTTATGAAAGATGCTACGCGCTGCGTCTACGTATTCTTGGTTTTTGCTTTTATTTCAATATCTGCCAAGGCGGATCTTATTACTTTCGACACATTTCCCGATATCGAATACCAATCTGGCAGTACACTCTTTTCCAATGGTAATGTTCTTAGCGTTTTCGCTGCATACACCACTCCCGATACCTTCCAGGCCGCCACCGGCTATGTACATGACCCCGACCCAATCTTTAGCACAGGGAAATTTCTTGAGCCTAACAATAACTTTCGGCTTAAAGCGTCTTCAAATGATATGCCGGCTTTTGGTCAAGTAACATTTCGCTATCACGCATTCGACGCTAAAACGATCGTCAATCTTAGTGTTAATGAATTTGCCTCTGATCTTCTAATTTCCAACGACTTCGCTGCCTTTGATGGCATGACGAGTAACGGGGCCAGCATTTCTGTAACGCCAGCAAACGCAATAAACAATTACTCAACTGTTACGGTCACAGGCTATTTCACCAAACTTTATTTCGGGGGTAGACGTATTTACATCGATCATATTACTTTTGACCGTGCAGTTCCCGAGCCTGCATCTTTCTCTCTTATTGCTCTGGGTTCTTTGGCTATGCTTAAACGTCGTTGGGCTTCCTAAATTACCTATGTTTTTATTATCACCATCTTCCCCAAATTATTGAAATTTCGAAACGTTGTGTATTTGGTTGGGAAATCTCCATATTTGCTTTCTTCTCGCTTGAGCGCTCGTGGGTAAGCAAGTAGCCTGTTAAAACTTGCGCTGCTATCTTAGCAGACCGTCAAGTTATGATTGCTGTGTTGAACCCTGTAAATAAGACCTCGTTTTGGAGAAGAAAGATGAAAACCGCCTGTCTCGCCGCTCTTGCTGCGTTGATACTTTTGTCCCTCACCGTAACCACGGACGCCGCACCTGTTGCGATTGGAGATCCTTACGCTGATGCCGTTGTTTCCTACACCGAAGGTTCAAACGTCGGCGACAACGTCGATGACCCTGCACTCGCCATCGGCGGACCGGATGGCACTGTCACGCCAGCCGCAGGCTATGTCTCCCTCGGTAATGGTGGTTCTATTATCCTTGAATTCACGGACAACGCACTCATCGATGGCGCAGGTGACGACATCCGTATCTTCGAAGTCGGTAATCCCGATACATATGAGTTAAGCATCAGTGTCGATGGCTCAAATGGGTCATGGATTTTCATCGGCTCCGCATCGGTCACCGCGTCGTTCGACATTGGCGCCGCAACTGGTGTATCACCCACCGCACAATACCGTTTCGTCAAACTTGATGATGGTAATGCCATTCTTACGCCCGCACCTGTTGCAGGACTCGATCTCGATGCGGTCGAAGCGCTCAACTCTGTTGATATCGTTCCTGAACCCGCGTCGGTTGCATTGCTTTCGCTTGGCTCGCTTGCGCTGATCAAGCGCCGTCGTATGTGTTAAATATAGTTGCGCGGTACGTCTCTCTAGCATGCCGCATTTACCCAGTTTGCCATGGGTTTCTGTTAGCGTGCATCGAGTGCGTAGGGGATTGGCGAGAAAACGAAAAAACGACGATTAAATTCCTTTAGTTGTTGAAATATTATTGCATCCATGAGTGTGTGTGAGTACTTTTCATGTGGAGGTTAGGAATGTTCTGGCCTGTATATAACAGTGTCTACCAAGACGCTGCCTTTCTCAGGAAGGCGAGGGAAACAAAGATGAAGATGAAAGCTCTGGCGTGTACTGCCATGTCGGTAATGTTATTTGTTCTGCCAAACATGAGTTCGGCTGATATTGTCCAACGCATCTGGTGGAACCCGAGTATCCCGCAGCCTGGCACCACCGATCCATTTCAAGGGCAGTCAACCGATACGCTTCTTGCTGAAGCTGGTGACCTTACCTATTCAGGGTACACACGTGTTGGCCCTCCCGGTTTTTCAATGGTGTTTGGTGGTGTGCCCACCGCCTTCAGCGAAACGCACTATATAGAGTTTTCTATCAAGCCCGCTGCCGGCATTCAGCTTGATGTCAACGACTTGCTTCTGCAGGCGGCAAATCACAATGGGCATGGTGTTTCAACGAATCACATGGTGCTTCGTACCGAACTCGACAACTTTACCAATAACATTGCCGCGCAAGCCGGCCCTTCAACCCTCAACGGCAACACTGGTAAGCCAAGACTGTTTGATCTCTCATCTCTGCCGGCATTGACTGAAGAAACAAGTTTTCGCCTTTACGCTTTTGGCTACACTGGCAACTTCAGTATTGTTGGTTCGGCAGTCACGAATGGTTATGCTCTTTGGTTCGACAACGTTGATGCATCGCCTCTCGTCCCCGAACCCGCGTCGCTTTCGTTACTTGCACTTGGTGGCCTCGCCATGCTCAAGCGTCGTCGCAAGCCACGGGTTTAACCCACAGCAAGAAATCACACACGCAAAGCTGTCGCCACCCGCGGCAGCTTTGTTTTATAATCATGCCCATGACCACTATACAGCAAAATATCATCTCGCAAATTGATCTTCTCGTTGCCGAACATCATGCTGCCGACACCACTGGCCACGACTACTTTCACATTCAGCGTGTTTTCAAACTCGCTACGTACCTGCAATCCCTCGAAGGCGGATCACTTTTTTTGGTCCAAGCTGCTGCGCTCTTACACGACTATGCTGATTTCAAACTCACGGACAACCCGGATCAATCACTTTTGACACTGCGAGAGAAACTTACTGAACTTTCGCTTGATCAAGAGACTATCGACACACTGTTCCACATCATCGCGCAGGTATCCTTCAAAGGCGCCAAGGTCGACACTACCCCTGATTCGCTTGAAGCACAGATCGTTCAAGATGCTGATCGTATCGATGCGCTCGGCGCGATTGGCATTGCCCGCACATTTGCCTACGGCGGTGCACACGATTCACCCATCCATCTTCCAGATGAGATTCCCACCCACCACGCTTCTTTCGAACAGTACAAATCCTCCCGTTCTTCTTCCATCAATCATTTCCACGAGAAACTGCTTTTGCTCAAGGACCGTATCAACACGCCGTCTGCGAGGCGCATTGCACAGCAGCGACACGACTACCTTCAAGGCTTCCTTGATCAGTTCCAAGCCGAATGGGATAGCCGTTTCTAGTTTGTATTTCAATAACGCTACGAAAAAAGCAGAGATAATCTATCTCTGCTTGGTGGATTCAAATGATGTGCGACATGTTAGGCTACTTTTTCAACGCGACTTTCAGCATGCAAGCCAAAACGCTGAATAGTTTCTTTGAGTTCATCTGCTTTATCTGCAAGTTGTGTGACACGGTCTGCGGTACGGCTTGCGCCGTCGACGGTTTCTTTTGAAGCCATTGTGATCACTTCAACACTCTTACTGACTTCTTGGCTGGAGGCGCTCTGTTGCTCAGCCGCCGCGGCGATGGACTGAATCATCATCGCTACTTCCTGCGTGCTTTGTACGATCATCTCGAAATTGCCGCTGGCTTCGCTCGCTTTTTTTGCTTCGGTTTGGACGCGCTCTGTGCCTTCACTCATCTGTGCTACTGCGTTGGCCGTGTCTTGCTGAATTTGTTCGATCGATTGTGCGATTTCATCGGTGGCCCCGGTTGTGCGGTCGGCTAGTTTACGGACTTCATCAGCTACAACCGCAAACCCCCGCCCGTGTTCTCCAGCACGTGCAGCTTCAATTGCGGCATTAAGAGCCAATAAATTCGTTTGATCTGCAATCTCATTGATTACTTTGATGATCTCGCCGATCTGCTCGCTTCGTTTGCCAAGTTGCTCGACATTTTCTGCACTTTGTCCGACGACCTTACGGATTGACTGCATACCTTGAATGGTCTGTGTTACAGCAGCAGCACCTTGCTCGGCATGGGTTCCGGAACGGGAAGCATTTTCTGATGCATCAGCAGACTTTTGTGCAACCTCAACGACTGCCCGGGTCATTTCATCCATGGTGGTATTGATCTGATTGATCTGTTGCCCTTGGCGGCCCATACCATCAATCATCTCCGCGCTGGATTGGGAAATTTCTGCCGCAGTGTTTGCCACTTCACACGCTGCGCCGTTGACAGCAATCACAACCTGTTCGATCTTGCTAACCAGTACGTTGAAATCACGACCAAGAATGCCCAGCTCATCCTTGCGGCCTTCATCCACACGTTGGCTTAGATCACCGCTGCCGGTGGCAATGTCTCTGATTTTTTCAACCAATTTGCTCACGGGGCGGACGATACCTGAGACGACCATCCAATACGCAATCGCAGCCAACATGATCGCGCTGCATGCGGCAATTAGCAGAATCCATGTGAGCATGGCTTGCTTCGCTTCAGAGGCGGATTGAAAGGCGCCGGTTGCTTTGTTCATAACCTTCAACAGCGAAACGTTCTGCTCAGACAAAAGGGCGACCGCTTTGTGTCCAGCTTGGCTGCTTGGGTCGATGTTTGAATGAATCAATGGATTGAGGTTTTTATGAATCGGTTGCCACAATGATTGACCTTCAGTCAGGGCTGTAATGGCCGCGGCATCTTGGGCGGCTGGTACCGCGCAGGATTGCATCTTACCGTTGAGAGTTTCGCCACCATTAAGAAGTGCATTCAATGTTTGATCGAACAGATTGACGGTTTGCGCGAATTGTTCTCTGCGTGACGCAATAAGCTTGTCGTCTTGTCCGGATGTGACGAGCAACAGTGCTTCTTTGGTCATTCTTTGGCTGAGCATACGTTGCCTGCCAGCGAGGTTAATTTGTAACCCATCCGATTTTTGACTGTTCAAGATATACCATGTTGCAGAGATGGTAGTGAGTTGCAGGAGCACAAGTCCGATAATGGTTCCGCTTAGTTTTAGGCGTATAGACATGAAGATGTTCCTCCTCCGCTGTGAAATGTGTTGCGATCCCACAATATATCGGTACCTTTTTTTCTCGGATTAACCTACCGAAGGCAGCAATCACGAATATTCTGCATGACAAAATTGCCTATTTCGGCTAAAAACATGTCATAACGCCCATGATCCAGTCAATCGGATGCAATACCCTTCTGTGGGCGACGTTATGCTTCAGGAAAGCAATATGGGCACAAGCGCACCGCAACCGCAATCACCTGATGTCGCGCTGGACCAAATGCTCCAGCAGGCTGCTGCGGGAGATGGTTCTGCTTGGTCATCGCTTGTCCGCCGGTACACGCCGCGGGTCATGGGGCTGTTATTCAAGTCCTGTACAGACCGCGAGTTAGCCGAAGAGCTGACGCAGGATACCTTTGTTACCGTGGCACAGAAACTACTCGAGGGCAAGGGATACGACGAACGCGGCCGATTTGAGTCTTGGTTATTTCGAATTGCGATGAATCGACTGCGAGACGAGATGCGCCGCCGTAAGCGGCAGGCAAAGCCCACGGATATGTCTCCGGGAGCGGCGGCTAGAGAAGAGACGGGGCACGTTGGTTGGGCCGGCGATGAAAATTCAATACTCATGGGCGGCCCGTCGCAATCGCCTCGTCCCGAAGAGGTTATCAGCCGCAATGAGCAGATTGCACAGCTCCAAGTGGCCGTGTCGAAATTGAATGAAGCCGATCGTGAGGTGATTTATCTTCGGCATACTGCGGGGCTCAGTTTTGCTCAGATTGCCGAATCCCTTGGGCAGCCGCTTGGCACAGTGTTGGCACGTTCTCACCGTGCACTCAAGAAGTTGCGTGAGATAATGGAGACCAAGGAGCCTGAGCCATGAAAGATCAGGCAGATGCAGTGAGGGTCATAAGGTGATCTGACCTGAAACGAGATGAAATAGTACGGTCTAACCATGTGTTAGATAAAGTGAAGATGATAAAGTTTTCATTAAGATGGATCGTTCAATCGCGCATGGATGCCGTAGCAAGATTACCCCGAAAGGGGGAACAAACGATGACTGATAAACATAAATCAGAACAACACGAATACGATGATCTTGATGACACATTATCGTCTGCATCCATGAACATCGAAGATGCTGCGGCGATGAAAGAAGCGGAACAGCAAGATCCGGAGCTTCAGCACATACTCGATGAGGCGATGCATGATGATGAAGATATGGGCTATCTTGCGGACATGATCATCACACGCACGTTGCCGGGTTTTGAAGCGAAACGCCCACGTCCATTCTATCGGATCAACCCTGGAACGATTCGGCGTGTGGCTGCTTTTGCGGCAGTGATTGGCTTCAGTGCGCTTGCGTTTGTGGTGTACCAAAGCACGGACTGGCAAGGCATTCGTGTGCCTCCACCGGGGGTAGCGCAGGGGCCAACGATCGAGCAGATTGATGAACGTCTGGCCTCCATCCCCGCGCTGTCCAGTGAAACGTCATTCGATGTGGCTGATGTCGATGACTATAGCTTCGATCAGCGGATGGGCAGTGAGCTTGAGCTGCTCGCACTCCAGATGGATATGGTGGATATTCAGGCGGGCTTGCCGACTGAGGAAGAAGCGATGGACATGGCGGTGACGGAGTATGAAATCCAACAACTCGTACTGCAAAATCAGATGTACTTTTAAGTCAGACGTTGTGCGTTTCTGCTGTACAATGATGATTGAGCGGGGTGGTGGAAACCATGTGTAGATTGGCAAGCAAGATGAGAAAACAACTGAAAAACCTGTGTCTTTCTCTGATGATTAGCACGATTGGGCTAGCGGGTAGTTTGTCTGCTCAGCCGATGGATGGCGGTCCACATGGTCCGGAAGATCGGTCAGGACAGCCGCGCGAGCGCCGAGATGCCAAGCCCAGCGGAGATCGCCGGTCGTCACGTGATCATCTCATGCGGCCGGAGCTTAAAGATCGGGAGGTACGTGAGGCGATTGTGATTCTCGGCGCATTTGATCCAGATCTTGCGAAAGAACTTGCTAAGAAGTTTGAGGAACAGCCGCGCGAAGTGGCGCAGATGCTACACAGGCGTTTTCCTCGCTTGGGCGTTTTTCTTCGTCTTAAAAAGTTTGATCCGGAATCATTTGAACTTCGGATTGAAGATATCCGGTTGATCTCGGAAGCCCGCAGGCTTGCGGCGGAATATCGAGAAGCTATGGCAGTGAATGATCAAGTGCTTGCTGAGCAGTTGAATGATGAATTGGGTCTTGTTTTGGAGTTGCATTTTGATGTACGGACAAAGCTGCATCAATTGCAGATTGATCGGATGCAGGCTCGGCTTAACACGTTGCGGTCAGAATTGACTCGCCGTATCGCAGAAAAGAATGTACTGATTCAATCTCAACTTGAATCGGTTGCGGAGAGTGGTTTAGAGGTAGAGCGTGAGCCGATGTGGATGTTGGAACGCAGGGCACCGCGAGAGAAGGAAGAGGGGCCATCGCCGTCGGGTGCGCCGATACCACCTGATGCGCGACCAAAGCCGGGTGAATAAGCCGGGCGATACTTACATGTCTATGGGGTGATGTTGATTGTCGAGTTTAGATTTGTGTGGTGACAGCATCAGGATTGAATGCTGGGTCGATTAGTCCCGCGCTTTGAAAGGCTTGTTTGCGTCTTAAACAAGCAGGGCATGCACGGCAAGGCTTGGGGTTTTGCGTCAAACACGACCAGCCAAATTGCCAAGGCACATCAAGCTGCGCCCCCAGTTCGATGATCTGCTTGTCGGTCAGCTCAATCAATGGTGTTTCGATGCGCGGCATCGGTACACCTTCCAAATCTGCAAGATGATCAAGCAGTAACATCTGTTCGGTAGCCCGGGCGATGGTTTTCATGTCTTGATTAAACGAGCATGGCCAAATGATCCGTTCGGACTGAAGAAAACGCGCCTGCTGCAGTGCCGCAAGAAGATACTGTGGCGCGGTTAGGGATCCCATGGGGCTACCATCAGGTTGTTTGCCGTGTCCATGCCCGAAGAGATGGGGCAGGTCGATCTCAATCACGCGCGGGGTGCTGAAGTGGTCGGCTTGCGATTGAAGATGAGCTGAGCGCACGATGTTATTTTCGCGTCCATCAATGATGTGCAGGAGTGAGCCGCGGGTTTTGATGGCATCTTGCAGGGTGACCGCGGTGGCGACCAATGATCGTAGACCGCCGGAGTTGAGGATGAGCACTTGTGAGTAGGCCATGGGAACTTTATCGGTCTATGTGGTGGGTGGGCTTGAGCAGTAGCAGGTTCCACATGACTGTCGTTGCAATAAGATCATCATGCCAGGGGTATAAAAAAGGCAGGCTCGTCGGGGAGCCTGCCGTGGTACAGATTTACAGATTGATACTTGTCGAAATTAGCTTAGAAGTTCCAACGCATGCCGAAGGAAGCAGCGTGTGCTTCGCCGGTGTTGGAGATGTCGCCGTCGTACTTGAAGAACATGGAAGTACGTTCATCAATCAAAGCTGACAAACCAGCGGAGATGAGCAGTGAGTTCTCGTTGAACATGCCTGGCGTGAAGGAGAACGGATTGATTTCGCCGACGAAGCGTGCCTCGATATCATCTGGATCGAGCCATTCGTGGCCCCAACCGATGTTGACTTCCGGCATGTAACGGACGGTGTTGTGGTCGAAGACCTTGGAGAACTTCATACCGATCATCGAACGCAGCGATGAAGTGCTGTAGGATTCGACGGTAGTTGCGGATGCGCCGCCGGTTTCGGTGAATTCTTCCTGGCTGTAGTAAGAGTACTGGAGCCATGCGTTGGGGGTGATGGTGATGCCGCCGAACTCGTAGTCGTAGCCAGCACCGGTGTACATCGAAACGTCCCATGCGTTGTAGTCTGCTTCGTTGGTTTCGCTGACGGTGCCGATGATGACGTTGCGTTCGGTGTTGTTATCGTTGTAGCCAAAGAGCAGTGAGGCATCAACGTACCAGCCATCTTCGGAGTAGTACGAACCGTATGGTCCGACGCGGAAGCTGTTGATCTTGGCGTTGCCGCGGTTGTCGCTGTAGTCGACATCGCTGAATGCGTAGCCAGCCATGATGCCGCCGATACAGTTCTTGGTGAAGTTACGGTCGATGCCGAGGACGATGCCGCCGGTCTCACCTTGGAAGCCAAGGATGTCAGCTTCGGTGTCCTGCTTGGTGTACTGGGCAAAGATTTTGCCCCAAGCGGACCAATCGGGTTTCACTTTTTCAAGTGGGCGAGCGTTGGTGGAGAGCATCAGCAGATCTGGGTTGTCTGCCATGGCTGCGAACTGAAGCTCATCCGCACCGCGTTGCACGAAGGTGGTGCCGCCGCGGACGCCGCTGAGTCGGCCAGCGACTTGGTTGAAGTTAGTGCGGTTTTGTGAGACGGACTGCGAAGCGCCTTGGCTATGTGATTCGACCGAGAGCTTGCGGACGTTCTTGTTGTAGTCTGCGGTGTTCATCGCAAGCAACTGACCGAGCAGAGCGGTTTGGTCTGTGGTGGGGCTGCTGCCTTGCATGTCTTCGAGTGCGGAGGAGACTGAGTTGTTGTTCGAGCCGGTGGAGACGTCGGTGAAACTGGCGATGACGGTTGCGGTGATGTCATATTGTTCCAGTGTGCTGTGTTTTGCACCCGCAAAGGTGTAAAAGGCACTGGAGGTGGTGACATTTGCGCCATTGTCGATGAAGGTGCCAGCGGTGAAGAGAGTGAATGTGTCACCATCGGCGATGAGGCCGGCATTGATGGGCACGACATCGATCGATGAGTTATTGGCCAGGGTGATTGTGCCTGTAGCATCAACGTTGTCATTGGTACCGTCGAGCGTATTGATTTCAGCTTCGAACGTACCGCCAGCTGCGAGTGTATAGTCGCCAGTGACATTGAGTGTGCCGACGCTATTGCCGACGTTGTGTGTGCCGCCAGTGATGACGACGTTGCCGTTGATAGCGCCATCGCCCATGAGCGTCCCGCCGAGTAGTTCGACGGCGCTGTTCACCGTGCCGTTGAGTGTAACGGTCCCGGTACCTGCGGCATTGACTTTCAGGTCAGTCGCTGTGATGGTGTTGGTGAATTCCAAACCCGCTGAACCGAAAGACTGCAAGCCAAGTTCACCGGTTGCATTCATGGTGCCATTAAATGTTGCATTGGTGGCAGTATCGACACGGATAGTTTTACCTGTTGTATCGGTGGTAACATTGCCTTCGATCGTCAGTGTGTTACCGCCAATAATGTCGAAGTTGCCTGCATTTTCAAGAGCAACAGTTGTGCCTGCGGCTAAGGTGCGATCTGCGTCCAATGTAACAGTGACATTTTCACGTGCGGTGAGTGTTGCGGTGGAAGCGATGGCGGTATCGGACAGGAGGCCGAGCGTTGCGTTGGCGCCAATGGTGACGTCGCCGCCAATGCCTGCGTTCATGATGTCCAAGCTGCCCGCGGTTTCAACATCACCTGTGTACTGAGTGGCACTATTTAGGACCAGTTTGCCTGTGCCTGTGGTGGTGAGCTTTCCGGTGGTATTGGAGAACGCACCGGTAAAGGTCGTAGCTTGTGCACCTGCCATATCAATGGTGATGTTTGCGTCGTTAAAATCGACATCACCGCTGAGCGTCATGGCGCGGTCGGACTGGATGGTGGTATCGGCAGAGATGTTGAGATCGTTGGTGATCTCGGTGTCGTCGGTGCCGCCAGCAGAAGCAAGGCCGGTGTTGGCGTCGAGGCCGATGGTGCCGACACGATTGGCGTTGGAAGTGAAAAGTGCTTGACCGCTACCACCTGTCGAAATGGTCTTTCCCGTCGTGTCGGTGTCGAAAATGGCTTTGCCATCGTTGATCGTGGTGCTGTTATGCCCGATTGTGCCGCCAAAACGGATGGTGCCAGTGCCTTCCTTAATTAGATCGCCGCCGGCGGTGGTGCCTGCCGCGATCAGTTGGCCGGTGCTGTTAACATCAATCGTGCTGCCGTTGGTGGCACCGATAGTGAGTGTGCCGTTGGTCGTAAGATTGCCGGTGCCGTCGAAGGTCAATGTGCTCGCAACGGAATCATCAATCTCGATATCATTGGCGATGGTTTGGTTGCCATTGGAGGCAAGCGATGTGCCATCCTCCGCGACTAATTTGCCAGTACCGAGGGCATTGGTGCTGCCAATGGTGAGTTGGCCAGCTTCAAGGATGGTGTCGCCGGTGTGGGTATTGTTGCCTGCGAGCACGAGTGTGTTGGCGCCCTGCTTGGTGAGTGTGCCAGCACCGGAGATGGTGCCGCTGTAGGTTGTGGAAGCGGTGGTTGGGCTGACGTTTAAGTTGTTGCCGGTGCCGATGGCGATGTCGCCGCCGCTGCCGGTCAGGTCGGCGATGGTGAGATCTGCAGCATCGATCCCAAGTGAGCCGCCAGTCATTTCAACGTCGCCCAGGTTTTCGCCGGTGTTGGTGACGCTGACGGAACCGCCATTCACGCGGATGAGGCCACCGTTGCTGATGGTGCCGCTGATGACCATGTCACCTGTGCCGCTGTTGGTGTTAATATCAAACGTGTTGGCGCTGCTGAGTGTGAGGTCGGTGGTGGTGAGTGTGATGCCTGAATTGATGTCCATTTCGACAACATCATTTGGATCGCCAGCCGCGTTGAGTGTTAGGCCGGTGATGCTCAAGTTGCTGTCGACAATGTTCTGATGGTTGCTGGTGGATGTCGCAAGGAATGGGAGAACCACATCGTCAACGGTATCGACCGGTGCGTTGGTGTCCCAGTTGGCGTTGGTGCTCCAGTTCTTGTCGGTACCGCCGGAGCCGGTCCAAGTGACGGTTGCTGCGGAGGCATGGTTCACAAGGGCGAACGCACTAAGCAGTGCTGCCGTTGTGTAGGTGATGGTGCGGGTGGTTGTTTTCGTTGATGTGGGCATGGCTGATCAGCTCCCGGGGGGACCAAAGAAAGTAAGTAAAAATCACGAAGGGTAAACCTAAGTATCGGTATCTATGTGTACATAAGATCAGCCTTGCTGTGAGCTTTATGCGAAAATGTCCTATAAGTGAAGATGTTTTTATCCGCCGTGCAGGACAATCTTTATGAACGTCCGAAGATGCGTGTTGTGAACGATGATCGCGCGTGAATCAGTGATTGTTTGTATATGAATTCGAAGAGGAGTAAGGTGCGATCAGACCATGTTTCGTACTTTTGCTATCATGATTTATGAACTAGCAAGGTGCTCGTATTTTGCAGCATCTGGACCTGTGTCTATCGCTCAAAAGGACATCATCATGGCAATTCTGGTTTTGCAGCACCATCCAGCCGAGACGCCGGCGCGGATCGGGCACTACCTCGGTGACTATTCAAATAAGCTCCACATCGTGCGGTTGTATGCAGATGATCAGTTGCCACCAGATCTTGATGGCGTTGACGGTTTGGTCATCATGGGCGGCCCGCAAAATATGGATCAGCTTGAACAATACCCCTATCTCGAGTGTGAGATGGCGCTCATCAAGAAAATGCACGAGCGCAACCTGCCGATCCTCGGCGTCTGCCTCGGTGCGCAGCTCATCGCTGTCGCGCTTGGGGGCAAAGTCGAAAAAATGGATGCGCCTGAGATTGGCTTTGGTCCGGTTGAGCTTACGCCACAAGGTCGCATGGATACCATCATGGCTGGGATGCCCTGGACCATGCAGCAGTTCCATACCCATGGCTATCAGATCACTGAACTTCCGCCTAAGTCCGTTTGTTACGCGGGTTCAGCAGCCTGTAAACACCAAGCATTTAGCGTCGGTCTCCGCACCGTCGGCATTCAATACCACTTCGAATGGTCTAAGAAAGAACTTGAAGCCATCCTCGAGCAGTTCGCAAGCTGGATCAGCCAATCGGGTGTCGATATGAACGATGTTCGCGCTGGCATCGAAGAGCACTATGAAGACTATCGTCGCCGAGGCGATCGCTTCACCGAACGGTTGGCAGATATCCTCTTCCCCGTCGATAAGCGTCTGACCCACACCAAAGGCCCAGTTGAAAACTTCAATGCCTCAAACTATTAGCCTGTAAATAGTTCTAGAATTTTAAGTTGCCTCGCGACATGCGAGGCTTTTTTATTAGTAAGACTTTTTAAGCTGAAATGACATGCTGTGCCAAAATCAGAATGCGCTGGTGTCATCAGGAAAAATTCAATCACCTTTATGCCGCAACTTATTTGAAAAGCATCTGCAAACATCGCACAATAGGGAAAGTCTTGAGGAGTAGCACTATGCGTATTGCAGTACCGGTCATGCGGCAGAAATTCTCACGTCATTTCGGAAAATCAGATCAGTTCATTATTTACCACATCAATGAAGTAACACAAACCATTTGTGGCAGGGATGAAATCACACGGGATGTTGAAGCTTGTCACGCGCTGGCTGCATGGGTCGATGAGCTTAATATCGATGTCATGCTTGTGGGTGGTATTGGTATGCCCGCGAAAAATGCTGTTGAGCAGCGTGGTGTCCGTGTGGTGCAAGGGATTGATGTTGATGATGTTGAAGAAGTGGTGAACACCTATCTAGCGGATCCTGATGCAGCCAAGTCACACAGTTGTTGGGGGCACACACATTGCCGCACTAATGAATGCGGACATGATTGACTTTTCTCGTAACTTGTCTATCACGATCAATTAAAACGTTACTGAAGCCAGCACACTGCCGGTTAAGATGATGTAGATCAATCCGATCAGAAGTTCACTCATTCCGATTTGCTTTGCTTTAAATGTTTGGCCTTGATGGATCAGGCGGATGACGATTGCTGCACGGATACATAGTAAAAGATATGATCCGACAAGAATCCAAATGAGGCTGCCGATTTCTGGAAACACCACGTAGATAAGCACAATCAGTAGTGCGCACCCTTTGTGCATCCCGATCACGCCCCATATTGTTGCGGGGAGTTTTTTCATAGTGCGGATGACATATCGCGTGTACATGATCGACGAGAGTTGTCTGGCTGCGAGTACAAGATAAATGGCGATTGCAAACCGGTACTCGGTACGCGTAGCCAGCAGCATGGCTGGAGCAATCGTTGCAATGGCAAGCATCCCACTAAAAACACCCGGTAAGGCGCGCGGTTTGCCGATTGCATCGTAGTACCACTGTACAATCACCAATGGCACAGCGATCATCAGTGGTAAGATAAAACTCGGTTGCATCCAGGAAGAAAAGCTGCCGAGTAAGATGATTCCTACCGTTAGTGGCGCGAGCAGTGTGAGTGCTTTTTGGGCAATTTTGATCCGTGGAACTTGGTACTTGTTTGGAGCGCCACGTACCACCAGCTTGAATGGCTGCAAGCATAACCCCATCAGTATGGCCATGAGTCCGACATAAGCTGATTGCCAGCTTGCACCAACGATCAATCCCATCGTAATCACTTCGATCAGTGACGCCCATACGCCGTGTTCGGCTGGTAGTAGCACACTGCGCAGTTTTGCCTTGGTTTTGTTTGGTTGTTCAGATTTTGGTTCGTGTTCATTCATGACGACTCGCCATTCATCCTAACGTGGATCGCATGCTAATGAAAAATAGATGGTTGTGGCGGCACTTTTTGAACCTCTTGCGGTGTTCTACGTGGCAGGTGTTGTTGCAGGTTCTTTTTCAAATGGTGTTTACAAGATTATTGTTCGGTTGCTGACAGTCTTGTCTAGTTACGGTTAAATTAGTTGTCTGCCACATGAAATACGGCTATATCGTGTCCGTCTAAATAGGTATCGGGTAGCTGTTTTTGTGTTATGCTAATCTGGATCTTTGGGTGTCTTGGGGGTGTTCGTGGCCGCTGTGGTCTTGTTTTTTTGATAACCATCTTTTCCGGAGTTTGAGACAGATGATTCGACGTATTTCTCTGTGTGCTCATTTTTCAGCGATGTGTCTTTTGATGGTGTGTAGTCTGTGGACGGCGCGGCTAGCGGCACAACCTTTTGCCGAGTACGTTCCAGGTGATGCTTATTTCTATCTTGGTTGGGAAGGGACCGAAAAACTTGGCCAAACCTATACTGAGTCAAATACCAAAGCGATTCTTGATCTGATCAAGGTCGATCAAATGGTCGATCAGGTCGTCGGCATGATTAACCTAGCCGAAGGCGACAAATTTACCGAAGAAAAACAAGAAGCGATCCGCAAGGTTCGTCAGTTGGTTTCACTTTCAACACAGATGCCATTTGCCATTGCCGTGGTTCATGACACAACGCCCGATCATCCTACTGGGACAACCGCTGTGTTTTTCTGGAAACCCGGTGTTCATGAGCAGGAAGTGAATCAGCTATTGGATTGGCTTCTCACGCAGAACAATCATCAAGACGCATTGATGAAGAAGGAGCAACGTGAAAACGGTGAGATCATCCTCACTATCTCGGATGAATTAGATAGCACCTATCAAGTCGTTAAGCATAAAACGGATCAGTCAATTGCTTCCAATGCGATGATGCTGAAAGCGAAAAGCGAAGTCTCCGGCAAATCGATCATTCATTTGCTTGTTAACGCAGAGAAGATGTTTGAATCCTTATGGGCCATTGAACCAAGAGATCAGCCAAAACGTGTGATTTCAGCACTTGGTTTGGATAATCTAGAAGGTGTGGCATACACCGGGGCCATCGTAGGCAAAGAATGGGAATCAGCATTGCTGATCGCTGCACCGCAGCCACGTAAAGGTTTGCTTTCACTGCTGGACACTAAACCTGTTGATGAAGCTGTTCTCAAAGCAGTACCCAAAACCGCTAATTATCTCTACGCGACCCGCCTTGATCTCAAGGACATACTCGCACAGGCTCGTACCGCCATATTTGAGATCGATCCTGAATCCATGGCGAAATTTGAGCAAGCTCTTTCTATGGTCAGTGCTATGACCGGCGTGAACATTGAGAATCAACTCATCAATGGCCTCGGTGATGCATGGGTGATGTATTCAGATCCTGCAGTGGCAGGTCCTGGCGGTATGGGTATTTGTCTGGTGAATAAACTGCGTGAACCGGCCGATGTGAAGCTTGCGCTCGATCACCTTGTTGTTGCGGCGCGAGCGCAAATGCAAGGAAAGTCGCAACCCGGTGGGTTTATACCACAGATCCAGAAGATTGAATACGGCGGGATCGAGATCTATACCATGCCGTTGATGATGTTTTCACCCGCAATCGCGGTAAAAGATGATCATCTTCTCTTCGGCCTCACCCCGCAATCGCTTGCTGTCGCGAATGATCATCTTGCTAACGGTAAGGAATCCATCCTCGACAATCCGCATTTCATGAACACCGTCAAGATCCTTGGTGTGGATCAGTATGCTGCGGTTCATTATTCAAACCTCGGTGAGACTGCACCAGTCATGTACCAGCAGATGCTTATGGTGACGCAGATGATCTCGACGTTTAGTCAAGGCAAAGCACCCAACCTGTCAATGGTGATCCCGCCGCTCGGCAAGCTCATGCCCTTCATGACCCATACCGCAGATGTTTCCTATGCTAATAGTGATGGCTACGTCATGAAGTCACACTCCCCCTTCCCTGGGGCGATGCTGTTCAGTCCGCATGGTTCACTTTCTGGCGGCATGACCACCACAGGTCCACTCGCCGTTGGCATCATGCTCCCTGCGCTTGGCGCCGCACGCCGCACAGCTCGACAGATGCAATGCAACACGCAACTCCGCGGCCTTCATCAAGCTCAGGTTATCTACGCCCAGTCCAACAGGAGCTGCTTCACCAACGATATTTCTGATCTCACCGAAGGCGACTACTTCACCATTGATTACATGCTCAGTCCGTTCGGTTCCAAGTCAGAGCCGGCAGACTACTATGATTGGTCGGAAGAAAAACGCCGCCAATGGGCTCGTGACAACACCGACTTCATCTTCGTCCCCAATCTGATGGAAACCCTGAATACCCAGCGCGTAGCCGGATTCATGGACCCGAATGTCTACGACATGCGTGGTACCGCGATTGTCTACAACGACAATCATGTTGAATGGCATACCGAAGAAAGCATGATGGAGGAACTGGATAAGATCGAACGGCAAAACGACGGGCTCACCTGGCAGCAATGTATTGAGCTGATGCGTAAGCCGCAGCCGTTTGATCGTGAGAAAGCCAAGTTCTACTCGAACTCAAAAAATTGGCAGCAGGATTAATCCTGCTCTATTTGTTGTGAATCTTTGCCCGCATACTGCGGGCTTTTTCATGCGCTGGGAATCAATTCTGATGTGTCATTTGTGCTCAGGGCAGAGGAAAGCGTGACAAACCCGTTGCCGGGGTGGTATCCTTTCTCTCAGCGTGACGCATTTCTATAACGCTGCAAGATTGGGCTTGCTGTGGCGAAGGTTAAAACGTCTGATGAATTTGCTGTGTTGTTTTTGCAGATTGATCATCTTGGTTATTTATTGATCCTTGCCGCGAGCCTGCGCGATGTCCCAATCCTCTTCATCTGCTTCAACCGCCACTTATTCTTCTAGCAAAACCATGCCTGATATTGCACCGCCATCCAGCCCTCACAAAAACCTTTGGCTGATCCTTGGACCGGTTCTCGCGGTCATCGCTTATGCAGTCGCAATCTTCATCACACGGCAACACTTCTACAGCCCAAGCTATGCCGGCGAACATGATACCTATGCAGTTTTTGCTACTGCCGTACGACCTGCCTGTATCACCTTTGCTGTTACCGTGCTTTGCGCCATTTGGTGGGTGTCCGAAGCAGTACCAATTCCAGTGACTTCGCTTGTTCCCTTTGCGCTCTTTCCTATTCTCGGTGTACTTTCACACAAAACTGTCGCCGGTGCCTACGGTAACACTTTCATTTTTCTCTTTATGGCGGGTTTCATGCTTTCTAAAGCTGCTGAAAAAACAGATACACATAAAAAAATTGCGCATACTGTTCTTGCTATCGTCGGCGGTCATACTGCGCCGCGCATCATTCTCGGCTTCATGATTGCGACCGCCTTCTGCTCCATGTGGATTTCTAATACCGCAACTGCCGTCATGATGCTCCCGGTTGCTATCGCGGTGATCGATGCGGATAAATCTAAAAAGTTGGCTGTTCCGCTCTTACTCGCCATTGCATATTCGGCTTCCATCGGCGGCATGGCTACCGTCATTGGTACACCACCCAATGGTGTATTACTTTCGATTTATCAGGAATCCACCGGCAGTGAGATTGCTTTCCATGAATGGATGATGGTTGGCTTGCCCATTTCACTGATCCTTCTTGCGATCACATGGGTCTACCTTGCGCTTAGTGCGAAGCTCGACCAACCGATCGAATTTCCCGCTACAGGCAAGTGGACTGCTGCACAGAAGCGTGTCATGATTATTCTTGCCATTACTGCCACACTTTGGATCACGCGTGTACTCCCCGGTATCGGTTGGGCCAAAGCGCTCGGCATCACCACCGTGGGTGATGCGTCTATCGCTATCCTCGCTGTTATCATGATGTTTATTATCCCCGCTGGTGATCAGTCCCCTGAAAAGCGAGGCGAAAAGCTACTCGACTGGCCATCTGCTGCCGCGATTCCGTGGGGGATTTTGTTGCTCTTTGGTGGTGGACTTGCCATTGCCGCCGCATTCAAATCCACCGGTCTCACCGCCGCCATCGGCTCGCAACTCACCTCTCTCGAATCGCTTCCTGTTTTCCTTATCATCCTCATCATCTGTCTCGGTGTGACCTTCCTTACCGAAGTGACATCCAACACTGCGACCGCAACTCTTTTCCTCCCTATTGCCTATGCAGCTTCCGAAGCACTACATTTGAACCCGCTCATTCTCATGACACCAGCCGCGCTTTCAGCTTCATGTGCTTTCATGCTTCCCGTTGCTACGCCACCCAACGCGGTCATCTTCGGTGCAGGTCACATCCATATCCGCGACATGGCTCGCAAGGGTTTTATGCTCAATATTATTGCTGCTGTGGTGATTGCTGTGATGGTGTACTGGCTGGTACCCACCGAAACAATCGTAATACCCTAAATATGTGTTAGATCGTATGTAGAGCCAGTCATATTTGATGGCGAGTCCACGCACCATGTCTGCCGTGCAGAGAAAATGCTTCGGGTTCCAATCTTTGAAGCTGCAGAGCGATTCCATTTTGGCCTACCAGCGTTCGGGATAGATCTGCGCCGAGCAGGCCTAGGTGGTAGAGACGGTCGATGTGCTCAGGGCTGGCGTGGTTGGCGTTTGCCGTTGGGGAGATCATATATCAGCGGGGGTTGATCAAGGAGGCGGCCCGTCTTGGCTTTGGTTTGGGTAAACCAGTCAACCGCAACATCACTAGAGTTAATTGTTTGTTTAAGCGAAGCAAGATCCTCGTCCAGCAGGATCAGTCGGAGGTGCTGCGGTTTAAGATGCTTGAGCATATTTGTGTTTTTCTCAGGAGCTGGAGATTGTGTATTGGTGGTTTAGCCCATGAGACTACTGGGGTCAGGGGCCCAGCAAAGGAGAATATTACAGAAGCGTGTCATTAATCTGTTGCTTTGCCTATGCGTGTGGTAGTGGACTTGATGGAATCGGTAAAATGTATTCGCATCGCGATGATGCGGAGCACTTAGGATTTATTTTTAATGGTTGGTCTAGGGATGATGTGTATCCGTTCTGAGTCAAAAGTGGACGAGCCGGTGTCTAGATTCGGCCATCAAGACAGGGGTATACCCTATAGGTATTTATAAGCTACGCAAACTTTAACGTCTGGATAATTCCTTATATGAGCAAAGTATAAATAATGACGATTTTGACAGTAATCCGATTTACATTTCACAAACTTGTGGTATTCTATATCGGACGTTTGGTGTCGGTGCCCAAGGGAAGGGGCATCTCTTTATCGGAACTTGTATTACCGATTGATCATTCACATTAGGGTCCAGATTTGTACTGTGGTGATGCCGCGCGAGTCGTTGTGTTGTGCAGTCTTGTTATGTGTGTACCTAATGTAAGTGCTTAATTTGATTACCGTAATCCTTAATAACTATACATCGTTTCAATTCACTGGAGGGTGAAGAGAGCAATGGGGAACATGAAAATGAAAACTTTATTTGGTATCGTCCCAGTCCTTGCATTACTGATCGCAACCTCAAGCGCACAAGCCGCTAAGGTTTACACGATCGAAACAGAAACCTACTGGATTAACTCGATCTACGCTCTAGATGCGGATGCTGTGACGACCCAGATTGATGTGAAGGTGTTTGTGAGCCAAGTTGGTAATAACATCAATTTTGAAGTACTCAACAATTCGCAGTACAACGTTGGTATTCAGCAAATCTTCATCGAGAATGGCAGCAGTAACCTGTTTAGCTCTTCGGCAGCAAATATCGTTTCGTCTGCGGGTTCAAACTTTGTTAATACTGCGGCACCAATTGATACATCATTTGAAAGCCTCTATCCCATCAAAGATGCGGATATGGCTGATGCCGATTACCTACTCGAAGCTGTTGACACGACCTATGATGGATTGGTTAACCGCCAAGAATCACTCACTTTCCAGCTTGAACTTGCAGATGGCAAGACGATTCTTGATGTCTTGACTGCGATGACTGTTGACACGCAAATCGGTTTCAACATCCGTCACGCATCAAGCTGGCAGCCTAAGGCCGCGTCACTCGTCAGCCGCACTTTCCATACACCAACTCCAACTGCAGCAGCCGCTGGCTTGCTTCTCCTCGGTGGTGTTGTGGCACGTCGTCGCCGTACTGCATAAACAGCGATCACAAAGCATAAGAACAAAAAGCCTCTGCTTTGGTAGAGGTTTTTTTAATGCGCGCTAATCGAGGATTGCGAATTACTACATACTATGATCGTTTAATCCGAACCAGGTGGATGTTCTCGGTATGTGTCTTATTCACTCCCCGGTGCTTGCTTATCTAGCAATCCTGGAGCAATGAGGTTGACCAGATCTTCTGCGCAATTGATTTTTTCCCAATGCGATTGATAGACCCTCACCATGCGGTATAGGTCTACTGCTTGTTGGTGATGTTGGAGGATACGGATGGCTTTACCAAGTAGATCAATCGGCACGCGTTGCAGATATAGAGATAACAAAATCGGAAAGGTAATTGGGATAGGAAACCGTTGCATTTTGATCATTAGACCCAGCACGCCGAATCCAATCAACACCATCATGATCAGCAGCACGGTGTAGACCATAAGTAGGTAGACTGGGGTGTCAGCAGCGAGTATATCCATAGCAGGTTATTTTACTCAGGAGCATCTGAGGATAGTGGTGGTTGTATTACTTTGAGCAGGGGCTAAGTGGCTTTGAGTGTGACTAATTTTAATCGAAGAGTAAGTTCTATCGACCGATAATGACATAACCACACCAGCCTTTACATTAGGTAATCATAGTATATCGATTGAATATTTGGCCCTATTTAAGTACGGATTGTCAGCCGCCGATTCATCTCTTTGTGTAAGGGAAAGATTTTTTATTAATCCTTAGCCATTTTGGGTTTTATAAAAATCTAATCAGGTTAGCTGGAAATGCTCTTTCTCTGAAACATTACATCGTAGCTCCGGGATGGCAAGAAGTTTTTGCCAAAAGCAGAACACGTGCCGCACACTATTGTAGAGGAGAATGTGCATGAAAGAGCGTTTGTTATCTTTGGGGATTGGACCACGAATGATCATCATGACGGTGATTGTTATTGTAGCTGTAGTGACAGTCAATTTCATTGTCTTTAATGTCAATTTTCATGAACAGAGTGAGCAGGCGTTAATCGAAAAGGCGGCCGGCTTTACTGCTGTCGCAGACGAAGCCAAAAACCATACCAGTGTCATGCTCGAAACCGGTATGTTCGACATGGATAAACTTTTGGCGGATATGCAAGAAGTTGTGAAACGTGGCGATTCCTATAAAACTGCGAAATTGTTCAACGGCATCCCTGTTGTTTCCGGCTGGACCGCCGCAGAAAAAGCTGCGGAAACCGAGGATATTGAATTTCACATTGCCAGTACTAATGCTCGTAACAGTGAAAACGAAGTCATACCCGGTACCTTCGAGGGCGATCTACTCCATGACCTGCGCACACAATTCGCCAAAGTGCCCGCCAACGATACGATTCATCGTATTGATAAAGAAACTAACAAGCTTCACTTCATGCGTGCTATTAAGCTTACGCAGGACTGCATGATGTGTCATGGTCATCCTAGCACCAGCCCGACTGGTGACGGTAAAGATTATGTCGGCTTTGACATGGAAAACTGGACCGTTGGCGATATGCATGGTGCTTATCATGTGGTCATGCCTTTGGATCCGCTGGATGCACAGGTTGCTTCTTCTCGCAACATCGGCATTCTTGTGTCACTTCCCATTGTGATTCTTGCCATTGTTGTTCTCGCGTGGGTGCTTCGCAAGATCGTCAGCAAACCGATTGATGCGATGGTCGATACCATGCAGCAAGTTTCAACTGGTGATCTGACTTGTCGTGTTGATATTGTTGGTCACACTGAAATTGCGAAGCTCGGTACAGATTTCAATAAGCTCGTCGATAGCTTTGAAAATGTTATTGTGCAGGTTAATGATGCGACCAGTGATGTAGCTTCTGCTGCTACTGAAATCGCGGCAAACTCTGAAGAAGTTGCACGAAGCATGGACGAGCAATCCTCACAGGTGACGCAGATCAGTGCTGCTGTTGAAGAAATGTCTGCTTCCATTGGTGAAGTTGCACGTAAGTCCGTTGATGCATCGACGACTGCTGGCGAAGCAGGACAAATCGCACATAATGGTGGCGAGATTGTTCAGCAAACCGTCGGTTCGATTCAGAGCATCAACGAATCTGTTCGAACATCCGCGGATTCTGTCGAAGCACTTGGTAAACGTAGCGAACAGATTGGCGAGATCATCTCCGTGATTAATGACATTGCGGATCAGACCAACTTGCTTGCACTTAATGCCGCGATTGAGGCTGCACGTGCTGGCGAGCATGGCCGTGGGTTCGCCGTTGTCGCTGATGAAGTTCGTAAGCTCGCCGACCGTACGACCAGTGCGACTGATGAGATTGCTGAATCGATTACACAGATTCAAGATGATACCCGGCAGGCTGTTGAACGCATGAATGCTGGCACCTCTGAAGTTGATCATGGCGCAGAAATGGCTACCAAAGCTGGGCAGTCACTTCAGGAAATCGTCTCAAGTGCCAATGATGTTGCTTCGATGATTCAGTCTATTGCTGCGGCTGCAGAAGAACAGTCATCGGCGAGTACTGAGGTGACACAGTCCATCGAGAATATTTCGCTGTCAACCCGCCAGGTTTCGGAAGGTACCTCGCAGGCTGCACAAGCTGCGGCTCAACTGTCTGAAAAATCTGAATACTTGCAGATGCTGATCAATCACTTCAAGGTGAGCCATGTTTGCTCCGATTCAGGTCAGCAGGCAGCGTAGCCGCGGTAGTCAATTTCCATACATGATGATATACCCCGAACAATCATGTTCGGGGTTTTTATTTTGTTGCAAACATCCTATTCTGAAGTCAGTTGCATATAAGATCCAATGAGTGCAACACAATAATCATCCGTTTGCAGAAAGGTTCGTTATGACTTCTTTATCTCCATCTTCTCGTCGCCTCCATATTGCGGTGATTGGTGATGGTGATATTGCCTCGGATCACCCTGCATATCAAACGGCCATGTCACTTGGTAAGCAGCTTATGGATCACCATTATCTTATCGTGACCGGTGGGCTTGCGGGCATTATGGAAGCTGCTCCGCGCGGTGCACATCAATCCAAGAACTATCAAGCTGGTTCAACTCTCGGCATTCTTCCTGGTAATGATCTACATACATCTAATCAGTGGATAGATATACCTATTGCTTCTTCACTTGGGCATCTCCGTAACAGCATTGTCGCCCAATCGCATGCGGTTATAGCAATTGGTGGTGGGGCAGGGACTCTCAGTGAGCTTTGTTTCGCTTGGATCTATAATCGCCTTGTCATTGCACTTTCTTCAGTGAACTCGAATCCATCAGCGGCCCCTATTGGTTGGTCCAATAAATTGCTCGACCAGCCACTTGATCACCGTCAGCGTTTTTCAGAGATTCCGGATGATCGTATCTATGGGGCTACTTCACCAGAACATGTGATTGAATTGCTGGCGGAACATCTTCCTCGCTATCTGCCGCATATGCGATAGTTTTATATCTGCTGAAAATTACCATCACGCCTTCGTACAAACCCTGTTCGCCGTATGCATGGATCTTGCCAAAGATTCTGTACAAGCGCGATTGTCTCGCACTTTGCCTGTGGTGATGTTATCACAGACGGGTTTGCCACGATGGCTGATCATACAGTGTTTCTTCGATATTCATTCTTAGTAGAGGAAGCATGTCAGGATCATGCACTACATGATGCGTGAGATATAGTTTGGTTGAACAAAAATCCAATCCATCAACATCGGCGGCAACACCTTACCCGAACCGCTTTGCGGACCGTGCATTACCCGCCATGTCTGGCCCACTTGAAGAGCGGATCTATCAAATTGGTGTTCGTATGCTGCGTGCAATGCGCACACATGAACCATACAAACGTTTTGATCCCGCGGACAAGCTCCTTTGTTGGGCGATGAATAATCACGGTTTCAAAACTCAGCTCTTTCGTTTCATCGATACACTCCCTTCCCTCAATAGTTCTGAGCAAGTTTACAGTTATCTGAACGATTTTCTTACACAACCTGAAGTAAAACTACCCAAGACTATCTACATTGCACTCAAAGCCTCTCGTCTCGCTCGTCCTGCACTTGCTGCCGCTACGCGCAAGCAGATTCAATATATGGCTCAGCGCTTTATTGCAGGTGAATCCCCTTTAAGTGCCTTACCAACACTTGAAAAAAATTGGAATCGTGGCATTGCTTTTAGTATTGATCTTCTTGGTGAGCAATGTATCACCGACAAGGAAACACAATCCTATCAACAACAATACTTGGATATCATTCCCGTTATCGCTGAGCAGATCCAAAATTGGCACTCAGACCCACGACTGGAATCCAATCATCTCGGCCCAATCCCACGAGCGAATCTCTCGATCAAAATCTCATCACTGCATCCACATGTTGATCCGATCGATTTTGACGGCTCACTTGTTTCGCTTCAAAAAGCAATCGATCCGATCCTCCAATGTGCTGAAGAACACAATGTTTTTATCAACTTCGACATGGAGCACTACGAGCTTAAAAATCTTACGATAGAACTCTTTAAGCAATCTATTATGCGATTAGATTTTCCTGCAGGAATAGCTATCCAAGCGTACCTTTGTTCTGCAGAGGAAGATATCCAATCCCTCATCGATTTCGCGCAAAAGCATAAAAAGCAGTTTACGATTCGCCTTGTTAAAGGTGCCTACTGGGATCACGAAGTGGTCCATGCTCGGCAGATGAATTGGCCAATCCCTGTTTATACGAAAAAATCAGATGCGGATGCCAGTTTTGAACGTGCTGCGGCAATGATTGTCGCTTCTATCCCCGTACATCCAAAGCAACCCGGGATTAATCTCGCGCTCGGCACACATAACATCCGATCGATTGCTACGGTGCTTGCGCTCGCTGAAGCTCAAGCCATCCCTGAGTCTGCCATTGAACTGCAAATGCTCTACGGTATGGCTTCTCCCCTCAAAACCGCTATCCAAAACTACGGCCTCCGCCTCCGCGAATATGTTCCCGTCGGCGCCTTCCTTCCTGGTATGGCCTACCTCGTTCGACGGTTGCTCGAAAATACCTCGAATCAATCATGGCTACACCCCGCTCATCTCAAGAATCAATCCGACGAGCAATTACTCGCCTCGCCGCATGACCCAGATCGTCCGCTGCATCCCATATTGAAAGGCAAAACAACATGATCCGTCCACAGTTTCCTGATCATCAGCCGCCGTCACCCGAACGTCCTGTTGGTGCGATTGTGGCTACTGCCAAGAAGTCGCGCCCACAGTTTGCGCAACTCGATGTGCCATACGAAGATTTTGAAAATCATCCTATGCGTGACTTCACCATTGCCGAGCACCGTGACGCATTTGAAACCGCGATCCGTATTTACAATCAAATTCCTGATGTATCATTCATTGAGCCTGTTGATCTTGAGCCCATGATCGATGCTGCCAATCAATCTTTCATAGGATGGCAAAATACCGCGGTCTATGAGCGGGCTGCCTGTTTGCTACGTGCCGCCGACCTCATGGATCAAGACCGCGACACACTTGCTGCCATCATCATCCGTGAAGCCGGTAAGACTTGGCGTGAAGCCGATGCGGATGTTTGTGAAGCGATCGACTTCGCCCGCTTCTATGCTCGGGCTGCGATTGATCTCACTCCACACAAAGATCTACTTTCCCCGCCCGGCGAGCATAATCAAGCTTGGCTTGAACCTCGCGGTCTCACTGCGGTTATTTCTCCATGGAATTTTCCGCTCGCTATTACTGCAGGTATGACCTTCGCTGCACTTGTCACTGGTAACCCTGTGATTCTCAAGCCTGCTGAGCAGACCTCTTACATCGCCAAAAAGCTCGTTGATATTCTCTATGAATCTGCTGTCCCTAAGGATGTTTTACACTTTGCACCGGGTCTTGGTGAAACTATCGGTGCCGCGCTTGTTCGCCATCCTGACATCACCACCATCGCCTTTACTGGCTCTAAGGAAGTCGGTCTCGACATCATTGCCGCTGCGGCACAAACCCCACCGCACCAGCGCTTCGTCAAACGTGTTGTCTGTGAGATGGGAGGTAAGAACGCCATCATCATTGATGATTCCGCGGACCTTGATCAAGCTGTCATTGGTGTCCGTAATGCAGCGTTTTCATTTGCCGGCCAAAAATGTTCTGCATGCTCACGTTGTATTGTACTTAACGATATTTACGATACGTTCACAAACCGGCTACTAGATGCGACTCGCGCACTTATCGTCGGTGACCCCGCTAGCCCAGCCACGGATGTTGGCCCCGTCATCGATCAAGCTGCCGCAAACAAGATCAATCACTATATCCACACCGGTAAAGCTGAAGGTACACTTGCTTTGAATATGTGCGCCCCTCCAAACATTGCCGCAAAAATTGGTAAGCCTATCATTGGTCCGCATATTTTCACCGACATACAGCCGGATCATACACTTGCTAACGACGAGATCTTCGGCCCCGTCCTTTCTATTATCCATGCTGACAATTTTCAGCATGCTATCGATATTGCCAACAGTACCCCCTTTAAGCTTACCGGCGGTATCTATTCTCGCAAACCCTCTAACCTTCAGTTAGCTCGCCAACAATTCCGTGTCGGCAACCTCTATCTCAATCGCCCTATTACTGGCGCACTTGTTGCCCGTCAACCCTTTGGCGGCTTCGGCCTCTCCGGTGTTGGTGAAAAAGCAGGTGGTTCGCAATATCTCCGTCAGTTTACTGTTCCTCGTGTCTGCACCGAAAACACAGCGCGCCGCGGTTTTGCGCCAGAGCTAGCCGACTGATTGATGAATCGATCCAATAAAAATATTACCTACGTCTTCACTTGCGCGCTTGTTGCAGCCCTTGGCGGATTCCTCTTCGGTTTTGATACCGCTGTTATCTCCGGTACGCTCAACGATCTACAACAAGTTTTCTCACTCGGCGATTTTTCTTTAGGTTTTACCGTTGCTATTGCGCTCATAGGTACCATCATCGGCGCAATGTCACTCGGCAAGCCTGCTGATATCTACGGTCGTCGCAATATGCTATTTTTGCTTGCGATTCTTTATCTCGTTTCTGCTATCGGATCTGCGCTAGCATGGAATTGGACATCTTTCCTCGTCTTTCGCTTCATTGGTGGTATTGGTGTTGGCGGTGCTTCCGTTATCTCGCCTATGTATATTGCCGAAATTTCCCCAGCCAAATATCGTGGTCGTTTTGTTGCGCTTACGCAATTCAACATCGTTCTCGGTATCCTTGCTGCCTTCCTGTCAAACTACATCATTAATATCGTTGATCTCAGCCTCAATAACTGGCGCATCATGCTTGGCATTGAAGCGATCCCCGCGGCGTTTTTCTTTGTATTCCTCTTCTATGTACCACGCTCTCCTAGATGGCTTATTGCTAACCAGCACTTCGGTCATGCCGAGCATGTTCTCGCTCGTCTCGGCACCCATTCACAAGACATCGATCAAGAAATCCAAACCATTGTTCAATCTATTGACCCCGTTCATCATTCCATCAGCGAAAGATTTTTTCAGCGCCGTTATGCTTTCCCAATCTCGCTTGCTATTGCGATTGCTATGTTCAATCAGCTCTCTGGCATCAACGCCATCCTCTACTACGCACCCTATATTTTTAAACTCGCTGGTGCTGGTGATGACACTGCGCTTCTTCAATCCGTTGCGATTGGTGCAGTCAACCTCATCGTGACTATGGCTGCGATGCTCGTCATCGATCTTATCGGTCGGCGTAAACTCATGCTCATTGGTTCTGCCGGATATATCATCAGTCTCGCTGTTATCACATGGGCCTTCTTCTACTACGGTATGCATTTCACCGACACCGGTGACACTATTCTCCTCGTCGCACTCTTCCTGTTTATTGCTTCTCATGCCTTTGGCCAAGGTGCTGTTATCTGGGTCTTTATCTCAGAAATTTTTCCCAACCGCATCCGTGCTCGCGGGCAATCACTTGGCTCATTCACCCATTGGTTCATGGCTGCACTTATCTCTTGGACCTTCCCCATCATCGCTCAGGCTTCCGGTGGATATGCTTTTGCCTTCTATGCCTTTATGATGGTCCTTCAACTCTTCTGGGTTATCTTCATCATGCCCGAAACCAAAGGTATTCCCCTTGAGAAAATTCAAAAGAAACTCGGCATCGAATAAAGAAACAGCGGAACAGACAGCAGGCGCAATGTAGAGCTGCATGAAAAGTGCCGTGATGATATTGATCGAATTAACCTGAACGTACTATCGAAACAGTTTTTTGCCGCTCATCATTGATTTTCGGCAAACACAGCTATTCGCCCAGATCCACCAGCTGCTGTCCGCGCTTCGTTTTACATATCTGTAACTTTCCGCAACTGCGGTATCCCGAAAATCATTCATGATTCTGCCGCTTTAAGCGGTGCGGGCCTGTTAGTTGGAAAAATTACTATGTATAAGACATCACCGCCGGTTTGTGATGCAATGATTCTTTTAATCGTGCAACCAAGTCTTCACTAGATTGCTTGACGCGATGCGTCAGGATCAATTTGATGATACTCTTCCGCTTGCGCTCTAGCAGCGATAAGTCCAATGTTACTTCACCAATCTGATACGAGATGCAAGCTGGCTTGGTTTTCTTGTGTGTAATCTGACTAATCGCTTGCACGTCCTTTGCATAGATCACATAACGGTATCGTGCGCCTTCCATCACAATCCGACCCGGTTCCAGCGAGAGTAAGCAAGCATCCTCAAGATGCATTTTCCGTTTGTCATAAGTTTGTGCATTCTCAACATGCACCATCAATATCGATTTGTTGTCGCAGTCTGTGAGGAAGCTATCACTTTCATCTTGTGCAATCTTTACGATTCGCCGCATCATGCCCCATCCGCCGATGGTGACTGCGATGTATCGGGCAACCAGATGCAACCCAATCGCAAGTAACAAAAAAGCCGTCGGCACCACCCAGCTGATCCCGACATCCGACATGCCATATGTCAAACCTGCACCAATAAAACAAAAGAACGCCAACACGATCATCGTCAAGGCCACAAAGAAAAGCACCATGCACTGGTCCAGCACGTGTGCTCGTTTCTCACTGCCTGTTGGCAAGCATAATGACATCCCCAAATCCCTCGGCTGTCGGTTCGGGTGGGATCTGCATATCCATAAACTTTCCGTCGCTGCCTGATCCCGAAAATCCGCCATGGTACTGCCTCTAAGATGAATGAAAACTGGCCCAGACTAATCGCCTCTCTTATACCCCTGCCTGCTGGATTCTGCTACAAACTTTTTTTAAAGACTCCTTACGAGGCAAACCGTGGAGTGTGGTGGATCTTACCTGTATAGCCCGATAACAAGTGTCTGTCCGATAAGGTTTTGTAGCTTGGCAGCGATCGTGGGCACCCTAATATTTCCCTAAACCCTTCTAACCTAAAAAACTTACAATTCCCTCTTGACGTTCGGATGTTGATCGGGTAATTTTAACCTAACAGATATTGAAAATTTAATTCAAGCCGGGCAACCCAGCCTTTCGATACTCACCCCATCGCAAGTGGATCGCGCCCTACATGTTGTAGGCAACTAAAGACCACACCACGATGGAGAGACAATCACGATGGCTACCCCACTACTCATGCTCGGCCCTGGTGGCGACTACACCACCCAATACAACGTCAAAGGCACCGCACTTAAACGCCAAACCGCCACGCAAGGCGATACAGACTCTGCAGGCTCATTTGCACAGTGGAGTCAGTCTCGCCGTCGTAAACGTCGAAACGCACAGACTACAAGTCAGGGTCCAGATAATATTACTCTTGGCTCGCAGCCCGCATCAGCTTCTGTCAGCCGGATTCTAAAGCGTGCCGATTCGTTCGAGCATGCCTCAGCCCCGCAAAATCCCGGCACGTACAATCAATCTGTCGCTGGACCTGCCGCTGACCTCGCCATTTTTGCCGCGATTACTGGTTGGCTAACAGCTCAGTACAAGCAGATGACCGGCCTGCACGATCAGCTTATCCAAATGCAGTCCGCCATCATCGAAACCGAGCCAGTCTCAAGCGACCTAGTCGAGCAGCCGCACCATCTGCGACTTGCTCAAAACAACCGACGTGATCAATCCAATATCGACACGGAGAACACGCATGAACCTCACCCCCAAGCAACTCAACATTCTCACACGGATCAGGGACTATCGGCTCACCCGAGGCTTTTCCCCGACGATGCAGGAACTCGCCAAGGAACTCGGCGTCTCCAAAGTCACCGTCTTCGAGCACGTCGAAGCACTCATCAAAAAAGGAGCACTCCAACGCGACGCCAACAAGGCACGCTCTTTGAAGCTCTCCCCGAACTTGCAGCTGCCGGATGAATCTAAAAACACACGCCTTCCTCTGGTCGGCACCATTGCCGCGGGATTCCCCATTGAAGCCGTCGAACAACGTGAGCATCTCGACCTTGAAGAACTCTTCAATGTCAGTAGCGGTGCTTCCGACGCGACCTTCGTTCTTCGTGTTCGTGGCGATTCCATGATCGACGAACAGATCCGTGATGGTGATTTCGTTGTTTGTCAAAAACGCAACACTGCTCGTAACGGCGAAACCGTCGTCGCTATCGTCGACAATGATGAAGCGACCCTCAAACTTCTCTACCATGAAAAAGGTGGCCAAGTGCGACTTCAACCTGCGAATGACAATTACGAGCCTCTCATCATGGATGCTAACAAGGTGCAAATTCAAGGCACCGTCATTGGCGTTATCAGAACTTACTAAGATTCATTCAATATGCCCAAACACAGTTTGTGTGCGTTTGATTTACAGCGCCAGCGAAGTGGATGTGTCGTATTATTATGTGCGATGTGTCTGTAGATATGATCCTGCTTACCCTATTCTTAGAGCAAAATTATGACTGATGCCACCACCGAAATTATTGCCAAGGACATTCCTGCCATCACCGTTCTTGCTGTTAGCCACGAGATCACTATTCCTGATATCCCTGAAGTTGCCGGTATCAAAGTACCCATGTTGCACGAAAACCTAGCTATTGGCGGCCTTGAGCCTGTTGGCCCAGTGATCTTCACCTACGATGGTGATGTCACCAGCCACGACAATGTGCTCAAGCACACCATTGCAGTTCCGGTTGACCCATCTACTCAAACGCAAGACGCCGCTTTCACCAACGATTTCAGAATCCGCGAACTTCGTGCTTTCAAAGCGCTGTCCGCTACGCACCTCGGCACGATGGAAAAAATCGATGATGCCTATGAGCGCATCTACGCCTATGCCGCCGAGAACAGTCTCGCTCTGGCTGGCAACCATGCTCGCGAGGTTTATCATAACTGGATTGATTTCGCCTCTCCGGAGAATGTAACTGAAGTCCTCGTCGCTCTTGCCTGATCGCCATACACGACGTCATTTTTATCAGAATAATGGACAAACCCGTCACCATCGGCGGCGGGTTATTTTTTACAGCCATTTGAAACATCTCATGTTCCATTCCGTTATAGAATAAGGACGGCTGTTTCATTGCGTGGTACGATCAATGCTGTGACAATGAGCACCGACCTATTGGAGCAGAGATGCCTAGCTTAATACAACCTGAGACAGACCAGCTGTTCGTGTCTGAGAATCAACGGGCAACAGATCAGCAGATGCTCGCATCCTATCTTGCGCAGTGGGAGGATTATTGTCCTTCCTGCCATTACAACATCCATAAATTGACCTCAGATACTTGTCCAGAGTGTGGGGAGAAACTTAGGCTTCAAGTAGCATTGAAAATGCCTAAAATGGGGGCGTTCATTGCGGGGCTCATTGGTCTTTCTGCATCGGCAGGATTCCCCATTCTTTTCCTTGGAATTTTTTTCTTGGCGATCGTCGGCAATGGTTATCAGCCTGGTCATCCGTACAAATTAACCATGCTGTATACTCTGTTTTTTCTTATCAATGCCGTGTTTGTATTTCTCTGGTGCCGCTTTAAGTTATCACTTATCAGGAGTAAAACTCGCTTTCGTTGGCCGCTTGCGCTGACCGCTTGGCTGCTTTGTCCAATGACGGTGGTGATCTCGTTTATCGTGATGCAACTCTATCAGTAGGACGTGTTATATGGTTTTCTTCGCGTCAACCCTCACTTGACATCTGTTACCCCGTATCCCTTATCATGATCGCATGTCAGAGGATCAATCATCCGAAAATTTGCCGCCAGTTGGGCTGATCGCAGGGCAAGGCCGTATGCCAATCCTTGAAGCGCAGGGGATGCGCGCAGCTGGGCGGAAGGTGGCATGTGTTGGACTTGCGGGTCAGTATGATTCTGCGTTGCCAGATTACTGCGATTTCTTTGCGCCGGTAGGTTTGATTCGGATTGGGCAGTGGTGCCGGAGGCTGCGGAAGTTTGGTGCGGATGAGGCTGTGATGATCGGCCGGGTTCGTAAGTCGCGCATGTATGATCCGATGGCGATCTTTCGTCAGATGCCGGACCTTCGGGCGGCTAAACTATGGTATAAAGTGCTTCGGCACGACCACCGTTCGCAAACGCTGCTTGCGGGTGTGGCGAATGAAATGGAGGCTTGTGGTATTACCATGATTGATTCGACCGAATACATCCCCGAACACATGGCCGATCCCGGTTGTATGACCGACAAGCAGCCGAGTTTGAAGCAGCAGGCGGACATTGAATTTGCATGGCCGATCTTGATGCGGATGAACGAGTTGGAGATTGGGCAGGCGATTGCAGTAAAGGATCGAGAAGTGATTGCGGTGGAGGCGATGGAGGGGACGGACAGAATGATCAGCCGTGCGGGAGCGATCTGTAAGTCAGGCAATTGGTTGTTGCTAAAGGGGCCGGATGCGCAGAAGGACATGCGGTTTGATGTGCCGACGATCGGGGTGAAAACGATTGAAAATATTCAAAAGGCTGGCGGTGTGTGTGTGGTGGTGGCAGCTGGGAAGGTCATTCTGGCGGATAAGCCCGAGGTAATTCAGACGGCAGATAGGCTGGGTATTTCCATCGTAGGTATCTAATCAGCGATTAGGGATGTATTTTGTTTCATAGCATGACCCTTGCGTGGTTGTCATTTCATTTCACTGGCGGTAAAGACGGAGGTTTCTTCGTGGGCCCAATCTTCGCTGGGTTTATCGAGGTGGTCTTCGTAGCCGAGCCAGAGATCGAACCAGTAGGCGAGGAATTGGTAAGGCGCCCAGCGGGCGTAGTGCTTTTCAATTTTGGCATCGAGCTTTTTGATCTGCTTTGAATCTTTGGCACGTTTTAGATTCATTTTCTGGCAGAAATGTCGGTGAGTTTCGGTGTCGATGGGGATGCGTTGGTATGACCCGAGTAGCTGGCAAAGATTAGATGCGCCGTAGGGGCCGAGGCCGTGAATGGATCGCAGTTGTTTGAAGAGTTCATCAGGAGGGAGATCGCCGTATTCGAGGGTGTGTAGATTGAGTGTGCCGCTGAGTGTGTCTTCAGCGAGTTTGATCATGCGCTGGGCGCGGTAGCCGACCTTGGCCATGGCTTTAAGTTCCCCTTCGGTGACGGCGGCGAGTTGTTCGGGTGTTGGGAATGCGCCACCGCCAATGTGTTTGACCAGAAGCTCATTCATGCGTTTGGTGTTCGGCCAAGTAACATTGCAAGTTGTAAAGGTTTTTATGATATCTTCAAACAGGGTAGGGGAGCGAAACATGGGGCCGAAGCGGCGGGTTTTGGCTTGGGGGTGGATGTCCCACCAAGTGCTGAAGGATTCGTCCAGCCGGAGCATACGTCTAACTTGCGCATAGACAATATCTTGATCGGCGGGATTGATGGCTGGTGCGAGATCGATGATAAGTGTACGGCGTTGCTGCGTGACGGTTGTTTGTATAATTTCGCCGCCAATGCGGAGTGGCCTGAGTAGTGTATTTTTATCAGGCAACCAATGATTGGGTGCGAGGACGAAGAAGCCATAGAAGCAGACTGCGCTTTGGAGTTTGAAGCCTGCAGGCAGGGGGATCTTGAGTTGGCGGATGGTCCCTTGTTTTGCAGGCATGGTGATGATTCGTTTTGGCTTGAGACTCCACCCACGGAGTGAGTGGGCTTTATGGTATGTACTATTTTTTGTTGCCTAGGATGCCTTTGCCGGAACCGCGTTCGGTGATCATGCGTTCGCGGCCGTCATCACGATAATCTCTGACGGTGGCGGTTTTATTCCCGACAGGTGATTGTTCTTCATCGTCGCCAAAGACATACATGGAGAAGGGACTTGACCACGTGTTTCTTTTGTTTTCGTGCAGGAACATACGGCTGGGCCGGACAACGAGTGAGCCGTCGATGAGATCAACGCGGCAACGGGCCATGGAGGTGGGGCTGATGACGCCTTTGACTTTCAAGCCGTTTTCCGTGAAGCGGGAGGCGCACTTAGGGCATTTGAATTTGCGAGGGACGTCATCAAAAAAGAGCTTGGCATTTTCTTTAGGGCAGCGTGCGGCAAGGACGACGACCATGCCGTGCTCATTGGAGACAATGAAAACATTTTTGGATTTGAGGTATTGATCGTAGACGCCGGGCTTTTGATATTTGTCTGGTTTACCAATGTTAAATGCTGCGCGAGAGATCTTGATGGCGGTGCCTTTGGCTTGTGCGCCAGGGCCACGATCACGACAGGCGGTTAGGGCGAAGACAAATAATGCAGCGAGGAAAAGTATGAGAAAGCGATGGGATGGTGTGAACTTCGTCGTCATCATGGATCATATCATACCATGACGCTTTGGCGGGCGGTGTCGTAGACGTGGGCACACTTACGGGCTGCGTCGTCCCAAGTGAGTTTACGGACATCGATCTCGGCACGTTTGCGGAGTTCGGCGGCAAGCACGGGGTGGTTGAGCACGGCGAGGATGCGGTCGGCGATTTGTTTGGTGTCCCAGAAGTCGACTTTGAGTGCGTGGTTAACTACTTCGGCGACGCCGGCAGTTTTGGAGACGATGACGGGAACATCTTGCCGCATGGCTTCGAGTGCAGCAATGCCGAAAGGCTCGGAGACAGAGGGCATGACGTAGACGTCGGCGAGTTGATAGACTTTTTGGACATCGTCACCGCGAAGGAAGCCAGTGAAGAGAATCTTGTTAGCGATGCCTTCTTTAGCTGCGAGGCTGATGACTTCGCGCATTTTGTCACCACTACCGGCCATGATGAATTTTACATTGTCCCGCTTACTGAGGACTTTTTTGGCAGCCTCGACGAAGTACTCGGGACCTTTTTGCATGGTGATGCGGCCGAGGAAGAGGACAATGCGATCGTCTTTGGCGATGGTCTTGGGGCGTTCCGTTTGGAGTGGTGTGACGACACCGTTGTCGACGCCGTTGTAAACAACGTGGATTTTTTCTGCGGGGACGTTGTAGCGGTTAATGAGGATCGATTTGGTGAGATGAGAAACAGCGATGACGCATGTGGCGGCCTGCACGCCATCACGCTCGATGGCGTAGATGGTCTCGTTGATGTTTTCACCGGCACGATCGAACTCGGTGGAGTGGACATGGGCGATGAAGGGGATGCCGAGCAGCTGTGCGACTTGCGCGCCTGCAGGGTAGGTGAGCCAGTCGTGTCCATGGATGATGTCGTAGTTGCCGGTGCGAGCGAGGTCGCGGCAGAGTCCGGCGTATCGTTTGGCGGCACCGAGCAGGTCGCCGGAGTATTCGACGTCAGAGCCGGGCTCGAAGGATTGAACTTCGCCGTTGGTGCCAAATGAATCTGCTTGTTGTGGCGATTTGTGAACAGCACCGGGCCGGGGGTTGGTGCGGATGGCTTCGCCGCCAGCTTCTGGAACACCTTCGCGTTGCTGTTCCCAAATTTTTGCGTTTTCGGTTCTTGTTTGTTCGGGAGAACCAATACCGATGTTGTGGCCTTGGTAGACGCTGGGGACTTTGGCGGGGACTGCTTTGAACTCGACATGTGCGAAGGCTTCAGTTTTGGTTTCAGCGGGGAGTTCTTGTTCGTATTTGAATGTGCTGGCAACTTCGCCGGGTGTACGTGGGCTTGAGCCGGTGGGTCGATCTTGAGGGGAGAGCAAGTTGACGTGGCTGGTGAGTTCGCCGTCGACTTGTTTGGGGAGGACGAAGGTGATCTCACAGCCTTCGGCGCCGAGGGCTTTGGTTAGGCCGTAGCAAGCCGTTCCCAGGCCGCCTGAGATAAAGGGGGGAAATTCCCAGCCTAACATGAGTACTCGCATCGTCGCTGCTCCATCTTGCCTGTTGTGCATTACGATTGCCCTCGTCTACAAGCTTGCAGGCGATTGACTCTCAGGACCTCACATTACACAGGCTGGCGTATCGTCTGCTGCATCCTTCCCCAACATCATCTGAACGACGTGTCAGACATGTACTGGCTTTTCGGCGCCAGCCTCCGGTGTTACATGCGAACGTCCATGTATGCAGCAAGATCACACACTTAGAGTATCACCCACACCGCAATTTTCAACGAGCAGATCAATGAATTTCACATCATGTTGATCTGGTACGGTTTGGGGACGCGGACGCGATCCCTTTTTCTCCTCAGTATTTTTCCGAGGCGTGGCAAGGAATGCCGGGGTGGGAGGGATTAATCTTCTTCGCCTTCCATGTCTCCGAGTTGGCGGAAGCAGGCTTCAAACCCGCGCAAGAGTGTAGCGATTTCGGCGGGGGGTGCATTAGAGTCGGCTTGACTTACAAAGACATAACACATTTGGTCGTCACGGAAATGATCAATGCTGTAGATCGTCTTCGCTGCGGCGAGCTCCACAAGTTCTTCTTCCAGCAGTTCTTCCATCTTGTCGCCGGAGTGCATGAGGTCGGCTTCGATGCTTTCGCTGAGCCAACGGTCTTTGGTATACAGCCCGACAGTGATGGCGCTGTCATCGGTGCGGACCTCATACCATGCTTCCTCGATATCGCGCGCGGCACATTTTAAGCCGGCTTCAGTAAGCTCTACCGAAGCAAAGGTTTCTTTGTCTACCACACCTGTCTTTACCTGTTCCAAAAAAACTTTATCCACGATCACCTCGCTCATCGCGCTGAGTTCCTGTTCTAAAATCAATTGTCGATTTCTTTGAAGTATCCTCCTGCACCGCTGCAAGGGATGTTACATCATATCAATCCGGAGCGGGGTCCGCCTATTCCGTGGGGATGATGGTTGTTCTCGCTGTTGGGAAAAAGATGAAATATTCTGGTGTTGGGTGCGTCTAAATGTTGTACCTTCATAGCGAGAGGATTCGGCTGAGATGCGTGATGATAATGCGGTGATATCTGTCGAGGGTAAAGAGGAGAAGCGGCGGCGGACGGATGATCCTGAGGGGCGAGCGTTTTATGAGCCGGAAGCGGCGGTACGGTGGCCGCGGTCGGTGTGGTTGTTGTTGGTGTTGAGTTTTGCTCGGCCAATATGGGCGGCACGTCGGGCACATTTTGTGTCGTACAAGGTGCTGGGGTTGTTGACTGTGAGTGTGACGACGGTGGGTTTTTTTGCGGCGATCTTGTTGGATCGAGTGATATGGAAGTACACGGCGGAGAAGGGTTCGGTGGTGGGGTTTGCGTGGAATGAGCTGAAGAAGCTTTGTGATTTGTTGTTTGTGAATATGGTTGTGGATCTAAATCTGCCGGGGTGGCCGTTGTGGTTGATGATGCTTGTGGTGGCGGCGAGTGTGGCTGGGTTGTCGTTGTTATTGGTGGTGCGGTTGGCGGGGCCGGGGGAGAAATTTTTAGCGGTATGGGGTGCGGCGGTGAAGCGTGTGGCGATGTTATTGCCGTGTCTGCTGGTGCTGGTGGTGAGCATCTCGGTAATGAGCGGATACATGGGGCGGGCGTCGCGGGAGCATTGGCAGGGATGGAGTAAAACGCATCCGTGGCAGAAGCCAGGACTTGGTGAGCGACAGCAAGAGTTACATAACAAGATGGCGAAGGCGGGAGCATTAACCGCAGAGAAGATGACAGAATTTCAAAAGCAGATTGATGTGTTATCACAGGAGCGGCGAGAATATCGGCAGCAGCGAGAGATTGCTCAGCAGATGCATGCGGCAGCGGAGCCGCTTGTTGTACGTTATTGGCAGTATGTTGAGATGGCGATGTTGAGTGCGGTGGGATTGGTGCCGGTGTTTTTGTTGTTGCGCGTAGGGCGAGGGGAGGAGGTGGGAGCGATGTCAAAGTGGCCGGCGCAATGTGAGGGGTGTGGCTATCAGATTTTCCCGGTAAAACAAGGTATGAATGAGGTTGTATCTGTAAAGGGTGTGGTCGAAGCGGCGAGGGGTAAGGATGGCGCGTTGACGAATCGCGATGCAGAGCATGGTAGTGGGGGGGATGGTTGGGGAAAACGTTGCGCGGAGTGTGGTCGTGAGGTTGAGGAATCGATCCCACCGGTGCATCGGGTCGATCCGATTTTTTGTGAAGCAAGTTGGCGATGGCCGGTGCAATTGGTGTCGTTGTATGTGAAGACGTCGCTGATGGTGATGCGGTCACCGTGGCGGTTTGCGCATGAGCTTCGGGCGAGCGATCCTTCGCTGCACCATCATCGGTTTATGTTTGTGGTGATGCTGCATGGGCTGTTGATATCGCTTGTGGCGGTGAATGGGTTGTTTTTGATTGATACGTTTTATCTGCGGGCGCATAGCTACACAGATTATCATTCCATTGCGGGGATAAATCATGCGGTGTTCAATTATGAGCGATTTTTCAGTGAGTTGTTTGAGTTGAATGTGATTACAGGTGTGTTTACACCGATGGTGGTGTATGGATTTTATTTGATGGTGGGGATGCTATTTGCGATAACTTTCCGTGTGTTTGGCAGGCAGCATATGGCGTATGTGGCGGGGAAGGTTAGTGCGTATATGATGGGAGCGTTGATGTGGATGACCATGCCGGTGGTAGTGGTGGTGATGTGGGTTTTGGTGGAGTCGAGTAAACCAATATTAACGAATTTTTTCAGAGTGAATCTCCAGATTGGTGCGTTGCGTATTGAAGAGGAGTTGGTGGCGATGATGACGTGTGGGGTTTTTGTGATGCCGGTGATGCTGTACTTTTTATATTTAAACTATCGGGTAATGCGGCTGGTGCGGTATGCGAATGCGTGATGGCGTTGTGAGGCAGCGGTGCGGTGGCGGTTGATTGCCCTTTTTGGAGGGAAATGGGTTACACTGGGGGTGTTATTCGTGTCACCTTCAATCACTTGCTTCGGGCATCAATCATGATGAACAATTTCCATAAGTTAGTACTGATTTTACTGTCAGGCATCACATTGGCTGGCTGTTCGCATTCGCAAAACCTGACGGTACTGACCCGTGAGCAAGCGCTAGAAGACATGTCGGTTTTGACCAAAACCATTGCAGAGACACATTTCGATCCATATCATGCGCAGCAGAAAGAAGATTTGCGACAGGCGATTATGGTGTATCGGCAATCGATCCCGCCAATGATTTCAAGAAAAGATTTCAATCTCACGCTCAAGCAGTTGGTGGCGGAGTATGGTGATCGAGCGACCGCCATTCCGTCCAATCCTGATTTTACTCAGTATGCTCACGGTGAGCGGCAGCCTATTTTCCCTTTGCACTTTACATACAAGGCTGATGGAACGTTTGTGGTAGCTGCGATCAACCCACGGTTGAAATCACGGATCAGGGTCGGTGACGCTGTGCTTGCGATTAATGATATCGCGGCGGAGGATTGGCTTAACACGTTGCGCGTTTATGTGCCGGGCTCGACGGATTTGATACGTAACATCACAGCGGCTGAGAGTTTCTATCGATTGCATTGGCAGCTTTCCGGGCCAGCGGATTCTTATTTGATCAAAGCGCGCGATGCGGCTGGTGCGGTTTATGAAACATCGATCCCACCGATCGCGATGTCGCAACCTGTGAAGGAGAATGCAACGGTTCGTCGGACACTTCCAACGCCAGAGATTCCAGAACCTGGTGCAGCGTTTCCGCTATCGTTTCATCATGGCGGGAAGGTGGCATTGCTTGAGTTGCCATCGTTTGCAACAAATCTGAGAGGTATGTTTGATAAAACATTAAAGACGTTGCAGCAGCAGATTGAGGATGATGGTACGACAATGATCATTTTGGATGTACGGGGACATACGGGGGGAAATCCAGCTTTTTCGGAAATATTATTGCAGCAGATCGCGCTACGGCCGTTTAAGTCGGGACGTAAAGAGCAGCGTTATACGAAGACGTACGAGAAGAATTTGATTGCGTACAAAAATAAGCGAAACAAAATCCCAGCATTTTTAGGACTGAAACATTACTTCCGGTTGCATTGGATTGGCGATCCGAAGGCAAAATCGAAGTATGGTAATTATGCGGGACACTTCCGAAACATTTCGCCGATCCCGAACAAGTACAAGGGCGAAATTGTGGTGATCACAGATCATCTCACGCGTGATACGGGGTCTGATCTTGCAGCGATTGTAAAGGACAATGATCTTGGATTGGTCATTGGTGTGTCGCCAGCAACGCCTGCGGCGCGTTTTACAGAACTTGCGCCAGCGATTCTGCCAAACTCAGGATTGGTATTGACGACACCGACGAGTTTTTGGTCTAGCCCATCGGGTGTGATGACGGAGCGGCCGGTGAAGATGGATGTGGAGATTGCAGACATCGCCAAGTATGAACGTGAGTCATTGATCTATGTAGCGCTGCAACAACTACTGAATGAGAAGGAAGCATTGAAGTAAAGAATGATTGATTTGGTAGGTGAATGATAATCTGGCATTGGAGATGTCGCATTTGTACTTTTGTTATGTTTGTGGGGTTGATGAATAATACTGGTTACTGTTATGCGCCTATTCATGATTGAAGGGGTAAGTCATGCCTAATGAAGCAGTATGTTGTCCGGAGTATGTGGTGGGATCATTGGCAGATCAGGTGTTGGAGTGGAATGAAAAGGTTTTTGTAAAAGATCGTGTGCGATGTTTGTTTCATATCCCACTTAATTTTAGTGCAGTGATGAAGCGGAGTGGGCGACCGCTGATAGATGCGGGATTGTGGCAAAATCAGATGTTGGTGCTATCAGATGAGAAATCGAATTGGTATTCAGATGTGTATATTGAATTGGAGGAGGATGAGGGAGTAGAGACACCCCCATTGCATGCGAAGGCAAGCCGAGCGAAATTTAGCGGGAAGTTTGTGACGAAGGAATGTGAGGGGCCGTATCAGAAGGCGCATGTATGGGCGAAGGATTTTAGGGATGAACTTGAAGCGAAGGGGATACAGGTAAATCGGATACTGTTTAATTATCGCACTTGTCCGAAGTGTGCGAAAAAATATGGCAAGAACTGGATTGTATTGTTTGCTGAGGTTGAATAATGGCGGGGCACTACTCATAAAAAAATAGGGGCGCTCGCTGAATGGCAAGGGCCCCTGTTTAGTATATTGGACGGCCACTCGGGCATCGTCCCCTTGTTGGTTTGTTTGCCCCGTGCTTCAGATGCGTTTCATACTGAAGCAAGAGTTTGTGAAGCACCGTGTCGCTCCACATAAAAGATCATTGCGCTGTTGTTCTCATCGTCAATTACATTTGCAAGAATGATGTTTGATAAAAGCGTTTTTTGTCTGCATATCCCTTCTGATGTGTATAGGTGTTCGATATAAGCGGGATGGATTCTTCATAACATTTGGATGTTCCTGTGGCGAGTGGTGCAAACCCCGAAAGGCCTCAATTGCGTGTGACGTGACAAAGGCGGCAGGATGGGCGGTATTGCTTCTATTACGGCGGTTTGTTGAGAGATTTCTTTGTAATATTAAGAGCGGCTATGATGGTGATATGTCTGAACAAGAGAAATCATTGCCATCGGGGTTACCGATAGAAGATGAGAGTGGGAGTGTATCGTTGCCACTAAGTGAGCGTGTTGGTGGGGCGCGCGAGACAGTGGGAGTGACAGAGGCGGGGATTCGCCGGCTGGTGTATACGTTTTATGATCGTATTCAGAATCATGAGACACTTGGCCCGATTTTTAATGAGCAGATTACGGATTGGGAGCCACATTTGAAGAAAATGTGCGACTTTTGGTCGTCAGCGATTTTGCGAACGGGGCGGTATGCGGGCAGGCCGCTCCCGGTGCATCGGAGGTTGCCAGACTTGTCGGCTAATTTGTATCGTGATTGGCTTGGTTTGTTCTATCAGACGACGGGAGAAATTTTTGAGCCGAGTGATGCGCGGTTGTTTAATGAGATGGCAATGCGGATGGCGATGAACATGACGCATGCTTTGGGGCTCGGCGAATTACATATTTCTGATATACAAGAAGGTATCTAATCATCGGATAGATGTGCGTGAGATGCGGACAAGTGGGGATATTCATTGCACTGCTTGTACGTAAGGGATTGATGTGAGGTGAGCCTGTTTTTTATGCTTTTCAGTGACGGCGGTGTTTGGCAAAATACGTGTATGTCATCACCTCCTGAATTTGTAGCGCGTCAACTGACACATGCCTTTTTGCGTGCTTTTTGTCATGCAGATTCGAAGGCGATTGAGCGATTGCTTGCAGAAGAGTTGCGGTTTAATGGACCGCTGTTTTCCGGCACGTCTGCGGAATCATATATGGTGCAGTTACGCAAAAGTTTGCCAGAGCGTGCTGTGTATGAGGTGATATTTGAGTCGGTTGAAGATGATCGTTGTGCGGTGTTTTTTGAGTATTGCAAAGAAGGCGCAGAGCCGATGGTTATGGCGATGTTGTGCCGAACGGATCATGCGAAGATTAAAGAGATTACACTTGCATTTGATACGGCAGGGGTGAAGGTGGAAGCGGGGACATAGTGTGGGATGGTTTGGCTGATGAGTTGGTGTTTGAGTGTTAGAAAAGAAAACCCACGCGGTGATGCGTGGGTTTGTTGCGTTTAATGTTGTTGTGTTGAAAGGTATTAACTTCCGGGAGAGAGTGCGGGGGCTGGGGTTAGCCGCGGACCTTTTTGATGATGATTTCGCGGATCATTTTGGGGTTGGCTTGGCCTTTGGAGAGCTTCATGATTTGGCCGATCAGCGCGCCGACGGCTGCGTCTTTACCGCCTTCGATGTCGGCGACGATTTTTGCGTTGCGTTCGTTGGCGAGGACTTCGTCGACGAAACCTTCAAGTGCGCCGGTGTCGGAGACTTGGACGAGGCCGTTGTCGTTGGCGAGTTTTTCTGCGGCTTCATCGGAGTCGCAGCAGAGGCCAAAGAGTGTGTCGGCGGCGGATGAGCCTATTTTGTCACCAGCTTGCAGGGCATCAATGTCTTTGAGTTGTTCGGGTGTGATGCCGAGTTGGTCGATGCGGCAAGATGATTCGTTGGCGCGTTTGAGGCCGTAGTTGAGGAGCATGGTTGCGGCGCGTTTGGGGTCCATGCCAAGTGCGAGTGCTGCTTCGTAGAAGGAAGTTGTTGCGGGTTCATCGACGAGAGCGTTGGCGTCTTTTTCGGAAAGGCCGAATTCACCGCGGTAGCGTCGGAGTTTTACGAGTGGGAGTTCGGGGATGGATTTTGCGACGCGGTCATGCCAATCTTGATCGACGATGAGGTCGACAAGGTCGGGGTCTGGGAAGTATCGGTACTCGTCTGCGTCTTCTTTTTGACGTTGCATGACAGTGACCATGTTGACGTCGTCCCAGCCGCGTGTTGATTTGGCGCGCTTGCCCATGACGACGCCGGTGCTTAGCCATTCTTCAATTTGGCGATCGTATTCGTGCGTGATGGCGCCATGGACGGCACGGAAGGAGTTGAGATTTTTGATTTCAACGATGGGCGTTTTGTATGTTTGGCCGTCTTTTTCGATGATGACGTTGATGTTTGGTTCGAAGCGCATGTGGCCTTTTTGCATGATGCCTTCGGAGACGCCGAGGTGACGGCAGATGTCTCGGAGGACTTGGCCGAAGCGGACGGCTTCATCGGCGGAGGCGAAGTCGGGTTCGGTGACAATTTCGAGAAGAGGGGTGCCAGCACGGTTGAGGTCAACGATGGAGTGGTCGATGGCGCGGCCGCCGGGGGCCTCGTGTGCAAGTTTGCCGGCGTCTTCTTCGAGGTGAGCACGGAGGATGCGGATGGTTTTGGTTGGGCCGTTGGGATCATCGGTGAGCGGGAGTTCGATGGTGCCTTCGCCGACGAGGGGTTGGTCGTACTGGGAGATCTGGTAGTTCTTTGGGAGGTCGGGGTAGTAGTATGATTTGCGGTCCCATTTACATTTGCGGGCGATTTCGCAGCCGAGTGCTAGGCCGACACGCATGGACATTTCGACGGCTTCTTTGTTCATGACGGGGAGGGTGCCGGGCATGCCGATGACGACGGGGTCGAGGAGGGTGTTGGGCTCGGCGTCAAAGTAATCGGGGTGCGCGACATTGGGGGCACTGGTCCACATTTTGGAGCGTGTTGCGAGCTCGACGTGGATTTCCATGCCGACCATGAGGCGGGCTTTGATGTTGGCGGCGGTGTTGGTAGTCATATCTATCTAGGTCCTGTGAAACGACTTAAAGCGTTTGGTGTTAATGTTACCAAGCTTTGGATATTGTTCTGAAATGGAGATTTTAGCGTGTTTTGGGGAGGAAGGCATGAGGGCGGGGAAGGTGAGTGTTTGTGAAGAGAAAAACTCCACGGGTAGAACCTGCGGGCTTAGTGGAGGATGAGATTGATTGTTCGTTAGGTGTCGTGCCAACGGCGGGATTGGAAGTGGGATGTTACGGACAGGGAGGAGAAGTGCGGATGGATTCATAGATAAGGACTGCGGCAGCAGCGGAGGCATTGAGGGAATCGACGATGGTGGAGTGATTGGGGATGTGGATGCGAGTGTTGGGTGGGGTGTCGGCAAGGTCTAACCATGAGTTAGGCAGGCCGCGGTCTTCAGAGCCGATGACGAGGGCGAAGGGGGATGGATAGCTGGCGTGTGTATGCGGTGAAGAAACCCCACGGGTGGAATCTGTGGGGTTGCTCTCGGAAGGTTGTGTTGTAGGTATGGCTGTTGGTTCATCGTTGTGCATTGGTTCAGGAATGAAAGTGGAAGGTACACTTGACGAACAGGGGGGGGCTGCGGCGAGGATGCGGATGTTGTTTTCGGTGAGGAAGGATTGGATATCTTGTTCGGGAGCTGCAATGGTGGGGAGGCTGAAAACAGCTGCGGTTGAATTGCGGATGCAGTTGGGATGGTAAATGTCGACGGGGTAGTCAGGGGTTGTTGATGCAAGGACGGCGGTGTAGCCAGCAGATGCGGCGGTGCGGATGAGTGCGCCAAGGTTGCCGGGTTTTTCGATTTGCGAGGCGATGAGGATTCGGATTTGCTGTGGGTTATTTTGGATAAGGGGACGAAGGTTGTCTAACTGGTAATTAGGTGTATGGAAGAGAGCGAGGATGCCTTGGGGATTGTTAACAAGGGCGATTTTGTTGAAGAGATTGGCGGGCAGGTGATAAGTGGGTGTGGCAAGGTTGTATTGATTGAGATGTTCAATGAAGCGGTTGGCTGCATCTTGAGCTGCGGAGTTTTTTATAAGTAGATCTGGGGATAGGTAGAGTTCATATGGGATAAGGTTTGCTGCGAGAGCGCGGGTGACTTCACGTGATCCTTCGGCGATGATGAGGTTGTCTTTGCGTCGGGCGCGGGGTTTATCGCGGTATTTGAGCAGAGTTTTGATGCGCGGATTGGCATCTGAGGTGAGGTTTTTATAACGATAGTGCGGGGTGGCCATGGAGGATAGTTTAATAGGGGAATGGCTTGTAAGCTAAGTGCGGTTAGTTGCATGAATCCACAAGCATCTTGTGCATGAGGGCGGGGTCAACGTAGGCACGAACTTTGGTGATCAGGTGATCTTGGTCAAAGGTGAGGACCCAGCAATAGGTGTTGGCGACGGTTTTGTTTTTGTAGTCGGTGGGGAGGCTGCGGAATTCGACGATGGCGGTGTCGTCATCAATAAATATGTGATTGACATGGATGATGGCGCCATCACGGAGATCTTTGTTAAGTGGGACGTAGTTGCCATTGCGGAAGGAATCTCGCCCTTGGTAAGTGCCGGCGAAAGTATGAGCACCCATGACGGTCCATTCCACATTCTCGTGGATATGTTGAAAGAACGCATCGGTGTCGCTGTGTTCAAGGCGATGAAAAATATCATGGACATACTCTTTTGTAAGCAGCATGGTGATGGTATCCATTAAAAATGGCGATTTGATTGTGTGACCAAGGCGACAGGCGAACGGCAAGGTACTGTTTAATAAACAACGTTTTAATCATAGGCAGGGATTTGGGGGTTGGTACTGCGGAGCGATTGTAGGGTTGGCATGAATGTCGTGTTGAGAGCGGTGAGGCGGTTTGAGATGTGGGACGAGGGATTTATGGGTTGAATGATGGCGATGTGAAACAATTCTTGGGATAATCCGTCTATATAGATGATGGGGAGGGTGAGGTATGTGGCGAGGGTTATTTGTGCGCTTGTCGGATCATATATGGGCAAACAGAACTGCGAGAGAGCGGGGCTGAAATGAATGATGAACATAGAACGGGGTCACGAAGTAGGCAGGCGATTGCATCGGTGCGGCGACGGCTGCATTTGGAGGTGATGGGGCGTGGTGTATATCGGTGGTGGATGGTGATGGGGATGATGGTTTGCGCGTGGGTGGTTGTGAGCCGGCTGATGGGTTGGGCGGGAGAGATTGTTATTGGAATGGATTGGTGGGTGTTTGGTGTGGGGATTATGGGTGCGGTGTTGGGAGGGATGGTGTTTAGCCGTCGTGTCAGTGATGCAGAAGGTGCGAAGCGATTAGATGGGCATCTCGGGACAAAGGATTTGTTTTTGACCGCGAGCACGATGACGCCGGAAGAAGGTGCGTTTGCGCCGCTTGTTATACGCGATGCGGAGTTGCAGGCGGGGGAAGTGCGGGCGAAAGAGGTCGTGCCGTTGGATGCTGGGGGGCGTGGTGTTAAAGCTGGTGCGATGATTGTGTTCGTATTGGGTTTGATGTTGTTTTTTCCTAAGATGGATGTGTTTGGTAATCAGGAGGAAGGCAAGAAGCTGACGGAGCGGAAGGAGCACTTGAAGAAGCAGGTTGAGCAGATGGAGAGGCGGAAGGTAGCACTGGCTAAGGCGGGGCTGAAAAAGAAGAACAGTGGCGCGGTAACACGGCAGCTTGATGAGCTGAAGCGGACATTCCGGAAGTTGAAACAGCACGATCAGAAGGGGAACCAGAAGCAATTGGCGGCGATGCAGATGGAGCTTGGTAAGCAATGGCAGAAGATGCAGGCGGCGCAGTCGAAGCGTAGCCGCAAGCAGATGGGTGGAAGTCAGCAGTTCGGTGGGAAGCTTGATCCGCGGATGAATGAATGGGCGAAAGAGATGAAGGAAGGGCAGCCTAAGGGATTGAGTAAAGAACTGAAGAGCATGAAGGAGTTGGCGAAGCAGATTGCGCAGGAGAAGGATGCGACCAAGCGCGAGGCGATGAAGCAGGAGATGAAGGAGCGGTTGGCGGGATTGAGTGAGATGATGAAAAATACGCAGGCTCAGTCGCCGGGGATGCAGCAGGCGTTAAAGCAGGCGGCAGAGCAGATGCAGATGTCGCAGATGCAAGGGATGAACGAGGATGCGATGAAGGCAATGGCGAAGTCGTTGGGGCTAGCGGAGCAAGAGATGCAGCAGATGGCGCAGAATATGCGTGATATGCAGGCGTTAGAAGAGGCGATGCAGGCAGCGCAGATGGCGCAGCAGATGAATGCGAATCATCCGAGCGAGAGTGGACAGCAGGGGCAGCCGGGCGAAGGTGGAAGTATGGGTGATTTTAAGAAGTGGTACATGTCTCAGCTATCCAAGTGTGAAAGTGGTCAGTGCAGTGGCGGTGGGCAGTGTCAGTCTGCGTTTGCGAATACGGCGGCTCAGGGGCAAGGCGGTGGTATGGGAGGGCCGGGGCGTGGACGCGGGGGTGTAGCGCCGACGAATGATTCGTTGAAGACAGCTTACCAGACGGAGTTCAGTAAAAGTCAGATGCAGCAGGGCCGGATCTTGATGAAGATTAAGACCAAGGAAAAAGCGCCGAAGGGTGAAGCGAAACGGACGTATGAGCAGTCACTTATGGAAGTAAGTCAGAAAACGAGTGAAGCGATAGATCGGCAGGAGATCCCGCCGGGTTATGCTGAGTCGGTGAAGGAATATTTCAACGAGATGGTCAATGAGGTGCAGTCATCAGAAAAGAAAGAATGACGGGTTTAGCGTTTTTGAGGTTAGGTCGTGCAGGTTGGGTAGATTGATATCTAATCATGAGATAGAAAGCGGGATGTATTGATGAGGTTGATGCGTTTGATGGCGGTGTGGTGTGGGCTGATGTTGTTGTGTTGGGGCGTGGTGGGCTGTGGTGATGCACGTGAGGAAGTGGTGGTTTATTGTGCGCATGATTCGGTTTTTGCCCAAGATGTGTTGACCGCGTTTGAAAAAGAAACCGGGATTCGGGTACGGGTGAAATACGATACAGAATCGACGAAGTCGTTGGGGTTGACGGAATTGATTTTGTTTGAGCGGGAGGAGCCAGTGTGCGACGTGTTCTGGAACAATCAGCTTTTAGGGACAGCTGAGTTAGCCGAGCAGGGGGTACTTGAGCCATATCAGGGCGAGGGTTGGCAGCGAATGCCGGTGGGTTTGAAGGATGCGAATGGTTTGTATGCGGGGTTTGGCGCGCGATTGCGTGTGTTGATTGTGAACACGGAGAAAATGAAGGCGGAAGAAGAAGCGGTGCGCGGGCGGCTTGGGTTGAAGTATAGCTCGTTGATGGGTTGGTCTCATGCGTTAAACGATACGGCGGGATGGCAAGATGATATGAGTCGAGTTGCGATGGCGAAGCCGATGTACGGTACGACGCTGAGTCATTACGCGGTAATGTGGGATTTGCTGGATGAATTTAGTTCTGCGGGTTGGCATAGAGATTGGCGCGGACGGGGATTGGTCGAGGTGGGGGGGAACGGTGTGGTGAAGAATCTGGTGGCGACGGGGATGTGTGATTTGGGTTTTACGGACACGGATGATTTTTATGTGGCGAAGGATGCGGGCAAGCCGGTGGCGATGCTGCCGGTGCGTGTGGGGGAGAAGCAGCAAACGATTTGTATTCCGAATACGGTTGCGCTGATTAAGGGTGCGGAGCATGCGGAGGCAGGCAAACAGTTGATCGATTTTTTGCTCAGTGAAAAGGTGGAGTTGATGCTTGCGGCTTCCAAGTCGCGACAGATTCCACTTGGAGCGGTGGATGAAACTAAGCTTAGCGAAGAAGTGAAGGAACTGCGCGCGTGGGCGGTGGATGCGTATCCGCTTGCGGGGTTGCGTGAGAAGCGTGCGGCGGCGCTGGCGTGGCTAAAGAACAACTACACTGGAGACTGATTGGAGTACGCGGCGGATTGAGTTTTCTTGAAGCATGTTTATGGAGTTTGGGGCGGGGCGTGGGTGTAGCGTGCGCGGTGATGATCTTAGGTGGATGTGCAGCGGCGGTTTTTCACCGCGTAATGATACAGTCTAATGGGTGGTTAGATAGATGGTGGATATGGTGCGGCGGCGGTTTGATGTTGACCGCGCTGCTTTTACCGAGTGTGGTGGTGGGGTACGGATTTAGCGCGGTGTCAATCAGGTTGGTGCGGTTTCCGTGGCTGAATGAGATGGTTTATGGGGGTGTTTTGCTCGGGCGGTATGCGGTGATATGTATGGGTGTGATGATGATTGGTGGTAAGGGCCGTGGGTTTGGATCAGTTTCAGCTGGGCGGTACGGTGCAACGCTTGCAGGGCTTGATGTGGGATGGTGGAGCAGGCTGAAGTGGTGGTGTAGTGGATGGATTGATCGTGCGGTGGTGGGGTGGCTTTTGGTATTCGTACTGGTATTTGGCGAGTTTGAGATCGCTTCACTGATGGGCCGGCCGGCATGGACGGTGTGGTTGTTTGATGCGCAGGTCGGTGGGGCGAGTGCGGGTTCAGTTGGTAAACAGATGATGTGGGTGGTGTTAGGCGAAATTGCGCTGCTTGCGACTGCTGGTGCGTGGTTTGTACATCGAAATAAACAACGCGGTGATGTGGGGCTGGAAGCGGAGTCTGGTGAAATCTATTCAGCAATTAGACAGGATCGATCTTGGTTGGGTAAGCTGATTGCAGGGGTAGGGTTGTTAGGCGTGATGTTTTCGGCGGGATTGGTGGGTTGGACGGGATGGTTTGTTATCCGTAGTGCCGTAGGTGGGATGAAACGGTTTGTGGTGGACGGGCGGTTTTGGGGTGAGATCGGCAGAAGCGGATTATATGCAGGATTAAGTACGATTATTGTGATCGGTTTGTTGCTCTTGATTCAGCGAAGGGGAGGACTGCGTGGATTGCGATGGGGAATGTTCGGATTGATGGGGCTATTAGGTGGCGTGGGTTTGTTCGGTGGATTGGGTGTGGGATTGGTGGTAGTCAGAATTTTTCAGACAGGTGTAATGCGCGGATTGTACGACAGTGCGGCTCCGATTGTTGTGGGACAGGTGATGGTGCTCTTGCCGATGGGCTGGTTGTTGTTGCTGCTTAAACAGCGGCAAGGTGAAAAACAAGGAGCGCATCTTGCGAAGCTGATGATGGGGGCGAGGGATGCGGCGTCACAACAGGCTGGACGGGGGCTTTGGTGGCAGATGCGGGGACGGGCGATGTATTGGGCGATCGGTTATGTGTTTGTGCTTGGCTTTTTTGAGTTAAGTGCAAGTGCGGTGTTGTATCCTGCGGGCGGCATGCCAGCAAGTGTGCGGTTGTATAACCTGATGCATTACGGTGAAAGTGATTTATTGAGTGCTATGGTGGTGGGTAGCTTGTTTGTGTGTTTAGTATGTGTGATTGTTGGGAGATACATCACGAGTGGTGGTTATGCGGTTGTGATGCGCGTGATGGGTTGGTGGGCGATGAAAGGTGGTGGTTAATGTGTGAGCAGAACCATATTTGGACACTGAAAGATGTGCGTATGAAGGGGCGAGGTGGTTGTGATCGCCTGCGCGAAGTGAATATTGAGATTCGATCCGGGGTGACGGTGATGGTGGGTTGTTCGGGTGCGGGGAAGAGTACGTTGTTAAACGTGCTGGTTGGTTTTGAACAGCCAGATGCAGGTGAGGTGGTGTTGCATCATGATCTATTGAAGGGGTATCGACATTTGGTTTATTGGTGTCCGCAGAGCGGCGGTTTGTGGGCGGGTGTGACAGCGGGTGAGCATGTACGGATGGTAAGCGGGATTAAGAAAAAAGATGTTCGGGTAAAGGATGTGGTGCGCGATTGGCTTGGGCGGTTTGATCTTGAGGGGAAGGAAGATGTGCATGTGGGGCAGATGTCGGGAGGAGAGCGGGCGAGATTGAGTTTGGCACGGGGGCTGGCTAGCGGGTGTGGGGTGTTGGTGTTGGATGAGCCGTTGGTTTCAGTGAATCATGCTGATGCGCAGCGATATTGGGAAGAGATTCATCGGTGGCGAAAAGAGACTGGGAGTAGTGTGGTTTTTTCAACACATTTTCCGGAAGTAGTGATGCGCGAGGCGGACGAGATCGTCTGTATGGATGAGGGAGAAGTTTTATGGAGTGGGGCGGCGCGAGATGCGTATGATGATCCGGTGAGTGAGCAGGTCGGGCGGTTTGTGGGTGAGTTGAATTGGTTTTCGCAGGATGAGGGTATGCAATGGTTAGGCGCGGAAGCAGGAAGAAAGCTTATGGAGACAGGGATGGGCGTGCGGCCGGAGCGTATAACGGTAAAACGGGAGGATACAAGCGGATTGGTGAGTCGAGGCAGTGTACGCATGGGTGTGATGGTGGAGACGGTGATTCGAGATATTGCTAGCGGGTTAGAAAAACGGATTATACATACAGGAGATTTGGTTGAGCCGGGAGCGCGTGTGAGATTGAAGATAAAAGGTGTGATAGATAATGATGTGGGGATTGACGTGAAGAAAGATGCACAAGGGAGTCATGAGGCAAGGTGATTAAGCTAGCTAGACAACGAGAAGAAAAGAAAGAGAGAAGTGTCTATGCGCTGGTTGGACATCAGGGATTAGCGGTAATGTTTTGCGTGGTGATGGGTTTGGTGGGATGCGATGGGCATGGGGCGCAGCCGGTGGAAGTGAAAGCTAATCGTGTATGGAATATGCCTGCTGATAGTGGGCGTATTCCCGGGCCACGAAGCGCAACGGCGAATGAGAACGGTGAGGTGTTGGTATTGGATAATGGTGGGCGTGTGTTGTTTTTTAATAATCCCATTAAAGGTGATTCAATTTCAGGCGGTGGCGAGGTGATTAGAACATGGTGGATGCCGACGAATAAGGATGGCAACCCTGAGGGTGGAACCTGGTTACGTGATGGTCGTGTGGTGGTAGCGGATACGCATTATTTTCGTTTGGTATTTTTCAATGCTGCAGGCGAGATTGATGAAGTGCGTGGTGAACGTGGTAAGGGGCCAGGGCAGTTTGAGTTTCCAGTGTGTGTACGACAGGATGAGCAGACGGGTGAGCTTTATGTTGCGGAGTATGGTGGGAACGATCGTATACAGGTGTTTAGTGAAGCGGGTGAGTATTTACGAGTGATCGGGAAGCCGGGTGTTGGGCCGGGCGAATTTCAGCGGGCGGCTGATTTAGTATTGCATGGTGATCTTGTTTATGTGGCCGATGCGATCAATGGGCGTGTACATGTGTTCAAGAAGGACGGTACGTTCTTGAGGATGGTTGGGCAGAAGCAACAAGAAGATGGAAAGGTGAAGCAGATACGCAAGGGAGTGGCTGAAGAAAAGACGTATGATGAGAAAGCAGGTGCAGGACGTGATGTGCTGCGAGGGACGTGGGGAGAGTTGCTTTTTGATTATCCATATGGGATTGCAATTGGGGGTAAGCCGGGCGAGGCGAGAAAGTTGTATGTTATTGAATGGGGTGGCGGGCGATATGTTCGGGTAGATTTAGAAACGGAGGAGGTGGAAGGTGTTTATGGTAAGCCAGGTAGCGGGGAGGGAGAGTTCCGCACACCATGGGGGATTGCTGTAGATGTTGATGGTGATGTGATTGTCGCAGACACGGAGAATCGCCGTGTGGTGGAGGTTGTGGAAGAATAAGCAGTGTTGTGTCTATTCGTAAGTATAGATGAGAGAAGCATGATCGGATGAAGCAGAATTTCTGGGACAGTACGATGGGATGGGTGATGAACGCGGTGAGATCGGTTTTTCCGCCTCCGCGTGATGTTGTACGGCCATCTATGCTTTTGCCGCTAATTGTATTTTATGTTTTGTTCATAGGTGGATGTGGTGTTGCCGTTTTAGGTGATTGGGTCATGTTTACGTGGCTGGGTGCGTTTGGATTTTTAGCGATCGGTGTGTGGGTGTGGTGGATGGATGTGTGCGGTTACAGTGGATTACGAGGTTGGCGGCGGACAGCGGCGCTTTGGGTGCGGCTATGTTTGCTGGGAATGTTTGTGATCGTGTTGGCCGAGCCACGTATGGTGCGGAAGGATGATTCGTTAGCAGTAGTGTTTGTGATGGATCAATCCCAGTCGATTGGCTCCGAAGCACAAGACAACGCGCGGCAGTTCATGGCTAAGGTTGCTGCTGGTAAGCCGTCTCGCGACGATGTGGGAGTGGTGACGTTTGGTGGTGAAGCGGTGGTGGAATTGGCGCCGAGCAAAATTTTCCCTTATGAAGAAGGATCGGTTGAATACGCATTGCAGGTACGGCGGGACGGGACTGATCTTGAAAAAGCGTTGTCACTTGCCGGCGCGATGTTGCCAGGCGATAAGCCGGGGCGGATTGTGCTCATCAGTGATGGTGTGTCGACGCAGGGTGCGTATGGCGATCAACTTGAAGAACTTGCGGGCAAGAAAATTCCAGTAGATGTGCTGACGGTTGATTATGATTACGAGAAGGAAGTACTGATCGAACGGTTGGAATTGCCGCGAGCTGAGATGGTTAAGGTCGGTGATACTTATAAGGCGGTTGGGATTGTTTGGGCGGCGAATGATGGTGAGGGTGAGCTGACGCTTTTAGAAAATGGCTCAGTGATTGCACAAGAGAAGGTGCAGTATCAGAAGGGTAAGAATCGTTTTGAGATGCCGATCTATATGCGGCAAGCGGGGTATTATGAATACTCGCTTTCGATTCAGACCGCAGCAAGTGAGGATAGCATTCTGCAGAACAACAAGGCAGTGAGTTATCTATATCTGCAGGGTGAGGGACGAACGCTTTTGGTGGTCGAGCCGGGCGGAACGCAGGATGATTGGGTGCATATCAAACGTGCACTTGAAGAAAGCGAACGTGATGTTGATGTTATGAATGCGTTTGCGTTTCCGGACGATCCGTTGGCGCTGATGCCGTATGATTGTGTGATGTTTGTGAATGTTGGCGCGGAGCATTTTGGTGAGATGCGGATGAGCGCGCTCAAGCAAGCGGTGAATGAATATGGGGTTGGGTTTGTGATGGTGGGGGGACAGAACAGTTATGGTCCTGGTGGATATCATCGGACGACGATCGAAGAGATCTTGCCGGTGAGCATGGATGTGACGCAGCGGAAGGTTTTACCAAAGGCGGCGCTGGCGATCATCCTACACACATGTGAATTTGCAGATGGCAATACATGGGGTGTGCGGATTACCAAGCAGGCAATCAAGGTGTTGGGCGGGCAGGATGAAGTTGGTGTGTTGGTGTTTGATTGGGAGGGTGGTGAGCGGTGGCTGTTTCACTTGACGCCAGCACGAAACTATCCAATGCTCGCCAAGCAATTGAATGGCGCACAGATTGGGGACATGCCATCGTTTGCGCCGACGATGCGGATGGCGTTACAGGGGCTAAAGAAAAGTGATGCTTCGATGAAGCACATGATCATTATTTCGGATGGCGATCCGTCGCCAGCGCCCAAGGCGCTGCTCGGCCAGTTTGTGGCAAACAAGATCAGCGTCTCGACGGTGGCTGTGTTTCCACATGGCACGACGACGCAAGAGATGAAACGCATTGCGCGTGTAACCGGTGGCCGCTTTTATGAACCGAGTGATCCGAATACATTGCCATCAATTTTTGTGAAGGAAGCGAAAACACTTCGGCGGAGTATGATTCAAGAGAAGACGTTTGTGCCGGAAGTAAGTTTTCCTTCACCGATTCTTGATGGCATTGATACGATGCCGCCGTTGCACGGTTATACGATTGTGACGCCGAAGCCGACATCGACGGTGATTTTGGATGTGCCGGCGAAAGAGGATCGCGAGCCGCTTTTGAGTACATGGCGATATGGTTTGGGTAAGACCAGTGCGTTTACTAGTGACTTGTCACCACGGTGGGCGAACGACTGGATGGAATGGGCGCAGTACAAGGCGTTTGTACATCAATTAGTAACAGATGTGGCACGTGTGAAGTCGCAGAGTCAACTTCGAATGCAAGTGATGTCGAACGGCGGGCGGGGATTGATCCTAGTTGAAGATTACTCGACTGACGGCGGGTTCATGGAGCTTGAGGCGGACATTGATGGGCCGGGGGAAAATGAACGGATTGAGCTGACACAGGTTGGCCCGCGACGTTATGAAGCGTCTTTTGATTTGCGCGGAGAAGGACGATACCGCGTGACGGTGGCAGGTGATCGTGGCGGTGAAATCGAAAAATCTTTTGGTGGATTGATGGTAGCGTATTCGCAGGAGTACAAACGGTTGCGCGCGAATCCGATTGCGATGAAAGAAATTGCGGCAAATACAGGTGGTCGTGAACTGAAGGGTGATGAAAAAGCGAGCGCTATTTTTGATACTGAACGAGAAGCCAAGCGTCGATCACGTCCAGTCTTTGACTGGTTCTTGATTGTTTTGGCGTGTTTGGTTCCGTTGGACGTAGCATTCCGTAGGGTGCAATTGGATTGGACAGTAGTGCGGGGTTGGATTGGTTTGGGCAGAGAGCGGGAAGTTTCACGAGAGACATTCAGTACGCTGCTGAGCCGAAAGAAAGATGTTGGAGCGTTGCTCTCGGGTGATGATGAAATGCTCAAAGCGCGAGCTGCACAAAAAGATCTTCGTGAGGTGGATGAGCAAGGGGCTAAGCGCGTATTAGAATCGGTTGGCGTTGGTACGGAAAAGCAAGATGAAGTGGATGGCCCTGCGGGTGGGGAAACAATGTCGAAACTTAAAGCCAGAAGACAAGCGCTGCGCGAGCAGCAAGATAATGAAGGGTAACGGACATGAACGAGCAAACAGTCGGTAGCATCGGAAGCCATGCGGAGCTTGAACAGCAGGCAGCGATCTTTCGTCAGGAACTCATGGCGATCCGCAATGAAGTTGAAAAAGTCATCATCGGTCAACAGCGTGTCGTTGAAGCGGTGTTGACCGCGATGTTTTGCGGCGGGAATGTGTTGCTCGAAGGTGTGCCGGGGCTTGGCAAGACAGAGTTGGTAAAGGCGTTGAGCCGAGTGTTGGAACTGGATTTCCGTCGGGTACAGTTCACGCCAGACCTGATGCCAGCAGACATAATTGGTACGAATGTGATGAGTAGTGATGAAAGTGGCAGCGGGTATCGGGTTGAGTTCCGTAAGGGGCCGCTGTTTACACAGCTGCTTTTAGCAGATGAGATTAACCGTGCGACACCAAAGACACAGTCAGCGTTATTAGAAACAATGCAGGAAAAAACGGCGACCGTTGGCGGGCAAACATATCGGATGGAGTTACCGTTCTTCGTGCTGGCGACGCAGAACCCGCTTGAGCAGGAGGGGACATACCCGCTACCAGAGGCGCAGTTGGACCGTTTTATGTTCAAGGTTTGTGTGCCGTTCTTGGATCGTGGCGAGTTGAATGAAGTGGTGAGTCGCACCATTTTGAAGAAGCCCGCCGCGATCAACAAGATTGTCGATGGTAAGCGAATCATGGCGCTTGGGACGGTGTTGGAAAAAGTGGTCGTGGCGGAAGCGGTACGAGATTTTGCGTGCCGATTGGTGCTGGCAACGCATCCTGATACTGAGTATGCGACCGATGAGGTGCGGAATTTTGTGAAGTGGGGCGCGAGTCCGCGTGCAGCGCAGAGTTTGATCAAGGCAGCACGCGTGCGTGCGCTGGCGGATGGGCGTGTGCATGTGGCACATGAGGATATCAAAGCATGGGCGGTAGAGGTGCTTCAACATCGTGTACTTTTGAATTATGACGGGCAAGCTGAGAACGTGAGCGTGCCGGACTTGGTAACACACCTGGTGGAGCAGGTTGCAAAGATGTGATCAGGTTCAGTGTCAATCTAATCAATGATTAGAAGGAGCGCAGTTTGGCTGAGCGCGATGAACAAGTGAATCAATCGGGTGCGACTGGCGATACTTCAGGGGCGAGTTATCTGTCGTCGCTCAAGCGGAAAGTGAAGGTTTCACCAATAGCTGGCGATGTTTCTGCGCCACAGCAGCCTAAAGCTTCGAAAGTTGAGCAAAAGGATACCAGTGGCATTGGCGCGATATCTACACTAAAGGCAGGGGCGGCAAAAGTTAGCAACGCGGTGGGCGCACCTTCCATAATAGGCGACAGCATTGAAGGGAAGGGTGATGTTTTTAAGGGTGGTGTGACGGAATTGCTATCGAATCAGATGCTGGGGCGAGTGGAACGGATGCGGATTCAATCAAATCGAAAATTCACGAACCGTATGCGTGGAGAACATTTGTCTGGCAAAGGTGGACAGAGTACTGAGTTTTCGGATTATCGAGATTATGTAGCGGGTGATGATATTCGTTATGTGGACTGGAATATTTTTTCGCGGCTTGGCCGGCCATACCTGAAGCAGTTTCATCATGAAGAGGAACAGCAACTGGTGCTGATCATTGATAGATCGAACTCAATGTTATTCGGAGGTAAACTGCAACGGGCAAAAGCTATTGCAGCGGCAATGGGTGTGATGGGATTGTTTGGCAATGAAAAGGTGAGCGCGTATGTGGTAGGTGTAGATGAAGATACACAGCAGTGTCTGCGTCCATGCAGTGGGCGCGGAAGTATGCATAAGCTGTTTAAGTATCTTGAAGGAATTGAAGGCGGCGGGAATGAGCTGATTGAGAATGGCATTGAACGTGTGCTACGGACACATCGCGGGAAGGGCGTGGCGGTTTTGCTAAGCGACTTTTTAACCTATGGCGATGTTGGCGCAGGGTTAACCAGATTGCGCGGGCGTGAGCTTGAAATTTTTGCGATGCAAATTTTAAGTGAAGTCGAAGTGAATCCAGATTTGGATGGCGATCTGAAATTTGTAGACAGTGAAGGTGCGGGAACGCTTGATGTATCGGCGGCGGGTGACGTGGTAGGAATCTACCAAGAATATCGATTGCGATATGAGCGGCAGTTGGAAGATCATTGTCGTAAGCGTGGCGGACGGTTCTTATCTATTAGCGCAGCCGACCATTTACAGTACGTGCTGTTTGATCTACTGGTAAGGAAGGGGTGGGCGCGATGATACCGGGTTTTACAGCATTAGGTAGTGCCTATTTGTTTTTATTGATTCCGCCATTGGTGGTGCTGTATTTTTTGAAGCTGCGCCGTGAGCGGCTTGAAGTACCGTCACTGGTACTATGGAAACAGGTGTTAGAAGATCGGCGAGTGAACAGCCCGTTTCAGAAGTTTAAGAAGCATTTGCTGTTGTTGTTGCAGTTGTTACTTCTAATGTTACTAATCTTGGCAGCGATGCAGCCTTATGTGAAGGGGGGTGGCGACGATTTTGAATATATTCCGATCATCATTGATCATTCTGCCAGTATGGGTGCGAGAGATGAGCTGGGTGGTAAGTCGCGTCTAGATGAAGCAAAAGGCCGGGTTAGTGATCTAGCAAACCAATTGCAATCACATCAGCGCGTATGTTTAATTGCGGTGGCGGATTCAGCACGGAAGTTGACGGATTTTACGAATAACGCGCGTGTGCTTCAGGATGTGTTGGATGATCTTGACGTATGGGAAGTTGAAAGTGACATCGAGGACGCGCTTCGGCTGACTTCTGCATTACGGCAAGGAACGGGATTTAACCGTGCGATTTTATATTCCGACGGTAACTTTGCTGAGAAGTCAGAGATTTCGTTGGCATACGAATTGAATTATCAACAGCTCGAGCATACGGGACGAAACGCGGGGATCACGGCGCTGCGCGCTAGGCGGAGTGAAGAGGAAGGTGAGTGGGAAGTTTTCGTGGGGATCTCTGGAAATGATGGCAAGAAGATGACCGGTGAGTTGGTGGCGATGTTGGATGGTAAACGATTGTTTGATGAGAAGCAGTACATTGCGGTAAAGCATGATGAGGAAGCACGTACATCGTTTACGGTAGCGACGGATGAGGCGGGGTTGCTTGAAGTAAAGCTGGCAATGGATGGTTATGATGCCATGGTGAGCGACAACTGGGCGGCGATTCGTCTAGAAAAACCACGGAAATTAAGAGTTTTTGTGTCGGAGAGCTTAGTGGATTTTGAGCGGGCATTGGGTGTTATGAAGGATGTTGAATTGGATGTGATTGGTGGGAGCCATGCTGGAGAGGGCGGGGAATATGATCTTGCAGTGGTGGATATGAGCCGAGGCGAGGAGGCTGATGGTGGAATCAGTGCGCGTGTTCGGATGAATGTTGGCGGTGTGCCGAAGGAATTGGAAGAGGTGCTTTCGGTTGATCAAACAGGTGATGGCGTGGTGGATTGGATGGGGCAATCGGAGTTGTTGCGACATCTGGAATTGTCTGTGTTGATGTTGACAGATCATGTGACGTACAGTGAGGGACAGAACGAGAAAGATTTAGCTGCACTTGATTATGAAGTGTTAATGGACGGATGGCATGGGCCGTTGATGCTAAGGAAGCGGGCAGAGGGGCGGTTACGGTACGAGATGCTTTATCATGTGGATCGTTCGTCGCTAAGTTTCGGTCCGGCGCTGCCGATGATGATGTACAACTTGAAGCAGATTGCGATGCATGAATGTGGCTTGCTTGAGCAGACAGGTGATCAAACGGGTGTGCTTGCATCTGTTAGTGGTTTGGGGATGGAGAAGATGTATACGATGAAGGGACCGGGTGGGGTGCGGATTGGTGGGAAGACAAATTTGGATGGTGAGTTGCGTGGCGTGAAGGCGCGGAAGGTAGGCAAGTATGTATTGGATGGGCCTGCGCGAGTGATGGGGGCGAGTTTATTAAGTAAGAAGGAAACAATGTTGGCGGCGGCACAGACGATAGCGTTCAATGAGGATCAAACCGCGGTAGCAGCAAGTGCGGTCGAGATTGACCGGCCAATATGGCGGTGGATGGCAGGGATCGCGATGATATTTCTGTTAGTGGAATGGTGGTACTATCAGCGTAAGCCTGGCGGGCATGCCTCATGGCGTAAACCAAGCCGTGGCATGGTGCGATAAGTTTGCGGAGAGACAATCTAATTCTAAGAAGAGGTGGTGTATGCGAGTCAGAAGTTCATCACTGGGTAGGATATGTAACGCGTGGCGATGACTTGATGACTTGATCGAATGGCTTTCCGGTCTGTTTTTCGATAGCTGTGCGGACTTGATCGATGGGGAGTGTGACTGTGTGTGTATCGGCATAGGTGACGGTGAGATGGGTGGCATCTGTGGTTGGGGCTGAGATAAGGCAGATGATGTCTGATTGCAGATGGCTGAGCATCGGGGTGATTTGGATGGTTTCGTTCGATGTTATGGAACGTGTAGGCTGCTTAGATGTGTTTATTTCACTTATGATCTGTTGAGATTGTCTTTTTGTGGGTTGGATAATGTGATCATCAAGCACGGTGTCGGTCGCACTGTTGGGGTCTATGTTGCCGATACCGGTAAAGCTGATTGTGGCAAGGCCGATGATGAGTCCACCGACAATAATGCCACCGGTTTTAAGCCATAGGCCTGTGGTTGCAGCGGTGGTAGAGGCAGCAGCAGCCGCAGAGGTTGTTGAGGTAAAAATGGTGAGTTTGCCGAGCTGTGTGGCTAGTGCGATTGGGACCGCGTGCGCTTCATAAGCAGTGAGTAGCATCATCAATGGCGACACTGCAAGGACTAATCCGCGCTTAGACAACTGTTGACGTAAGACTTCCATTGCCTGTTTCATACGACGGGACATCGTTGCTGGCGAGTAACCGTATTCAACTGCCAGTTCCCGTTGCGATTTACCCATGAGGAAATGGTCTACCAAAATTGTGCGCGTTTCATCCGGCAGATCGGATAGTGCTTGATCAAGGTATGGCAGAACTTGATCCCATTGTTCAGGTGTTCTCGCTCGTTTGCGCTCCAACTCAGCATGATAATTTTGTTCACGAGTTTTACGGGCATTATTCGAGCGGAGCATATCGAGGCAGAGGTGCGTTGCTGCACGATGAAGCCAAGCAGGTACACATTTGGTCACCTGTTCGGGCTTGCGCATCAAACGATAAAACGTTTCCTGCGTGGCATCTTCCGCCAATGCACGATCTCCCAAGACGCGCAGACAGGTGTTGTAAACCAGTCCGGTATACCGCTGCATAAGCGTGTTAAAGGCTGCGGCATCGCCCTTGGTGACGTATGCTTGCAAAAGATTTAGATCTGCTGCGTTATCGGTTTGCATGTGAGGGGTCCGTTTTTGCTCGCGCGGGATGCTCCAGCTACCCCAGTTTACACCATGATCCCTAGTTTTAAGACGGAATCTTGAGGCGGAGATTTCATGTTTTTGTGATAAAAATAATCTGGGTGGCATCAGATGGCGATACTGAGGGGGAAGGTGGTTGTAATGGGCAGGAGATGATGTTCATAAACACTGAAATTTCAAAGAGATAGCATGAAAATTTTGGTAACAGGTGCGACGGGGTATGTTGGGGGGCGATTGGTACCAAGGTTGCTTGAGCGAGGGCATCAAGTGGTGGTTTTGGTGCGAGATGCGAGTCGGATTGAAGAGCGGGCGTGGGCGGATCAAGTCACAGTTCATGTAGGAGACATGTTAGACGAGGCGAGTTTAACCCGGGCGCTGGCAGGTGCTGAGGTGGCTTATTATTTGGTGCATTCGATGTGGGGAGGCAAGGGGTTTGAGGATAAAGATCGGATTGGAGCGGAAGGTTTTATCCGTGCGGCTCATACCGCCGGGAAACAAAGCGGTGTGAAGTTGCGGCATGTGGTTTATCTCGGTGGGCTTCAGCCGAGTAATAACGTTCAGCACGATCACCTTTTGAAAGTGAGCCGTCATTTAAGAAGTCGCGCAGAGGTGGGCGAGATCTTACGAGAGGGTTTACCGGGTTGCGTGACAGAGTTTCGTGCGGGGCCGATCATCGGCTCGGGAAGCGCATCGTTTGAGATGGTGCGTTATTTGACCGAACGGCTACCGGTGATGGTGGCACCGAAATGGATTATGAATCCGGTGCATCCAATCGGCATTCGGAATGTGATGGAATATCTCGTCTATGCGATGGATAGACAGTCGTGCGGCGTGATTGATATCGGTGTAGAGCGTATGACATTTAAGCAGATGATGCACGGCTATGCACAAGTGAGAGGATTAAAGCGATTGATCTTGCCGATACCGGTATTGACGCCGGGACTTGCATCACACTGGGTAGGATTGGTGACGCCGATCCCAAACAAACTGGCGCGTCCGCTCATCGAAGGCGTAATCGAGCCACTGGTGTTGCAGAATAACAGAGCCGCTGAACAGTTTCCGCAGATCAAAGTGATGAATTATCAGGAAGCCGTTAAACGTGCGATTGATCGCGTCGAGGAAAATCATGTTGAGACACGGTGGAGCGGCGCGCTGGGTTTGAATGAAGATGAATTGCAGAAGGTCGATGTGTCGGAGTGGGAAGGGATGAGCAAAGAGGTGCGGAGTATCCACGTACAAGCAACATCAACGGAAGTGTTTGATGTGGTGAGTGGGTTAGGCGGCGATACGGGCTGGCTGGTATGGGAGTGGGCGTGGTGGTTGCGTGGGGTGATGGATCGTGTGGTAGGCGGGCCGGGGTTAAGACGGGGGCGGCGAGATTCTAAACATGTTTTGCCCGGCGAAGCAATTGATTTCTGGCGGGTGGAAAAGGTTGAAGAGTCACAACTCTTGCGGCTACGTGCGGAGATGAAGTTGCCGGGGAAGGCGTGGCTCCAATGGGAAATTAAGCCTGCCAAACAAGAGGACTTTGGTTGTGAATTGGTGCAGACTGCGATGTTTGAGCCACGCGGATTACCGGGCACACTTTATTGGTATTCGCTTTACCCAATTCATAAATTCATCTTTACGGATATGGTTCGAGCTATTGCCAAACGAGCTGTTTCCGGAAACAGCGATATCGTATCATCAGGATAGTCGAGATAATATTACGTATTACGGAGCTAAGCGCTCAATAGACCAGTTAGATGAATCTGTTTCAAGTGTGTATCGCAGACGGTCATGAAGACGATTGGTGCGGCCTTGCCAGAACTCGATCGAGTTTGCAGCAAGGCGGTAGCCTCCCCAGCTTTCAGGTCGTGGGATTGGACTATCTGTGTATTGCTTATCAAGTGCAGCGAGTTTGTCTTCGAGTGTTTTGCGGTTAGAAACAACACTGCTTTGATCAGAAGCTAGTGCGCCGAGTTGTGAGCCGCGCGGCCTGGAAGCGAAGTAAGCATCAGATAATTCGATAGAGGTTTTGGCGACCGTGCCGCGCACACGGACTTGGCGCTCTAGGATTGGCCAATAGAAAACTAGGGTTGCGTGTGGATGATCAATAAGTTGATCGCCCTTGATGGAGCTATAGTTCGTGAAGAAGACGAAGCCGTTGTGATCGAATGATTTGAGCAGGACGATGCGCGCATCGGCAAACCCGGCAGAATCAACTGTGGCAAGGGTCATGGCATTAGGTTCGAACCATTCACCTTTATTGGCAGCAACGGCGTCATCAAACCAGCGTTTGAACTGATCGATCGGGTTTGAATGTGCGTCGCTTTCGTCGAAAGCTCCGTGGTCAAAATCTCGGCGCATGGCATCAATAGACATGGTGGGTTCTCCATTTATGACGGCTATTGTAGTCCGAATATGAGGGAAGCGCGCAAAGATTATCCGAACAAAGTTGTTGGCGGGGCAGGCTTGATAAGGTCGGGCGAATCGTTGGCTGGTTTATTGACCGCGGTGCTAACAGAGTAATGGTGCATTTCATCAGCGGGGTAGGGGGTAAGTAGTTCATCAAGCCCTTTAGCGGTTTGATTGGTTGGATCGAGCCAACGGTTGTAATATTCGCGCGGGATGATCACGGGCATGCGGTGATGAAGTTCTTGGAGCATAGCATTTGCGGCGGTGGTGATGATCGTACAGGTGTCAATCTGCGCACCGCCGGGATCGTGCCAGGTATCCCACAAGCCGGCGAAGGCGAAGAGCGATTCATCAAGCAGATGGATGTAGTGTGGGGTACGGTTTTTCTTTTGGGATGCATCCCATTCATAAAAACCTGAGGCAGGGATAAGGCAGCGTTTGAGGTTATAGATGCCGCGGAAAGAGGGCTTTTCACGGAGTGATTCACTGCGTGCATTAATCATACGATTGCCAATGGCGGGATCTTTCGCCCATGAGGGGATTAATCCCCATTGCGCGAAGTTGATTTGGCGACGATGAATATCAAGATCGTGGCGAACGATGGGAATGGGTTGTGACGGTGCGATGTTGTAACGGCCCATGAGATGGATCATCATTTCTGCTTCGAACATTTGTTCGAGGAGAAGCTCTTCGTGGATGAGGGTGTAGCGTCCGCACATGATGGTGATTGTAATGGTCGAGAATGAGGCTGTATATACAGCTATTTTTTGAGTTTGGTGGCTTTCTTAAGGGCGGCAACTTCCTGTGTGGTGAGCATACGCCACGAACCGGTGGGGACGCCTTTGAGGCGGAGCGGGCCAATGCCGACACGGGTGAGTTTGCGGACTTTGAATCCGAGAGATGCGAGGAGCCTACGGATCTCACGGTTTTGACCTTCGGCGAGGGTGATGGCGAGGGTGGTTTTGTCGCCGCGGATGCGATCGGTTTCTGTGCCGAGGATTTTGACGGAGAGGGCGGAAGCACGTTTGGGTTTCGCAGAAGGTTTGGCTGAAGAGGTCGGGCTATGCGCGAGATAGATGCCTTTCTTGAGCACGGTGACATCGGCTTCTTTTAGGCGGCCTTTGATCTTCACTTGATAGTGTTTGACGACTTCGTAGCGAGGGTGGGTGAGGCGATTGGCGAGTTCGCCGTCGTTAGTAAGGAGGATGAGCCCTTGGGAGTCGGCGTCGAGTCTGCCAACGGGGAAGAGTCGGGGATCGCCGGGGATATCGACGAGATCAATGACTCGGCGGCGGCCTTCAGGGTCTTCGTTGGTGGAGATGACACGCTTAGGTTTGTTGACCATGACGTAGTATTTGCGTGTGGTCTTGCCTACTTTGGTGGTTAGCTCGGGTTTGTAGATGGACTTGCCGCGGACCTCGATACAGTCTTTGACGGGATCGACCCATGCGGGCAGAGAGAGGATGTGTGTGCCGTTGACGGTGACGTCGCCCTGTTCGATGAGGGTTTCGCAATCACGGCGGGAGGCAACGCCAGCGTCAGCAAGAGCTTTTTGAAGACGGATACCACGTTTGTTATCGAGGTACTTGTCGGGGGTTGATTGCTTGCGCGCACGTGAGGATTTTTTTGTGTGCTTGATTGATTTTGTAGTGGTATTGGTGCGTTTCGCGGCAGTCTTCTTAGTGGTTTTGGAAGCCTTCGTAGAAGTTGTGGTTTTCTTCGATGCTTTTTTGGTGGTGCTAGCACCGGCGCGGCGAATGGTGGTTTTAGGAGAAGATTTCTTGGCTGTTTTTTTGCGTGGCATGTCGGTTACTGGGTTTCTCCGGCGGCAGAGAGATCAGGGAGGATTGATTCTTTGCGGTTGGAGACAGCGGCGATTCACATCGCGGCTGATAGATTAAATATCAAAATTCGTTCTGTTGTTATATGTCTAATTGTTAGTTAGACGGGGTTGGTTCTCCGTAATCGACCTCATGGATGGAATCTATGGGTTTGTGGTGGTGGGTAGAGGGGGAGTGTATGGATGTGGGGGGATGCTTAGTCGAACTCATCACCTTTGAACGTGGAGCCGAGGTAGAGCTTGCGGACTTGCTCGTTGTTGATGATTTGTTTGGGGGTGCCTTCGGCGAAGACGTTGCCATCAAAGATAACGTAAACGCGGTCGCAGACAGCGAGGATGTGCTGGACGTTGTGGTCTGTGACGAGCATGGCGATGTTTTGTTCTTCGCGGAGTCGGCGGATTTCACGTTGGAGGTCTTCGACGGCAACGGGGTCGACGCCGGAGAAAGGTTCGTCGAGGAGGATGAGTTGCGGTTCAGTGATAAGGGCGCGAGCGATTTCGAGTTTGCGTCGTTCGCCGCCGGAGAGTGTGCGGGCAAGCTGCTTGCGGGTTTTGGTGAGGTCGAACTGCTCCATGAGCTGCTCTGCTTTTTGTTTGCGTTGGGACCGTGAGAGGGGGCGAGTTTCGAGGATGGCGTGTAGGTTTTGTTCGACGGTGAGTCGTTGAAAGACGGACGGTTCTTGAGAGAGGTACCCCATGCCGCGCTGGGCACGCTGGTACATGGCAAGTCGGGTGACATCCTGGCCGTCGAAAATGACCTGGCCTGCGTCAGGAGTGATCATACCCATGGTCATGCGGAAGGAGGTGGTTTTCCCGGCACCGTTGCGACCGAGCAGGCCGACGATTTCGCGCTCTGAGACGTCAAATGAGACATTGTTGACGACGGTGCGGCCGGTGAAGGTTTTGACGAGATTGTTTACTTTGAGGATGTACATGGTTTGGCACATGATACACGCGTGGGGCGGTGTTGGCACGCGGGATAGGGGATTGAAATCCCATCTGTAGGGCGGAGGGGCTGGATGTTGCGATAAAAAGGGGTGCGGGTTTTAAGTGGAGTGTTACAATGCGAGACATGGATAATATGAAGTTTTACCGTTTGCCTGCCAGTGTGTTTTTGACTGGTTTGGTTTTGTTTTCGATAGCGGGTTGTCAAATGCAAAAGAAGCAAGTTGCGAAAGTGCGTCCGGAGATTAATGATGATTTGGTGGAGTTCTTGTTACGGACTGAGCCGGAGAAGTTTAAGAAGATTTATCGTGTGCCAGAACAATATCGGGCGCAGGTATTGTTATCAGTGATTGAGAAAGATGATACGGGTGGATTTAAGATTGATCGTTATGGGTATCGGCTTGGTGCGGAGTATTTTTATCCTGCGTCGACGATTAAGTTGGGGGCGAGTGTAGCGGCTTTACAATATTTACAAGATTTGGATTTACCGGAGGGTGTGGTAGTGGATGCGTACACACCAATGGAAATCTACCCGTTGTTTGAGGATGAGTCACATCAGTTTACGGATACAAGCAATGTTGAGCAGGGGGTGATGACGGTGGGGCATGAGATTCGACGAACGCTATTAGTGTCGTCGAACAGCGCGTTTAATCATTTGTTTGAGATAGTGGGGCAGCAAGAGATCAATGAGATGATGATGGAGGCGGGGTTAGATGAAACGAAATATATTCATCGGCTTAGTGAAATTCGGAGTGCGGAAGAAAACCGGATGTTGCCTCAGATCGGGTTTCATGTCGATGGTGGAGAAGTGATTGAGTTGCCGGTACGGAAGAGCAGCCTTGTTTTGTCTAATCAAGGATTAGATGGGATTGAGATCGGCAGGCGGTATATGCAGGGTGGGGAAGTGGTGGAGGGTCCGATGAATTTTGAGATGAAGAATCGGGCGTCGCTTCGGGATTTGCAGGATGTGATGTTGAAGGTGGTGTTGCCGGATGTGGAACTGGGGTCACCTGCATTTCGGTTGAAGGAATCGGATCGTGATTTGTTGTTAAAGGCGTTATCAGAGCATCCGCTTGATTCAAAGAATCCGGTTTACACAAAAGAGGATCTTGGGGATTGGATTGGTGATACGCGATTTTTGCCGGGATTATTGCGGGTCGATTCGGCAAGGGAAAACTGGATGATTTATGAGAAGTCGGGGACGGCTTATGGATTTTCGTTGGATAATACAGTAGTGATGCACAAGCCGAGTGGGAAGATCTTTGCACTGGCGGCAGTGCTGTACACGAATGAGAATGAGACGTTGAACGATGATCATTATGAGTATGATTTTGCGGATGCGGTCATGGCGGATTTGGGCGAGTTGCTCGGTCGATATGTGATGAAGGATTGATGGGGGCAATGTCATGTGTGTCGGGTTGTATTGTAGATGAAAGTGTTGCTGTGATTTTGCGGTGTGGTGTTATAATGGCCGGGCATGGGTCAGACGGCGTTAGAACAACAAGTTGATAATCCATTGCGGGTGTTGATCGCGGCGGACAATGCGTCGGCGAGGTTTGGTGGTGAGTCTATCTTGCCGCTGCACTATTTTCGTTTATTGTTGGCGCGGGGGGTTGATGTACGGTTGCTTGTGCATGATCGAAACCGTCCGGAGTTAACAAAACTGTTTCCGGAGGATGGGGATCGGATCACTTATATCCCGGATACGTGGTTGCATCGTTTGGTTTATAACATGGGGAAATGGCTCCCACGACGGGTGCATCATTTTTCATTTGGGATGATGACAAATTTGTTGACGCAGTGGATGCAGAAGCGGATTGCGAAGCGGGTGGTGAAAGAATTTAAGATTGATGTGGTGCATCAACCGATGCCGGTGTCACCGAAGCAGCCGTCGATGGTTTATGGTGTGGGGGCGCCGGTGCTCATTGGACCGATGAATGGAGGGATGAGTTATCCGCCGGGATTTAAGGGGGAAAACGGATTTGAGCGTGTGTTTATGAAGGTGGGGCGATTTTTTGCGCGGGCGGCGAATGTGTTGATGCCGGGAAAACGACGAGCAGCGTTGTTGATGGTGGCGAACAAGCGGACATGGGATGCGCTGCCGGGTGGATTGTGTAAGAAGGTAATGGACTTGCCTGAGAATGCGGTGATGGTTGATCAATGGGAAGCGATTAATTGGTCTAAGCGCGAGATAGAAGATGGTTTGAAGTTGGTGTTTTTGGGGCGTTTGGAAGCATTAAAGGCGGTAGATGCGTTGCTTGAAGGGATCGCACGTTTGGACGATGAGGGAGTGAGATTGGATGTGATTGGAGACGGGCCGGAACGGAGTCGGCTTGAGGCGCTTACGAAGCGTTTGGGATTAGAAGATCGGGTTGTGTTTCACGGGTTTGTGCCGCAGGGTGAATGCCCAGATATGATGATGGGGAGTGATGCGTTGGTGTTGCCGAGCATTCATGAGTGTGGAGGTGCGGTGGTGTTGGAGGCGATGTGTATGGGGTTGCCGACGGTGGTAGCGGACTGGGGCGGGCCGGCAGATTACGTGACACCTGAATGCGGCATGCTGGTGTCGGTTGAATCGCGAGAGGCGCTGGTGCAGGGATTGGCCGATGCGATACAGCATCTTAGTGAATCACGAGAATTACGAGAAAAACTGGGGAAAGCAGGGCGGGCGCGAGTGCTTGAGTATTTTAATTGGGAGCGGAAAATTGATCAGATGATAGAGATTTATCTTGAGCATTGTGATGAGAAGAAAGTTGTGGGGACGGTGGAAGAAATTGGGGTGTGAGGGGTGAGTCTCACCCGCAGAGTGAGTGAGCATTTTGAGGTTGTAGATGAGTTTGAATAGGCGCATGAAAAAAGCAGGCAGTAACGCCTGCTTTGTTTGTTGGCGTATTGATATTAATTAGCCTTTGGCTTTTTCAAAGTTTTCAGCGACCTGTTTCCAGTTCACAATTTCGAAGAATGCTTTGATGTAATCGGGGCGGCGGTTCTGGTAGTTAAGGTAGTAGGCATGTTCCCAGACGTCGAGGCCGAGGATGGGGGTGCAGGTGCAGTCTGAGCCACAGGTGCAGTTTGAGTATTTGCCCATGCGTGGGTTGTTTTGGTTTGGTGTTGAACAGACGCAGAGTTCGCCATTGCTGCATACGCATAGCCATGCCCAGCCAGAACCGAAGCGCGTGGCAGCGGCCTTGGAGAATGTGTCTTTAAAGGCGTCGAGTGAGCCGAACTTATTGTTGATGGCGTCAGCGAGAGCGCCTTCAGGAGCGCCACCTGTGCCTGCAGGAGCGAGAATCTTCCAGAAGAGTGAGTGGTTGGCATGTCCGCCAGCGTTATTGATAACAGCAGTGCGCTTGTCTTCCGGGATGTTGTCGAGATTTGAGATCAGTTCACAGACACACTCAGGGACATCAAGTCCCTCGACAGCGGCATTGAGGTTGTTGACGTAGCCAGCATGATGTTTGTCATGATGGATTTCCATCGTTTTGGCGTCGATGTTTGGTTCGAGCGCGTCAAAGGCATATGGCAGATCGGGTAATGTGAAAGCCATGTTTATCTCCTGTGGTTGTGTCTTTCAGGCGGTGCCTGTTTGTGATTGAAAACGGTTTGGCGACACGCCCTGTTTGGGATATTTCTAAAAAACGGACGTGACAGCAGAGAGTTTAGGGGTGAGCTTGCGGTGGGTCAAGATAGTCGGGAGGGGTTGGAAAGTTTTAGGTCAGAAGAAATGTTGGTCTTGTAATCGTTTTGTTTTAAATCATTTACAGGGGTTGATTGTGCTTGTGCGGGGTTCAAGAATACTTATTGGAGATATCCCTGCTCCAGATTTTCTTGCTTTTTGGGTTGTGTGGTTCATTCTAAAAAAGGTTGGAACAAAGGGGCAGGTCAGTGGGTAGAACCAATAGTGAGGTTGGAAGGATGAAGGGGTGAGGGATGTGGGGATGCGGTAAGCGAAGGGGTAATCAGGTTTGAATGTTGAGTGGCATTTTGTGCGTTGCAAAGCCAGCCTGATTGCGAGGGTTGCAGCCTAAGTTGTAGTAGTGACCGGGCGGGGAGCCGAACGGTTGCATCAGTGAGAAAGGCCAGGTTCAGTATGACCCAGCTAACTCGTGAAGGGATGAGAGACGCGGTTGACGAAGTCGGGGCTGTGGATCGGTTGGAATTTACAGGTGGTCGTCGGACAATTGGTGCTGACGAAGAGTATGTGATTCAACAGATCCTCACCGAGAAATATGAATACATCGATAATGAAGTATTCCATCTTCGACCGAAGCAGGCAGAGAAGAAGTTGTTTACGGATGCGCCATCGATCGAGATGCCAGATACGTCGTGGTATCACCCTGTGATGGATAACTTCGTGAATGATAATCGTATGAATAAGAATGTTGGCACGGTGTTGCTCACAGCTGATGAAGAGCGTGTACTGTTTTTGCAGTTTAATTATTGCCGGTTGCGGGTCTGCAAGATTCGTGAGAAGCTGCAGAAGCAGATGAGGAAACCGATCAAGGTCGAGCTAGCGGTCGAGATGCTTGAGTGGCATAACAAAGCGGAAGCGTATCGTGATCAGATTGCGCAGACGAACTTAGCGTTGGTGCTTGCGATGGCAAAGCGAACACGCATGAGTGAAGTTGATTTTGCTGATCTTGTGAGTGAAGGCAATATGGCGTTATTGCGAGCGGTGGATAAGTTTGATGCGGCACGTGGGTTTAAGTTTTCGACGTATGCTTGCCGTGCGATTCTTAAGGCATTCAGTCGGTCGGGTGTGAAGTTATCGAAGTATCGGCAGTTATTCCCAACGGCATTTGATCCGGCGCTTGAACGATCTAATTTCCAGGAAGAAAAGAATGCTTCGCATGAGGATGATTGTGTAGATGAAGTGCAGAAGATTTTACACGACAATCGAGCGGAGCTTTCAGAGATTGAAATTGAGGTGATTCGACATCGGTTTGGGATTGACAAGCCTAAGATTGATAAGGAAGAGCCGAAGGGGATGACATTAGAGCAGGTTGGTAAAGTAATCGGTGTGACCAAGGAACGCGTGCGTCAGATCCAGAACAAAGCGCTTGCGAAGATTCGTGCAACACTTGAAACGGATTTTCTTGAGTAGCTCAATAAACGAATAAGCCTGTGATCGACTCAATCATGAATGCCTGCGAGACAAGGAAGTGTCGCAGGTTTTTTTATGAGGGTGGTGTAAGTATGAAAGGTGCGGGGAGAGGGGGATTGATCTATGATGCGAGTTTGTGTTTGAAGCAACGTTTTAATGAAGGTAGGAAGAAGATCATGAGCGATAGCAGACCGAGCTGGGATGACTATTTCTTGGAGTTGGCTGAGCAAGTATCGAGGCGGTCGCCGGACCCGAGTACGAAGCATGGTTGTGTGATTGTGGATCAGGACAAGCGTGTGGTGAGTACGGGGTATAACGGTCCGGTGCAGGGGCTGCCGAATGAAGAGGTTCCGTTAACGCGGCCGGAGAAGTACGACTGGTTCGTGCATGCAGAAGATAATGCAGTGGCGTTTGCGCGTTGTGATTTGCGGGGTGGGACAGCTTATGTGACCGGACAGCCATGTGCGCCATGTTTTCGTCGCCTGTTGCAAGTGGGGTTGAAACGGATTGTGTATGGAGGGCGGCAGAGCGCGTGTATCAGTGAAAGCGAGACGGCGGCATGCATGCGGATGGCAGAATTGCTTGGAGTTGAAGTGGTGTGTTTGGAGAATGAACGCGCGGAATGATTGAGGGTCATTTCGATAAAACTAATTTTGATTGAGCTTGATAGCGTGAGTTATCAGGCTTTTTTTTATGGGTTGTTTATAGGGGTTTGAGGTGGGTAAGTCGAGTGGAGATGTTTCCGATTTGAATGTTAGGTGTTGAGAGTTGGTTTTAGAAAGGGCTGTGGTTGAGTATACGGTTTTCTCATACAACGTTAGTGGCGGAGAATTGGCGACGGCTATCACGGTTTTATGTGAACGCGTTTGATTGCGAAATTGTGTATCCGGAAATTGATATGGTGGGGCAGTGGTTGGATGAGTCATTGAATTTGAAACACACACGGGTGACAGGCGTGTCGTTGCGGTTGCCGGGGTATGGGAAGGATGAGGTAAGATTGGAGATTTTGGCGTACCAACCGACGCGGAAACGCCGAGTGGCGCAGATTAACGAGCCGGGAAGTGGGCGGATTGCGTTTACGGTGAAGGATGTACATGAACATGGTATACGAGTGATTGCATCGGGCGGGAAGGCGATTGGAAAGTATGAGAATGTAGTGTTGCCAACCGTTGGGGTACTGCGATATCAGTTTTATCAGGATCCGGAAGGAAATGTCCTTCAGATTTTTCGACGGGATGCGATCCAGTAGGCAAGACATGTAATTGCAAATGGTTTCCATTATCTAGTGGAAATGATTGGTGGTGCAAAGGTAAGCTTGTTCGCAGCATCAATAATAAGATATAATTATCTTTTATCTGGCCGCGCTTCTGGTTTTGTTTCTGGTGAGGCAAACAATTATTGTCGGTGTTGTTTTAACGGAATCTATTTCATTTGAAATAGAGGAGTTATTTCATGGAAATGGCGGGGATGAGTCTTTCCGGGTGCGGGGGGGATTTTATACTTCAGATGCAAGTCTTTAAAAGGCGCATTCATAGGAGTTTGTCGCATGCGTATTGGTATTCCGATGGTTGATGGGGCATTGTCACAGCATTTTGGTCAGATGGATAGGCTTGCGGTTTATGAGGTGTCAGGAGGCAAGGTACAAAGCAAGCAGATATATGTGCGTGAGTCAGCTGAGGGGTGTCACAGGCTTCCGAGGTGGATCAAAAGTTTGGGAGTTCAGCGTGTATTGGTGGGCGGTTTGGGGCAGGGAGCATTGAACGGGTTGGTTGGTCGGGGGATCGAAGTTGGTTCAGCAGCTGGGTCGAGCGATGAGATTGACGAGGTGATGGCAACGTATTTAGAAAGTGGTGTGGTGGATGAGGTGCGTGTTTGCCAGGGTCATGGTGAAGGTGAATGTAATGGTGAGGGGCATAATCATTGATGCGTGAGGAAGTCGTGGTAAGCGGATGATAAGAAAGTATCTAGAAAACAAGTATCAAACGCATCATGGTGGTGAGAAATATTCTCTCCGCGATCGTCTGCATACGGGTTGTTTTGCATGTGATGACGGGCATCTGTTTGGGTTAAAGCTGCGGTGCGCGTTGAAAGACGGTGGGGAAAGGGCAGTGGGAAGATTTAAAGCGGCGGACTGGATGCGGAGCTACGCGGGGTGTATGCATGGGGGGTTGGTGAGTACGCTGCTGGATAGTGCGATGACGCAGTTTTTGTTGCTGCATGGAGAAGAGGCAGTGACAGGGACTTTGGAGGTTCGATTCAGGCATCCAGCGGATTTGGAAGGCATGTTTGAAGTGGTGGCGTGGCGGGGTGAACGGCGGGGGCGGGTCCACCGGATGCGGAGCGAGCTGCGCGATGGGGATGGGATGGTGGTGGCGGAAGCGCGGGCTCAGTTTGTGATGTCGCATCAATAATGCGGATCGCATATTTGGGGATGAAACATGTCGGTGGTGGCAACGTCTTAATACATGGAAAAGGGTTGGTGTGAATATGCTGTGGAGTAGAAGCATCATCACCTGAGAGGATCTTATCTAAGCATTTTGGAGACATGTGTTTGCAAATGTTGTGGCAGATGTGACTTGGTGATTAACAGATGGGGGGGCGGGGGTTATATTGTGAGCATGAAAATCGTATGGCATTGGTTTTGGCGGATGCTGCTGGGCAATCCGATGGTCGTTCGGATTGTGAAAGGTGGCTCGGTGCGGATGCGCGACATGTGGATCCGCATGGGTTATCTGGGCGCATTGATCCTGTTGGTGTTTATTGGATTGATGGCCGGCGAGGGATTGGGGCAGGACGTGAGCATGTCAATGCTGGCGAAATCTGGCGCGAAGGTATTCATGATCACAGCGTATGGGCAGGTGGCGTTGGTGTGTTTGCTTGCACCGTTATTTATGGCGAGTGCGATCTCCCAAGAGCAGAGTGCGAAGACGTATGACATTCTGCTGACGACGCCGTTATCTAACATGCAGATTGTGTTGGGTAATTTGATGGGGCGGTTGTTTTTTATATTGGCATTACTTGCAAGTGGCTTACCGTTGTTTGCGGTGTTGCTGATTTTTGGTGGAGTGAGAAGTAGTTCGGTTTTTATTGCGTTTGGTGTGGCGGCGATGACGGCGGTGTTGGTGGGGAGTGTGGCGGTGACGATGTCGGTTTCGCGGCTGGGCGGGCGGAAGGCGGTGTTCGGATTTGTGATTTCAATCGCAGCGTTTTTGCTTGGCGCGTATTTGTTTGATTTGTGGGTGTTAAGGCGATTGCTCACGCCAGGGTTTACGACGTGGTTAACGCCGTTGCATCCGTTGTTGGTGCTGGAGAGTGCGCTGAGCAGTACGAGTTACAAGCCGCCAAGTGCGGATATGTTGGTAGGGATGTCGAGGTGGAAGCAGTTTTATCTTGGGCATCCGTTTGGTGCGATGATGACAATCTATGGCACGGCAAGCGCGGTGATGATGAGTTGGTGTGCGATCGTGCTGCGGAGTGTGGGGCGAGGCGATTCGAAATGGATTATTTGGTTAAAGTCGAAGTTGCGCGTTGGTGGCGGAAATGGTGGTGGTGAACGGCGAAGAAAAGCGCGGCACGTGACGGGACGAAATCCAATCGCGTGGCGGGAATCACACACACGTGGTACGGGCCTTAGTGCGATTGTTTCGAAGTATGGTTTTGTGGTGGTGGGGTTGTTGTTGGGCGGCGGGCTTTTGTATGCGTATCACTTGGGAAGCTTGCCGAGTTTGACGGGGGCGGCGGGTGGCGTGGCGGCACAACGCGAGGTGTTTCAGGAATGGTTGTTTACGTTGCTGTTGATTGAGGTGTTAGTGATCACGCTGGTGGCGATCTACATGAGTGCGGGTTGTGTGAGCCGGGAACGTGAGGATGGAACACTGGATTTGCTATTAACGACACCGATGACGCAGAAGCAGTATGTGTGGGGGAAATTGCGAGGCTTGGTACAGTTTTTGTCGGTGATGATTTCGGTGCCGGTGTTAACGGTGGCGATGGTGAGCGTGTATACGTTGGTAGGTCATGCGATGGGCTGGACGACGGTGACGTATCAGTTTCAGGTGCAGAGTAATTTTGGCGGTGGGATGGCGCGGGCGTATCAGGCGGTATTGATGTTACCTGAGAGTGCGTTGCTATTGGCGTTGATGTTGGTGCCGTTCATTGCGTTGTGCGTGGCAGCAGGAATGAGCTGGTCGATCAAGAGCAAGGGTGTGTTGGGGGCAGTGATCCCATCGGTGGCAATCATTGGTGCAGTGTCGTTGGTGTTGGGTTTTTGTGGATTTAGTATGGCGCAGAATACGCCGGTGATTTTTGGTGCAACGATTAATTCGTTTAGTCCGACGACGAGCTTGATGATGATCATCAATCCGTGGGAGTATGTTTATAGCTTCCATGAAAGCTCGGGCAAGCATCGGATCTTTATGTTTATCTCGGCATTGATCGCAGCGGGTGGGTACTCAGTGATCGTGGTGGCGTTGCTGAATGCGATGGTGAAGAATTTTGATCATACGGTGCGTAAGTTGAGCGGGACGGGATAAATGTGAGGGGTTAGGGGTTGGGAGCGCGTGCTGGGAGAGAGGTTGTAAAACAGTGCTGGTGGCTAGTGCTAGAAACGCTTGGGATGAATGGGCGTGCTTAAAACTAGGGATGAGGGTCGAGGAAGAGGGTGGGAAGTAAGAAGTGGGGAGGTGGGTGTTATTGCTTTGAGGGTTGGGTGTGTTGGGGGATTGTATTTGTGGTTGAACCACAGAGACGCGGAGGATACAGAGGAAGTGGTTTGCGAAGGGTAGGGACGGGGTGGCATATTGAGAGAATCTTGGTGACCAAGCAAAAGAAGATAGGTATGGGATGTTGAAGATTGTTGGTTGTGCGATGTTGGCGTTTGTGGCCATGGTGTTGCTGGGGTGCTCAGGTTCTGATGTGTTACTTAGTGAAAAAGTGCAGGTAGATAGGAAGAAGGATTTTGATTTGTTCTATGTAGAATGGTCTGAATTTATTGGTGAGTATTATGAAGCGTTGCCGCAGGAGGTGCATGATCGCAAACCATCCAGTGTGGCTGAAGCGATGAATGAAGATTATTTACTTTGGATACAGAATTACACGCAGGGTCTAACACAATCTGGTGGGGGTGGGTCGTATATGCTTCATCATGGTGGGGACGTTTATCAAGCGACGGTGTTGCTTGCGATTTATCCGTTGGTGGAGGAAGGCAGCATGCATGGCGAGGGTTTCTTGCAATTATTGAAGGGTGGGAAGGAGTATCAGCGGATTGGAGGCTATTTCGGTTTGTGTGCTATTTATGGCAATTCTCAGCCGATGTATTTCACATATTCGGAGTCAGATGAACTGGAGAATGTGATTGCGTATTGGCGATGGCGGATGATTGTGGATGCTTGTGTGAAGAAGTAGGAAAGGGGAGAACGGCGATTAGGCTTGGTCGCGGCTAATGGAGATATGTGGTGGTGTTTTCAGAAGTATTTCCGGAATGTTTAAACGCCGGTTAGGCAGTAAAACGCGAATGGTTAAGGCAGTCTAAGAGGCGAGAGAAGACGCCGGCGGCAATGAGGGCGATGAAGGTGGCTTCAGGGGTGGCGAGATAGAAGAGACAAAGTGAGGTAAAGATGCCGAGGAGGAGGCCGAAGACAACGCGGCCTTGTCGTGACATGGGGTCGACGGCGGGGGCGAAGATGAGAGTGAGCATCAGGAAGGGAGAGGCGAGGAAGAAGTAAGCGAGGAAAGTGATGGCGGCGGCGGGTTGCATGTTGGAGAGCTGGGTGATGACCAGAGTATGGGTATTGTCGATGGTAAAAGGAAGGATGATGTAGGTCGAGAGGGCGGCAACCAGTGCAGCCATGGCGGTGCGCCAAGAGGCATGTTTTTTATAGATAAGGTATAGACCGAGCGCGATAATGAGGATGGGCGAAGTTGCACCGATGGGGCCGGGGACGGCGCCGAAGAGCAGCTCGGCGAGTGGAGGGAGGTCGCCGGTGACAAGCATGTTGCGGATGAGCAAGGGGTATTGGAGGATTTCACGTTGTTCGGTGATGAGTTTTTGTTGGATGTTGTAGCGGGTGATTGCGTCGTAGGAATCTGCGGTTTGTAACCAGGGTTGTGTGTTGGGTGTGGGGGAGGGGACGTTGGTGACGTTACCGATGATGATGTGGTTGGGCGTAAGTATGGCGGAGACGGGCTGCGCGAGTGTGTTGCGCATCGAGACGGGTTCGGCGTGATGGATGGCAGCAGGAATGAGCCAGATGATGATGAGGGTGAGTGCGACGGGATGGATGCGGATGCGGGAAGAACGTCCGACAAGGTAGAGCGTTGGTCCAAGAAGCAAGCCGATGAGTAGCGGGACGGTCCAATCACGGAGGACGGGTGTGGCGAGTCCAGCGAGTGCTCCGTTCCAGAGTGCGTATGAGGTGGATGTATGTAATTTTTTGTGTCGGAAGAATTGGAAGAGTAGGTTGATAAAGTTATAGGCGAGGAGCGTAGCGGTGGTGGTGAGGATGACGGTGAGGATGCCGCGGAAGCCGAAGAAGATGGAGCCATAGATTGCCATGATGATGACGAGTATGATCCAAATGCGATCATAATGATGGCGATGGTGCGCGGTGCCGATCCATGGCGGTCCATGTAGATGTGCAGTGCCGTGAGGCTTCAGCGGTGAGGCGGGGCGATGTTGTTTGGGTACGGGGACGATGGGTAATGGCTCCAGTGTTTAATATGTTTTGGCTGCTGCAAGTAGTTGGGTAAGTGGGAGGTGTGAGGGGCAGACATGTGAGCAGAGGCCGCATTCGATGCAGAAATTAAGTTGTTTGTTGATTTTGGGCGCGTTTGGTTTGATGGCGATGAGTTCTGCAAGATGGACTGGCTGGAGATCAGTGGGGCAGACGTCTGTGCACCAGCCGCAGGTAATGCAGGGCTCAGGTTCTAAGCGTGGGTTAGACGGGAGAATAGAGATGAGTTGGATGCCGTGCCTGACGGTGGGGGGAAGCGTTCCTTTAGCTGCGTTGGGTGCGGCGATGGGTGAACCGGTGAGTGGATTGCCGATGACAAGTCTGTCGGAGAGTGCTTCACAGGAACCGTGAAGAAGGGGGGAGAGGTTGCAGATATCCGATCCGGGAAGGGCGTAGTGCGTCGAGGGGGTTTGGTTGCGGTTTGGCTCTGCGATCATAATGGGTTGGACGATGTCTAGCGCGCGGCGGGTGATCCATCGAGCAATACGAATAGCGGTCCAAGGTGTGATGATGACGATGTTCTTTTTTGAAGGGGGTTGTGAGGCAGGGAGTTTGGTGTGTTTGGCGAAATAGTAGGCAGAGAGAGTGGGGTCTGCGGCGGGATAAATGTTGTCAGTGCAGATGCATTTGACGTTGAAGGATTTGCCAGGGCGTTTGAGTTGCGAGATGAGTTTCGCAGAGTGCGCGAGTGTGAGTTGAACGTGTTTAGCACCGACGATGTCGCCGAGGATACGCGTACCGAGGACAGCGTCATCGGGGTAGGTCATGAGGAGTGATGATCGGTCAGAGTAGAGGGGGAAGGCATCAAGTCCGATGCAGATGAGGTGTGAGGGTTTTTGATGGCGGGTTGTTTCGAGTTGTGTGATAAGGTCGCAGCCGATTTCATCTTGCGGCCAGGGCCCATTGGAACGAAGGATATCGAACCAATGATCGAGTGTGCGGTCGGATGGTGGGGCGACAGGGATGGCGGCAGATGTTTCTTCATGGTTTGGTGTGATGTGGATGTCGTAGAGGGTGTCTATTTTGCGGATAGACGGCTTACGTTGGTGTTTGTGTTGGTGGAAGGTGTCGGCAGGCCAGGGAGTGATGGCATGGACGACGCCATCAATGGGCGAAACAATACAGGGATCTGCGGGTGAAAGGGGTTCGGTGAGTCGCTGGCCGGCAGTGACGGATTGGCCAAGCGTGATGACGGGCTTGTGGGGCGAGGTGATACGGAGTGGGGTCGTTGAGACAGAAGATGGAATATCCAGCCAGGTTATTGGCTGGGCAGGTGGAAAATGCATACCTCCTCGAAAGTGGTCGATCATCGGGACTTATGTTATCCGATAGAGAGGATTTTTTGGAGTAAGGAGAAATGGCGGCTGGTTTTTGTTCGGTTCTGGTTAGCTGGGTATAATTGAGTGTTTCACATTGAAGCAACATGATGCCCGGTATGCGGATCTGAAGATTGGCGCGAGTGGCATGATGAGGGAGTGAAGTGATGCTTTGGCAGCCGCCGTTACCTGAGCGATATTTGGAGATGGGGGAAGACGAACTTGTGCGAGCGATCAAGGCGCGCAAAGAGGAGTTGGGTGATGCGCTGGTGATTCTTGGGCATCACTATCAGCAAGACGATGTAATCCAGTTTGCGGATTTTACAGGTGATAGTTTTAAGCTGTCGCAGTTGGCGGCGGAAGCGGTGAAAGAGCGTGGCTCGAAGTATGTGATCTTTGAGGGGGTGCACTTCATGGCGGAGAGTGCGGATATTTTGACGCCGGATGATGTGCAAGTGATTTTGCCAGACATGGGTGCGGGTTGTTCGATGGCGGATATGGCAAATTATGAACAGACGGTCGAGGCATGGGAGATTATTCATGAAGCTTTGGGCGACGCGAATGTTCGTGTAATTCCGATTTGCTACATGAATTGTACAGCAGCGATTAAAGCATTTTGTGGTGAGCATGGTGGGGCGGTGTGTACGAGTAGTAATGCGGACAAGATTTTGAAGTGGGCATTGGCAGGTGGCGACGAGCCTTTGGGCGAAGATGAGACGGTGAAGATTTTGTTCTTGCCGGACCAGCACCTAGGAAGAAATACGGGTGCGGCACTTGGTTTTGATGTTCAGAAGGACATGATTGTTTGGGACCCGAATGATGTTGAATTGGTGAGCGATGAGGATATTCGCCGGGCAACGTTTTTATTGTGGAAGGGTCATTGCTCGGTACACAAGTTGTTTCGGCCGGAGCATGTGGATCAGGTACGAGCGTTGTGGCCGGACGTGACGGTGATTGTGCATCCTGAGTGTGATCACGATGTGGTGAAAGTTGCGGATGTGAGTGGTTCGACAGAGAAGATCATTCAAGCGATTGATGCGGCGGAGCCAGGGAGTAAGTGGGCCGTAGGAACGGAAGTTCATCTAGTGAATCGTCTTGCAGAGCAAGCGAAAGAGCGTGGGGTGATAGTGCGGATGTTGTCAGAGTGCCAATGCTTATGTACGACGATGTACCGTATTGATATGCCGCATTTGTTATTTGTGATGGATAAGTTGGTAGAAGGTGAGGTGGTTAATCGAATTACGGTGGGCGAGGGTGTGCAGCATTGGTCGATGATCGCGCTACAGCGGATGTTGGATGTGACGCAGGCAGTTAAAGCTTGAATTAAAATAGCATTGAGAAAGAAAAAAGCCTGAGTATTTCCACTCAGGCTTTTTTACTGGAGACTTTATCGTTAGTTAAGCGACGTGTTTGAGTTTGTTGAGACCGTTGTAGGCGGCAATCTTGTAGGCTTCGGCGAGAGTGGGGAAGTTGAAGACATTGTCGACGAAGAAGGATGCGTTACCTTTGTGGGCCATGACGGCTTGTCCGATGTGAATGATCTCGGTGGCACCCGTTCCGATGGCGTGTACACCGAGGATTTCGTGCGTGTCTTGGTGGATGAGGATTTTGAGCATGCCGAATTCATCGCCGAGCAGTTGCCCGCGTGCGAGTTCTTTGTAGGTCGCAACGCCGGCTTCGTAGGGGATGCCGTCGTTTGTGAGCTGTTCTTCGGTTTTGCCGACCATAGAAATTTCGGGGATAGAATAAATACCGAAGGGAAAGACTTTAGAGAAGCCTTCTGTGGGGTCGCCAAATGCGTGACAGATGGCGCGGCGGCCCTGTTCCATCGAGGTAGATGCGAGTGCAGGGAAGCCGATGACATCGCCGGCGGCGTAGATGTGTTCGACGTTGGTTTGATAGTGTTCGTTGACTTTGAGTCGTTCGCGGTCGTCGAAATCGATGCCGACATTTTCGAGTCCGAGCTGTTTACAGACGCCTTGTCGGCCGACGGTGTACAGGAGTGTTTCGCCACGAAGTGTTTTGCCGGATTCGAGCTGCGCTTCGACGAGGACTTCACCGGTGTCGGGGTTGGCTTCAAGTTCTTTGATGTGTTCGACTTTTTCGCCTAGCCGGAGGGTGACGCCCGAGCGACGGAGGAAGTATTGGAATGCTTCACAGATTTCTGAGTCAAGGAAGCCAAGGATATTGTTGCGGCCTTCAATAAGTGTGACGCGGACACCGAGGGTCGCCATGATACAAGCGTATTCGGTACCGATGACACCGCCGCCAACAACGATCATGGTTTTGGGCAGTTTGTTAAGCTGAAGGAACATGTCGGAGCAGAGGATGTTGTGGTCATTGAAGGGGACATGATCAGGCTTGGCGGGTTTGGTGCCGACGCCGAGTAGAAATTTATCAGCGGTGATCATTTCCGATTCGGTTTCGCGTGTGATTTGAAGGAGGTTGGGTCCTTCGAAGTGCGCTTTGCCCCAGATGAGTTCGACGTTGTTGCGTTGGAATTGATCGTGGATGGTTTCCCATTCGTGCTGAATAACTTTTTGGGAAACACCCACAAGGTCTGCGATGGTGATGTTTTGTTTGACGCGGTATGACTCGCCGAAGAGGCCGCGTTTGCCGGCGCCAGTGAGGTGAAGTGCAGCTTCACGAAGCGCTTTGGAGGGAAGTGTACCGGTGTTGACCTGTGCGCCGCCGAGAACTTTGTTTTTTTCGATGATGGCCACCCGTTTACCGAGTTTCGCGGCTTGGATGGCGGCTTTTTGGCCTGCGGGGCCGGTTCCGATGACAACACAGTCGTAATGCTTCATGATGGACCTCTTGCAAGTTGAAGTGACGGAACATTGATCGGGTTATCCGGGCGGTATAATAAGATGCAGAGGGAGATGCCCGATAATAGATGGGTGGATGGCGATTCATTTTGATCCTTACAGAATTCATACGATATGGTGAGGGGTTATCGGGATGCCGGTGATTAAAACTCAAAAATGGAAATAGAGATATGACAATAAAGTTTGATAAAAAGCGTTACGAGAAAATGACGTACCGTCGGTGTGGAAGAAGTGGGCTTAAGTTGCCAGCGATCTCGTTGGGTGGGTGGCACAACTTTATAGAGTATGAGAAGACGAAGGAGATGGTGTGTGGTGCGTTTGATTTGGGTATCACGCATTTTGATTTTGCAAATAACTATGGGCCGCCTCCGGGGAAAGCGGAGAAGGTTTTCGGGAAGCTGTTGCAGAAAGAATTGGGTGTGTATCGTGATGAGATGATTATTTCATCGAAGGCGGGATACTACATGTGGGATGGACCATATGGCGAGTGGGGCAGCAAAAAGTATCTGATTGCGAGCTGTGAGCAGAGTTTGAAACGATTGGGCTTGGAGTATGTAGATATTTTTTATTCGCACCGACCGGATCCGAACACGCCGATGGAAGAAACCATGGGGGCGTTGGAACAGTTGGTGAAGCAGGGGAAGGCACTTTATGTGGGGGTGAGTAGTTATGATGCCGAGCAAACGCGACGAGCTGTTGAGTTTTTGCGTGAAGGTCGTGTACCGCTGACGATTCATCAGCCGTTGTATAACATGATGGACCGTTGGGTGGAAGATCGATTACTTGATGAGGCAGAGGATCTGGGGTTTGGTGTGATTGCGTTTTGCCCGCTAGCACAGGGGCTGCTCACAGATAAGTATTTCAACGGTGTGAAGAAGGATTCACGAGCGGCAGATCCGAAAGGTTTTTTACAGGCTGATCGAGTGACAGACGGTCTTGTTGAGAAGATGAAGAAGCTGAACGAGATTGCAAAGATGCGCGGTCAGAGCCTAGCACAGTTGGCGCTTAGTTGGGTATTGCGAGATGAACGAGTGACCAGCGCGCTGATTGGGGCGAGCCGACTGTCGCAGATTGAAGACAATGTGAAGGTGATAGATGCACCGCCATTAGAGGATGAACTGCTTGCGGAAATTGATAGTGTTTTGTCGATCGGCACCTAGGAAGCTTGAGTTGCGGTGTGTGCAATCTAGCTAAGCGATGATTCAAAGGGGAGCTTGCCGTCGAGTTCGTCGATGAGCTTGCGCTGATTATAAAGATGCCAGAACCAGTAGAAGCGAGTGATGGCAAAGGCGAAGAGAGCTGCGGCAACGGTGTCAGAGAGGAAGTGTCCTTGTGAGAGGACGCGGGTTGCCGCGCAGCCGATAGCGAAAATGATCCAGATGAACCAGGCGCGGGGGAAGAAGCGGCAGAGGATGAACGCTGCGGCGAAGGCGACGATTGTATGAGAGGAGGGGAAACCGAGGTTGCCAGATTCGTACCAGTTGTATTGTTCGGTGTTAGTGAAGGGCCGGAATTCGTAGGAGCCGAGTTCGAGTGAGGGGCGAACGCGGCGGACGAGTACTTTGATGAGTTCGGCTAGTGCGCCGGCAGTGGCGGTGGTGAGAATGAGAAGAACGGCCCGGCCGATTGCAGTGAGGAAGCCGAACTTGCGGAAGTATTTGATATCGTTGAGGAGTATCGCGAATGCGATGAGTATCCAAAGGGGGAGGAAGCCGGCGATACGAAACATGTTGGCGAGATCAGATCGCTGCATGCGGGCTTTATCGAAGTGTTTATCGGCAAAAGCAAGTACGCAGAAATCGAAGTAATGGGCGGGAATAAGTAATACGGCAGCGATGATGAGGAATAAGATGACCGCGCTAAAGTGGAAACGCAGCGAAAAAGGGGAACAAAGTTTACAGGTATCGATTAGATTCACGGGTTGATTATACGGGAGTCGGATGTCCCAGTCAGTATGGAAAGTGGTTTAGTGTGTGGGGAGCGGTTTCTTGGGGCCTTGGTAGTCGTAGGCAATAAAAATTTGTTGGCTCAGATCTGCGGGATTTTCTACGACGATTTTGATGGATTTGAAGTTGAAGGCGTTTCGCCAGCGTTCTGCAGAGCCGCCCATTAGTACCGCATTTTTACCGAGGAGATCGGGGTTATTGAGATTGGTATCAGCAAAGCGATCGTAGTCGGTTTTACGTGCGCCGAAGTAGGCTTGGGCACAGAAAACAGCGGGGTGATCGGGCAAATAAAAGGCGAGACGTGCGGTTTTTTGATAATGATCCGCAATGATGATGGGCGGAGTGCCAGTTTGGTTTAAGAGGGTGTTTCTTTGCGTTTGAATGAGAGCAGCATCGTTCTGAAAGCCGGTGGCGCGATGCATGCCGGGGAAGTTTTCTCCATTAGGGAAGTATTGTGCATAGGGGGCAAGTATGATGAGTAGTGCAGCAACACTGCCCCAGCCGATGGCCCAGTGCCAACCAACCTGCCAAGGTGTGTGTGGACGTTTGCCTTGCTTGTTGTTGTCTTTCCATGTTTGAATGGCTAGGGAAAATTTACCGAGACCAATGGGGCCATAGAGCGCAGCAAGTGGAATGAGAGTGAGGAAGCCTGCAAGTGGCCAATTGGGTTGTACTTTTTTGAGAAAGCCGACACAGAAGTAGAAAACGAGGACGGGGGTAGCGCAGTAGATGAGATAGATGACACCGAGCCATTGATGTGGGTTTGTGCTTTTGTGCTTTTGTGCTTGCCGATATGAAATGACGATGAGCGCTATGATGGGAGGGCTGATGAGCAGGATTTGGACAACGACCATTTCAAGTGGGCCGAGGAGTTGGATGGGCTTCCACTGATTTTCCTGTGTGATTTTGACGTCGCCGCCTTCGATGCCAAGGTGACCGACGAGGTGTTTGACGGTTGGCCAATCATTCTGGTAGTTCCAGATGAAAACAGGTGAGATGGTAATGAGGAAAATAGCGAATGCGGGAATCATCGTGATGAGGTTGCGTGGTTGATTAAGCTTGAGTGTTTTACGGTAGATAATGGCAAAGAGGATCAAGCCGGGAAGAATGAGTAAGACGGTATATTTATAGAGGAAGCCTACCCCGAGGATGAAGGCAACGAGCATCCAGAGTAATGTTGCAGATTGATCGTGTTTTAAGCGGTAAAATGCATGATAAGAGATCAGTGCGGCAAGGATCCAACAAGCGAAAAAAGGTTCGTCGATGGTCATGAGTTGACCCGCAGCGAAGAGGGGCGGACAAAGTGCAATGAGGCAAGCGGCGAAAAAACCGGGACGCTCGTCACCGTTAGAAATGTGTGTAGCAAGTCGTGCAGCAGAGAGCATGATGATGATGAATGCAATAAGTGTAGGAAGGCGGATTGCCCAGACAGCATTGCCGAAGATTTCAGTGGAGGCGAAGATGGTCCACGCGACCCCAGGTCCTTTGGTGAAGTAAGACCATGAAAGGTGACGAGACCAGTCCCAGTATTGTGCTTCATCGCCGACAAGTTCGTAGGGGCTGATGAATGAATAGATCAGTCGAATAATGAAGATGATAAGTGCGAGTAGGAGTGTGTTGCGCCAGCTTGCCCAAGCGCATAGTTTTTCGGTGGCAAGTTCATCTGGTGCGTGAGGGGGTGTTTCTTCGTGAGATCCAGCGTTCATAGTAAGCATGATATCGTATGGTGGTCGCAAAGGTCGAATGGATGGGGAAGCGCGGTGTGTGCGGCTATTTTGGCGGGAATGGGTGATAAAAAAACAACCCGCTGATGAAAGCGGGTCGCAGGAATTTAAATCAATGTCTATATGGGTTTAGTGGCGGCGACGAAGGAGGAGGCCGAGAATGGGGAGTGAGAGCAGTGCGGTGGAGGTTGGCTCAGGAATGACAGTGAGGATGAATTCGTATGTGATTTCCTGATTGAATGCGGAACCGGAACCGAGGCGGAGGTCATGCGTGCCGGTACCGAAGGATCCGAGTGGGGCACCGCCACCATTTAGGAGGAGGTCGTCGAGGACATCGTTGCCGGTAGAGGTTTGGGTGGTGGGGTCGTAGTACTCTTGTGAGCCAGATTGGTTAAGTTTGATTTCGACGTTGCCGTCTGGACCGCCCGTGATGGTATAGGCCGCGGAGTCAGCAACAAGGCCAGCGCCAATCGTGATGACGAGGTTGTCGAAGTCTGCGCTAGAGGGGGTGCGTGTGGCGGTACCTGTAAAGAGATAGTCGCCAGCAGCGTTGATGTTGATGTTCGTGTTGGTCGGGCCACCGGGTGTGATCTCGTCGTAGACGGTAAAGATAGCGGCAGCTTGGGTCTGAGTAGCTGCAAATGTCATGGCGATGACGAGCCCAGCGAGAGCGATAGTTTTAAAACCGTGGCACATGGATCTTTCTCCTATGCTGGTTAAATGGATGTCCGATAAGTTCCCTAGCCAGTCAGGATATCACGGAGTGCGGTACTTAGGCAAATTTATCGTTACAGATGTTATTACTAGCACAACTTCTAGCTGGAGGTGGCATTGTGCGATTTGGGTAAAGAGCAGGGGGTGGGTCTGTAACGGTTGTAGTGATTGTGTGGGTTATATGATTTGTAAGGGTTGTATTTCCAAACATTAAGGTGGGGTGACTCGCTAATTCACGTTATGGGATGGTCCGATGAATGAGGTATCTCTCTTCGATTGATCGCAGAGAGGGCTTACGTATTTTTTAGCTGGATGTAAGTGTGAGGAAGGGTGAGAAAATGGAAAGCAGCCATGCAACTGCGCAAGATCGGCGACCAGGCGTGAATTGGTCGGTGCCGGTCGTGGCGGGCATCACGGCGGCCATTCTGATCGGGGCAATGCTCGGTAGCGGCTATCTATGGACATCGAATCAGAAGTCCATGGCGATGAAGCAGCGACGAGGGGAGTTGATCTCGGCGGCTAATGTGCTGAGCTATTTTACAGAACAAGCTTTGGGTGAGGGTGACCTTACTACAGCACGCAAGGCAGTGGTCGATGCTGCAGAGCAGTTTCACCTTAGCAGTTGCCAGATCCGATTGAAGAACGGCGATGTTGTGGCGGCTATGAACCCAAAAATTGTTATCAATGATCATATCAATTTAAAAACAAATAACTCTGGAAGAAGTCGTCCCTCATCAATACAGGATGCTGTTTCAATTGTTGACGAAGGTGAAACCATTGTGGTCACGCATCATCTTCAAGCAGGTGCAAACGGCACATTTGTTCTGGAGTTAACCGGGGAACTGATCTCCGATCCTTCCATTTGGGAGACGCAAGCTGGTGCTGGCGCAATTGGTGCGGGATCACTTCTATTGTTGCTTCTGGTTTATAACAAAGCCGGTCAACGATACAAAGCGATGACACGCATCCGTGAAGCACTTCTGAGCCAAAAGGAAGGCGAGTGTTCACACGGTGCGTTGGATGTTTCCACAAAATTTGGTGACGAAGCAACTGCGTGGAACCAACTGATTCGTGAGCAGCAAATGCTTAAGGACCAAATGGCAGTGCGTGGCGTGAAAGAATCTTTAGGTGTTGGCGCTGCGGGCGCAGGTGATTTAGCTGGTGGATGTGATGCGATGAGTCAGGGGCTGATCCTGATGGATCATCAGCTTAAGATCAACTATGCCAATCACGCAGCTTCTGTTTTTCTGCGCACAGATTACAAAGAAATGATCGGTCAGCTTATGTTGAGCTATATCAATCATGATGCACTTGGTGTGGCGATGCATGAGGCCGCAAGCGGAATGATTCGCCGCAGAGTGAATCTGGAGCTGTATACCGATGAGATCATGCAGGATTCAGAGGAAGATAAACCGAAGGGTCATGACAATCGAGGTGTACTTCGCTTTTCGATTCTGCCACTGAAGCAAGGTAACACGCCAAGTGTCATGTTGGTGATTGAAGATATCACGCAGCAGCGTGTGGCTGAGGAAGCACGCCATGAGTTTGTCGCACAGGCAACGCACGAACTCCGTACGCCGCTCACAAATATTCGTTTGTATTTGGAAACCGCGATTGATGATGGCGATAGTGATCCTAAGATGCGAGAGAACTGCTTGAATGTGATTAACCAGGAAACAGGTCGGCTTGAACGCATTGTTTCTGACATGCTGAGTGTTGCAGAAATCGAAGCGGGGTCCATGCAGCTGACTCGTGATGATGTGCGTGTCGAAGATGAGATATCAACGATTGAACGTGATTATCAGGCACTTGCTGAGGAGAAGAAAATCTCGCTGATCTTTGAACGCCCACCGAAGTTGCCAGTGATACAAGGCGACCGCGAGAAGATCATTGGTGCACTTCATAATCTGATTGGTAATGCGCTGAAGTACACACCGGATGGCGGACGAGTGAACGTGATTGTTGAGTCGTCGGATCGTGAATTGTCGGTCGAGGTGCGCGATACAGGCCTTGGAATTTCTGAACAGGATCAGAAGCACGTGTTTGAAAAGTTCTACCGCGCTCAGGACAGACGAATTAAAGGCATAACGGGTTCTGGCTTGGGGTTGGCTTTAGCACGTGAGATGGTGCGGATGCACGGCGGTGATATCACTTTAGAATCTGAACTAGATCAGGGCAGCACGTTTACGATGACGATCCCACTACAGGTTGGTGTTGGAAGATAATGTAGCCGCAGTGATGGCTGCAGGTTTGTGGAGGCAGGCCGATGGAGATTAAAGAAGAAAAAAAAGGGGCCGTCGTTGTGGTTCGACCGATCGGTCCACTCACACGGAACGATGTGTCTACATTCAAAAGTTGTCTGATGCGTATCCGTAGCGACAGCATGGGACGGTTTATTCTTGATGCAAGCTCGATTGCGTATGTGGATTCGACAGGACTTGAAGTCATGTTGGAAGTGAATGATGAACTATCCCAAGCTGGACAGATCTTAAAGCTTTGCAGCTTGAATGAAACTGTAAGAGAAGTATTAGACCTCACAGAACTCGCGAACTTCTTTGAATGTTACGAAGACGTCGGCTCAGCGGTAAGGAGCTTCCTGTGACGGATGTTCGTCGGCGAAAACAGAAGATTGGTGAGGCACTGCTGGAACAAGGGGCGTTGAGCCAGCAGGACCTTGATCGTGCGCTTGAAACGCAAAAGGAAACCGGCAAACGTCTTGGCGAGGTATTGGTTGAACAAGGTGTGATCAACAGCGGTGCACTGGTCAATACACTTGCTTCGAATTTGGGTATCCGCGGGTGCCATCTGCGTCACGGCCTCATTGACCCGTCACTCATCAGTGAGATTGGCGAAGAAGAAGCTGAGCGGATGATGGTCGTACCGATGTTCAAGGTGCGCGATGTGATGACGGTGGCGATGGTGGAGCCGCAGAGCTTACCGACGATTGACCGTCTACGTCAGATTACAGGCTGTACGATTCGGCCAGTCCTTACGTTGGAAAGCAATGTTCGCGAATTTCTACAGAAATACAAGGGTGGTAATGTCGATCTTGATGAGTTCCTAACATCACTTGTCGAGTCTGACGTTGAAGTGGTTGAGCGTGAAAAGGTTGACGAAGGGCCAGCCTCTGATCTCGAGAATATGATCGAGGGCAGTCCGATCATCAATCTTGTGAATGTGGCGTTGCTGACCGCAGTGCGCGATGGCGCGAGTGATATCCATGTTGAGCCGGACCGCAAAGGGACGCGCGTGCGCTACCGTATTGATGGGGTGTTGCGCGATTTGATGAAGCCACCAGCAGGAATTCATGCCGCGATCGTGTCACGACTCAAGGTGATTGGCAAAATGGATATCGCAGAAAAACGCCTGCCACAGGAAGGTCGCGTGCGGATTGTGGCTGAAGGTCGCGAGATTGATCTGCGTGTGTCGAGTATACCAACGCTTCTTGGTGAGAAGCTCGTGGTACGTATTCTGGATAAGCAAAACCTACGTGTGCGTCTAGAAGATCTTGGTTTCCGCGAGCAATCGATGGAAACATTTAAGTCTATGCTGCACTCACCGCATGGTTTGATTCTCGTGACAGGCCCAACAGGTAGCGGCAAGACAACAACACTCTACTCTGCACTGGATCTACTTCGCAGCCCTGAACGCAACATTGTGACCGTTGAAGATCCGGTTGAATATCAACTGGATCTTGTGAATCAGATCCAAGTACAAAACAATATCGGTATGAGCTTTGCTCGAGCGTTGCGATCGATTCTCCGCCAAGACCCGGATGTGATCATGATTGGCGAGGTGCGCGATGAAGAGACTGCGCGCGTGGCTGTGCAGGCCGCTCTTACCGGCCACTTGGTACTTGCGACATTGCACACCAATGATGCACCGGGTGCGGTTGCGCGGCTATTAGATATGGGGATTGAATCGTATTTGCTTTCAAGTGCACTGGTTGGCGTGGTAGCCCAGCGGTTGGCGCGAACGATTTGCCCGCATTGTGCGACAAAATACTATCCATCTGATGAAGTGATTACGGATGCTGCAGTGCCGGGGTTATCTGGTGTTTCCTTCCGAAAAGGGTCAGGATGCCAGCAATGTCACAACAGTGGTTTCAAAGGCCGTGTGGGTATATATGAAGTGATGCAGCTTGAAGGAGATCTCCGCCGTATGGTGCATCGTGGAGCAGCATCTCATCAACTCCGCGAAAAAATGAAGGATCTAAATCAACTTACGTTACGTGAAGAGGGTGTAAAGATTGCAACTGAGCACAAAACCAGTCTTGAAGAAGTGCTACGTGTAACACATTGTGATGAAGTAGACGGGGAAGAACCGGATGTGATCGTCAATGCAGGCGGTCAAGATTCAGATGCGCAGGATCAAGTGATTAATCAGCAGATTGATGTTTGCTCGATTGATCAAGGGCCAAAGAAAAGCGGCTCTAAGGAGGTTGCATGAAGCTAACTTATCATGCGTTTGATGCCTCCGGTGCGGCTGTTCGCGATTCAATTGAAGCAATCAATGAAATGGAAGCAACGGATCGTCTGCGTAGCAAGGGTCTGTTTGTAACAGAGATTCGTGCGCAGGACGACGTGCAAACACAGGCTGAAAATAACAAACCAAAATGGCGGATGCCAAGCTTAAACGGTGGTACAAAACGCCTTAAGCATCTCACTATGTTTACGCGGCAGTTGTACGTGTTGATTTCTTCGGGCACACCTATGATTGAAACGCTTAGTGCGCTGGAGCGGCAAGCAAAGGATCCAACTTGGCAGGCTGTTGTGTCGGATTTGCGTGAACGGATTGAGCAGGGTGATTCGCTTTCAGATGCGATGGATCATCATCCGCGGTATTTTGATCAGATCTATCGGAGTCTGATTCGTGCGGGCGAGGCAGGAGGAAAGTTTTCGCCAATTCTTGATCGATTGTCGACACTTGTGCGAAAGCAGTTGCAAACCCGAACCACCATTATGGGTGCGATGATGTATCCCGCCTTATTACTGGCGGTTTCAGGTGCGGTATTGACACTCATGTTAGTGTTTGTGCTACCACGTTTTGCAAGCTTGTTTGAAACATTGAAGATGCCGCTTCCACCATCTACAAAATTTATGATGTTTATCAGCATGTGTTTGCAGTCGTACTGGTGGGCCATTTTGATCGGCGCGATTGCAGTAACATTTGGATTATTCTATTGGATCCGTACGCCTCAAGGCAGAAGCGCATTCGATTTATTTCTGATACGTGTGCCAATGTTTGGTGTCATGACACGAAGTTTCGTTGTTGCAAGAATTATTCGTTTGATCGGGGTACTGACCGACAGCTATGTGCCGTTACTTGATGTTCTAGAATTGACCAGTAAAACTGCCGGTAATGTACATTATCAAAAACTGATCGATGATGCGATGAAGTCAGTAGAGAATGGCGATCCAATGAGTCAAGCCTTCAGTGATCCGAAGATGGTAGATCCATCTGTTTATGAAGCGATTAAGAGTGGTGAATCTGCGGGACGGCTTAGCGATATGTTATTGAATATGGCAGATTTTGTAGATGAAGAAAATGAAACGGTCTTGAAATCATTGACGAGTTTACTTGAACCGGTGATTTTGATTGTGCTCGGCGTTCTTGTCGGTGCGATTGCACTAAGCATGTTCCTACCATTGTTTGATCTGACTGCTATGACGGGAGGTTCATAATGAGAATATCGAGAAAGCAAAATATTGGCCCGATTGGTCTTGATATTGGGGCGCGGCAGATCAAGGCGGTACAGTTATCTGGGAATCTAACAGATAAACTTCAAGTTGAGGCTGGAAGTATTGCATACCACTCTGATGGAGAATTAAGTGAGTTGCCTGATGCCGATCAATTGCCGGGCCGTCCGAAGATTGAAGCTGCAGCAAAATTTGATCGATTAGAACCTGAACAACCATTCTCGACTGAAGAAGTCAAGCGGCTGAAGAAAGTGTTAAGCCGAAGCGGATTCATTGGTCATGAAATTGTTGTGTCTATGCCAGCGAACAAAACTTTCTCAAGTGTGCTTGATATCCCGCCGGTTCGTAATGAAGAAAATCTTATACAGATTGCGAAGGGGGAGCTTTCACGATCACATCGTCTGGAACAGGATCAGGTTTCATTTGATTATTGGGAATTGCCTCGGCCGATACGTTCTACGCAGACAGTACCAGTGATGGCAACATGTTGTAAGCATGAAGATGTGAATCAATTGATTGAAGTTCTTGAAAGTGGCGGACTGCGAGTGTCGGGAGTTGATACCCAAGGGTGGGCTACCGCCCGAAGTTGTACACCAATTATTAACCAGATGCCAGGTATTGTTGCGGTTGTAGATCTTGCGTGGGAGATTGCAAGTTTTGACTTGATCCATCATGGGACTGTGATCTATCAACGTACGCTTGAGAAGTGTGCAAACAAAACTATGTTTGAAGCGATTGAGGCGGAACATGGTATTCCGCGATCTGTTGTTGATTGGCTGCTTGGTAAAGTTGGCGTAGCTGATCATGAAGGTGCTTGCGATAGTGATGTTCAGCTATTTAATAAATTCAGAAATTTAGTAGAGGACCATTACTCCATGGTCGGGCAAGAGCTTAGTTTGTCCATGAATTATGCGCTGCATCAATACCCCAGTGCACCGTTACAAGCATTACTGATTACGGGTGGTGGAGCCGAAATGTTAGGGGCAACCGATTATCTTTCTGCAATTGTAGACGCACGGGTTTATAATGTTGAGTTCAATCATATCGGGCAGTCAACGCAATTAGAATCTGAAATTCTTCGTTCTTCTGTGTTTAATGTTGCTGCGGGGTTAGCACAATATACAAAGGAGGCGGCATGAGACGTTCAGTAAATTTTATACCACCTCATTATCGTATAAAGCGTTTAATTCACATACGCATTCGGCAATGGATTGTTGCAGTGTCGGTGTACAGCATTCTTCTGGTTGCAGCGTGGGTCATGTTCACATTCTCTTGGGGGCAAAGCGTTCATGAGATAGAAGATCAACTTGCGGATGTGAATCAACAGGTATCTGCGACGGAAGAGGCAATTAAGAGTATTAAGCCACGAGTTCTACAAGCAAAAGCAAACTTGGCTGCTACAAATATGATCGGCGAGCAACCAGATTGGTCAATGCTTCTCGATTTACTCGCAGGATTACTTGATGAAAATACTGTATTAACTTCTTGTGAGCTTACGCCTGAAAAGCATACCAAGTTTGGTGATATGGTTGAGATATCTCAATACAACCTTAAGTTGGTTGGATTGTCTCGGACACTGACAGCAAGTTACGATTATGTTGTTCGGCTTAAAAATTGCGGTATGTTTGATGAGATTCAGCCAGGTAAAACACGCAAGCGACCATTTGCAGATGGTGAAGCGACAGAGTTTACGATTGAATGCATGATCGGTGTTGAGGGAAATGCATCTCAAACGATGACATCCGTAACGCCAAGAAAATAGGTTATTGTCATGAATCAGAATGAAGAGAAAGCTGGTAAGCGAAAGATAGATATTGCAGGTTTTTCTGCATGCATGGCGATAACGTTTCTAATTGGATTGATGGGATTCAAGCCGTTGTATGATGATCAGCTTGGAGTCATCGAAGAAAAACGTGAGTTAACCGAGCGACAACAACACCTCGAAGGTCAGAATAACGCATTAAAAGCTCTTCGCCTAGATCATCAAGCAACGCTTCGTCTTATAGATGATACGGAAATTCAGCTGATGCTGCCGTCTTCACTTAATGAAAGATTATCGCAAATTAGCGAGATAGCCACACAGGTTATGCTGGAGATTGATCGCGTTGAACCAGGTGAGGGCATCAATGAAACACATTACTACAAGATACCAATTCGCATTAAGGGTAGTGGTGATTTTATGAGTTGTGAAAAGTTTCTTAATCAGCTTCACCAATCGCTTATGGACATTTCTGTAGTCAGTATAAGCTTAAAGGGGTATCCTGATCAGCCAACGCGAAAAGCATCATTTGATGTTGAATTAGTATGGTACGCCTCTCCGAGCTAAGCTGTAAATTAATAAAAAATATTTGCATCATAGCAAAACATATCGTCTGCTATACCGCAATGAGGCTAACGAAAGAAAGAAAAATACTGATTGCGGTTCTTGCGATTGGTTTTGGCGCGCTTGGTGTCGACCGCTTCATCCTTTCAGAAAGTACCACAACGCCACAGATAGCGTCGGCGAGTGTTCAAGGAAGCGTTGTTCAGCAAGCACAATCCAATGCTAATAGTGCACAAGTTGTAAATAAGAATGGTAAGCAGAATAATGCACTGCTCGGTTCACTGGATAGGGTTTCAGCATCGACTTTAGTGGCAGAGCGCCTTAGAACGATTAGCGAGCAAGAAATGCAGCTTCTCCAAACAGATAGGAATGCCTTTGAACCAGCTGGATCATGGGTTCAGCGTGTAGAAAAGCAGCAGCAACAAATTGAAACGCAGGGATTAAGCGAAGCTGATTTTGTATCGAAGTACACGTTGACCGCACTACTTGAAACAGATGATAGTGGCATTGCCATCGTAAATGGATATCCCGTGCGAGTTGGTGAATCGATCGAACGTTATCGTCTCTTAAGTGTAAGTGGAGACCAAGCAATCTTTGCAAGCAAGAATGGCAAAGTTACACTTACAATCATGAATAAATAATATAGAAATTTATCATTGCAATGACATTCGTGGTCTATCAGAAAGCGGAGAAAATAGATCCGAATTGATTGGTGGGGTGATGCGTATATTCAACCAATCGAATTTTATAGATTTTTCTTTAAAACAAAAACATTTCTTTTTCAGAACATTAAGTTTGACTGTTCTTGCGACGATTTCTATTAGTGGAAAGAACATTCAATCTTACGTTTACTTCGGAGAAAGAGATGAATAGTCATAAGACAAAAAGAATCGCGGCATTCAGCTTAATCGAGCTTGTCATCGTCGTGGTCATCATTGGTATTATTGGGGCAATCGCTATTCCAAGAATGAGCCGTGGAGCATCGGGTGCTTCTGAATCTGCATTTATTGCAAACTTGACCGTACTACGTAATGCGATCGATCTTTATGCTGCGGAGCATAATGGTGCGTATCCGACACTTGCAAAGTTTACCGATCAGTTGACGACATACTCAGATGCTGCGGGTAATACGAATCCAAGTTACTCATCAACATATGAGTTTGGTCCATACTTGCGATCTGTTCCAGCTGTAGGCGTAGGTGCTAGTCCAAAGCTTAGCACAGTCGGGGACGGCTCAGGTACAGAAGTGTGGGCCTACGACCAGGTCAAAGGCACGATTGTTGCCAATACAGGTGATGCGGCAGCTCGAGACGGTAAAAAGTTTAAGACGTTCTAAACTATCTCACTATCTAAATGATAATCCGCTCACATCAGGTTTATGATGATGAGCGGTTTTCCATAATAGATAAAATAAGTGTATATAGAATGTTGAATGATCAAAAACATAATCGCGCATTTTCACTTATTGAGTTAGTTCTTGTACTGGTACTGATTGGCATTGTGGCTGCGATAGCAATGCCTCGTATTAGCAATGCTTCGTCGCAGTATATGCTCGAATCTGCATCGCAACGCGCTTTGTATGAGATTGAGTACGCTAAAGCAATCGCAAAGGCAACAAGCTCATCTTACACGATGCATTTTGATAGTGCAGGACAGCGCATATACCTCTCGGGGCCAAATGGCAAGGCGGATGATGGCGTGGTTAGAGAGTTGAATCTAAATGATTCAATTTATGAAGTGAGTATGAACATTGATCTATCAGGAGAAACGTCATTTATTATAAATGGCTTTGGTATGCCTGAGAAAATGTATGAATTCGATTTGTATCGGGGAAGTTACAAACAAAAAATAAATGTGGATTGCCATACTGGTGAGGTATCGCTTGAATGAGAACATCACATAGATACAGGATTGGTTTTACATTAATAGAAATGGTTGTCAGCATGGCAGTCATGTCAATCATTCTTAGTGCTATAGGTGTAACATTAGCGGTTTCGCTTAATACGATTCCAAGCGTGACTAGCCCTGAATTTCAATTAGTTGATCGCGTTCGTGGATGGGATCAATTTATTCAGGATATGCATTATGCCCAGCATATCCTTCAGCATGATGAAGCCAGTGTGGCAGTTGTGGTTGACGATCGTAATGGCAATGGTAATGTCGAACGGATTGAGTATACCTGGAGTGATGACAACAAAACACTCAAACGGACCTACAATGGTGTTAGTCATACGACCGTATTTGACAATCTTGAGGCGTTGAAGTTTGGTTATATCTTGCATCAAGGGGTTTATTCGTTTGAGCCGCCGGTTGTTGAGTCAGAGAATTTGATTGCAAGAATCGATACCGGTGTTCTCCCGGTAAAGATCAATGTAAAAGAGAATCTATGGCAAGGGAGTATGATATTACCAAAACACAATTTGGGTGATGAAGGTTGGATCTTGGATGCTATATACTTCTATGCACAAGAGCTAACAAGTGATGAAGTAGATTTTCATGTCGAATGTTGGACGGTTGGTGAGAACGATGGTTTAGTTGCTAAAGTTCTAGAAAAAACAGTTGAGGTTGATCTTACGAATCACTATAAGGCGGTGCCTGTAATATTCAGTGAACCAATAGAGCTTGAATTGAACCAGAAGGTGTTTGTTTTTGTAAAATCCATGGATGCAGAGGACAATGTTGCATTGCTTGGGAGTGTTGTGAACGCAGGAATGGCGAAATTCAGCACTGATCAAGGAAAAACGTGGAATGACGTTTTGTGGCCGGGAGTAAGTGTAGCTTTCAAATATCGCAAACTTACGTCGCAAGATTCCAAGGTCTATACCCGTGAGCATTTTAAGGGGATTGAAGTTCACTATAAGAATCAGGAAGAGTCTGAAGATCAAAATTTGTATGTGAATTTTTTCAATCAGCCTCAACTGTCGAAAACGGTTCTATACTCAGATTTCTCAACAACACTTGCGAATCTGGATATTACTGGAAATGGGATTGATTGGAGCCTTGAAAGTACTAAAGGAAATCTGTCTACTGAAGATGAAGGATACTTGTCAGGTGAGCATGAACTTAAAACGTTAGATCACATATTGGCACGGGACGAAGATTATGTACTTGCGCATATAGTGGCCAGTAGCAGTAGAAAACAAGGAAGTTTAATTGATACAAGAACTCGGGTTGATGTATCTGAAACCCACGTTGTTGAAACAATGTTTGAACTCACTTACAACAAACAGCAAGAAATACAAAGCCTGACTTTCTCTAATAAAAGATCTGGGGATTGGGAGAGCATTGTTTCTATCAATCACTTGCCGATGGGCTATATCGACATTAGGCAATTGATTGATCCAGATCGCAGAGAAGCATATTTAATTGTTCAAGGGGCTGCGTACGGGCCATATGACTTAGAGCAAATGCAGGCAGATAACATTTCTACTGATATGATCGTTAAGACATATAAAGAGGGGGCGATTAATTCTGCCTCCTTAAGTGTGATAGGAGATTAGATGGAAAGCAATCGCCGGCACACATGCGGATTCACATTGATTGAAACCATTATGTCTATTCTTATTGTGGGTGGTCTTTTTGTAGCTGCATTGACAGTGTATCACGGCTCAAAAATTCGACAGATTATGATTTCAGAAGAAGCTATCTCTAATTTCCTTGCAGAAAGTCTACTAGAAGAAATTCTATCGCAAAGCTACTCAGAAGTTAATTCAGTTGGTAGCTCTGCAGGAGAAAGTGTGAGCCGCATAGCATTTGATAGTATTGATGATTATGCAGGGTATGTAGAAAAACCTGTGAAGACACGTTCTGGAGAAGCTATTGATGGTTACGTAAATTGGAAACGTGAAGTTACGGTGACATATTTAAATCCTGCGGATATTCAGAAATCGCAAACTAAGGACGCGGGTTTGAAGAAAGTAACGGTTTCTGTGTTTAGCGGTCAACGTGAAAAGGCATCAGTTTCGACGATTGTGTCATCCCATTATCAAATGTTGGGTATTCAATAAGTCTCGTTGTGTAAATTTTCGAATTGTTCTGGTATTAGATATGAAAGACCATAAACCCAAACTAGCTGGTCAAAGTAGGACGTATCGAATGAAGAGGTCGAGACAACGTGGATCTGTCTATATTATGCTTTTAGCATTTAGCTTGCTTGTTATGGCGATTGGTATTAGTTCGATAGCCGGATTACGTGTGCTTCATGAAACACAATCGCTTTCGAATAATACATATCATGCACAGTATCAAGCTAAGTCAGCCTTGAACTATGCGGTGCACCTACTCAATACGGAAGATAATTGGAGAACAATACGGCCAGATGGTTCTTGGTATGATCAGGTTGTATTAGGTAACGGCGGTACAATCAGCATTGATGTTCAAGATGAGCAAGGACGCCTTCTCAAGGATCATGTGGGTGAGAATATACGTATAGAGGTTGAAGGAAGGCAGGGGGAATCGAGATATATGTTGCAGGCGATTCTTGCCTCTGAAAGCCTAAAGATTCCTGCAGTCAATTATCCTGTACATGTAGAGGGGAATCTTACTGTTGCTGCGGGGGCAAGTATGTTTGTAAAAGGCAAAGGAGCATCAAGTAGTGGCAATATTCTTGTTTCAGGTGCGATCGAAGGAAACGCTCAAGGAAAATCAATCAATGGGAAAGCCAATATTAAAGGTAAGAAAGAAGTTTTGAATGCTACCTTGGCTCCATTTGATTATAGCCTTGTTACTCTCTACGAGAATCCAGATGCAAATATTATGATTTCCGGCAGTGTTTTTGAGCGTACCGTACTTGGTCCGAGTGAAGATCAGGTAGATGCGAAGCAAATGAAGTATGTCTATAGACTGCAATTGAAATCAGATTTAACGATTCGAAATATTCGTATTCAAGGAACACTATATGTTAAGACCAATGGATTTAATTTGACGTTAGATGAGCAGGTTTTGTTGCAGCCGTTAACTAAAGGTGGCATCTCATTGATTGTTGATGGAGATGTAACTTTCAGTTTTCGAGGCGGAAAGCATATGCTTAATGAAGCAGATTATGCATATAATTTTAATCCAACGCGTATGGCATATTTAGAGCAAACAGATAGTGATGCTACGGATAAGCACGAGAGTCAAATTGAAGGGATTGTTCTTGTCAATGGGAATGTACATGTGGAGGAATCATCTCTGTTTCATGGTAGTGTGATTTGTTTAAAAAATATGCATGTTGCGGATGCCCCAGTATTTCATTATCAGAATCAAGTGCAGAATGAAGCTGCGAGTTTAATAGGGGATAATGAGATCATGAAAATTGTGCCGGGGTCAATCAAACAGATTTATGATTAATGATGTTACTTAGCTCGAGATTTATTAGGCATATAATTATGCACGATCTCATCGGGGGAATGTCGATAATATTACAGTTGAACTTTATTGCGCGGTCATAGGTGTGTTGTCATCTGGTCAGATAATATCGCATGCTGTTTGCAACTGTACAAGCAAAAGCCACGTTTATCGGGCAAACGATATCTCAAGTGGTGATAGCGTTCGGTTTGTTTGTATGTTTCGGGCTGGGGAGTTCTTTGCATGCAGATACATTTAACTTGTATGACCAGTTATTGGATGACCCATACGGTGGTGATGATCCTAAGGAGTTGAGTGTATGGCTAGAACGCTTTGGGCAGATTAAAGCTCAGGGCAGGCAATCTGAATCTGTACCCACTAATCCATCATTTTTTGGTTCGCCACGGCTCAATGCATGGCGACATGTGTTTGAGGAAAAGATGGAGGAGTTGGAGAAGGAAGTCGAGAAGATTTTAAAATTAGAAGGCCAGAAGACAGAGAGCAAACATAAAGAAATTAAAGATGAAGATGCTAGAAAGCCTGATGTAGAAAGTGAATCTGGCAGCAAGAAACTAGAGGAGAAAAAGAAATCAAAGCCTGCAGATCATAGTAGTGGGCCACCTCATGAGGCGGCACCGGGGATCATGCCGCTTAGCAATACACGTAGCCCGATCAATCTAGACCCATTGCTTTTTGATTCACCGATTCCTCCATTGCGAGATGCATGGGAAGATTTTAAGTTTGACATGGTCAAAGAATATCGAGTTCGGTCCAATATTTATGACACAACTTTTTATCAGAATGCATCAGAAGTGATAGGCAATCAACCGAGCCAGCAGTTATTCAACCGTTTAGATTTTGGTTTGATTTGGGAAGTACTACGCCATGAGCCACAGAATTTCCCATACATTGGTAATGGTTGGGTTGAGTTTCTTATGCGTGCGGGTGTTAACCTAGATCAAAGCAGTCGCTTTTTTAATTTGAATTCCGCAATAGGCGCAATATCCGGTGTGGATTCGTTGTATCAGCCGAACAATGTACAGGTGAACATTCTGTCTTATACGCAGAGCTTTTTTGATGATCAGGTACTTTTTACCGCAGGGAAGCTCCATCCGAATCAGTATATTGCATTGATTACGGTTGCGGATGATGAGTCGTTACAATTCTTAAGTGGCGCGTTCGATGGAGGGCAGGTGATTCCTGCGATAGGTGCATATGCTCCGGGACTTGCTGTTCAAGTGATACCCAATCGTTGGTTCGAATTTCATGGCTTGATGGTGAATAATGATGCGACACCAGGCGACATTGGTTTTAATACATTGAACAATGGCGACTTTGGTTTTATGGGAGATTTTATTTTCAAGCCGCTTATTAAAAATCGATATCAGGGTCGGTATCATGTGATCGTTTGGCAGTCGCAGGTAGAAGGTAAATCGGGTGTTGGTTTTTCATTTATTGGCGAACAGCATATAGGGCATGGTGTTGTGCCGTTTATTCGATATGGGTTTGGAGATACCGCAACGTCGATTGCTCGGCAACAAGTAGCGGGTGGTATTACCGTGCTTGGTCCGTTTCGTCGTATTGGTGACATGATTGGGGTTGCGGCGGCGTGGACCGATCCGAGTGATTCATCACAACGGGAAGAAACGAACCTTGAGTTCTTCTATCGTGTGCAGGTGACGAACTATACACAGATTTCGCCGGACTTTCAGGTGATTTTCAATCCAGCAAATAACCCAACAAGTGATCCAATCTTCCTGTGGGGTGTTCGTATGCGTGTGCAATTTTAGGATGATGGTTTAAAAGTCAAGTACGAGTGCAGCATAGTATTGCAGGTCGTTGTTGTTCGTGTCCGTACCATCGGTTTGTGAGTTGTACTCGTGAAGTAGGCCGAGCTTAAGTGATAGGCCGCGAGCAGAATCCATTTTGATTTTCCATTCAGCATTACTGACAATGCGGTAAATGCTCATGGGGTCTTCAAAGCTTGGGAAGTATTGTGAGCCAGCAGTCAATGAGTTGTGATCGTTGATATTCCATTCGCCGCTGATGCCCATGTTGGCTTCAGGGACAAATTTCTTGTCGACATCGCCAAAGTTATAAGCAAAGCCAGCACCGAATGTACTGCGGAGTTTGAAATCATCAGTGTCATAGAACTGATAACCGAGGCCGCCGCTGGGTGAGACGCGATGTTCATAGGCTTGGAAGTTGTCGTAGTCGTAGCGGCCTTGCGCGAAAATAAACCACGGTGAATCAATGAACTTCCAGTCTCGTACGAGTTGAGCGTAAGCTTGGTTTTTGGTTTCCTTGCCATCTGCTTCAGAGTAGAACAAAGCGCTGGAGAAATCCCATCGTTTGAGGTCATTTTCGAACTTGGCATTGGCACCAATATTGATGTCAGTCGTTTCAGAGTTGCCTGCTGATCCTGAGACACCTGCTTGAAGGCTCTTTTCCCAGCCACGCAGGAAATTAGTGCCGAGTACGCCGGGGATGACGTCTTCAACCACAGGTTCTTCTGGCGGTGTTGGCTCAGCAACGGGTTCAGGTTTCGCTTCAGACGCAGGTTCAGTTGGAGCATCTGGATTCAATACCGCATCAAGATTGGTTACTTGCGTTTTGAGGATGCGCACCTGGCCGATGACGGGATGGTTGATGACGATATGTTCTTCGGTAACTTCAAGAACCTCACCATTGATGGTGTCACCGTTACTCAGTTGGACACTGGCGGCATTTGTGGCGGTAGATATGCACAACGCAAGACTTGCGGCAAGGCAGATATTCCCAAATTTCATGATCGACCCTCAAGCAGAATGGTTAAAACCGTTTACAACAACATCACTTTATAAATGAGTTTGAGAACGCAATCAAATAACCACTCCGATTTTTGCTGAAACCCGAAGCCGTTGTGGTCACATGTGGCATATTATCGGTAGTTTAGGCAGGCTTGCCTGCAGTGCGGATATTTTCGATGAGCCAGCGAGGGCTTATCTCGTTGGTCGTGAGATTGGGGTTGGCGTGCTTGATGGCTGCGGCAATGAGTCCCATGAACATTGGCTGTGGATTGAGTGGGCGGCTTGTGAGCTCAGGATGGAACTGGGCGCCGATGAAATATGGATGCACGTCGAGTGGCAGTTCAAGGAACTGCATGATGGGTTGCTCTGGGTGGCGACCAGAGAAGATAAGACCTTTCGCTTCGAGTTTTTCGATGTAGTTGGGATCGACTTCGTAGCGATGACGGAATCGTTCGCGAACGGTGAAGCCGTTTGCATGTGGTTGATGTGTGTAGTGGTCGCCGTAGAGTTTTGCGGCCAGTGTGTTCTCTTTAATAAGTACGTCTTTACCACCGAGTCGCATGTTGCCGCCGAGACCTTCAATCTTTTTCTGCTCTGGCAGAATGTCGATGACGGGGAACTCGGATTCCTGGTCGAATTCGGTTGAAGCTGCTGAGGACATGCCGCACACATTTCTTGCATGTTCGACGACAGCCATTTGGAAGCCGAGGCAGATGCCGAGGTAAGGCACTTTGTTTTCACGGCAATATTTCACGCATGCAATTTTCGATTCAGTGCCACGGTGGCCGAACCCGCCGGGAACAACGATGGCATTGAATGAATCAATCGCGGCAGGGATCTGCTCGGGGGCAATCTGTGTAGTGTCAAACCAATCAACATCAATATCAACGTTCAGGTGTGTGCCGCAGTGTTCGATAGCTTTGTCAATGGAAGCGTAAGCGTCACGGAGCGAAGCGTATTTGCCGGTGATACCGAGTTTGACTTTGTGTTTGCGTTTTGTGGTGAGCATCTTGACGTATTGACGCCAACTCACGCGTGACTTGTCTTCGTGCACAGCATCAACACGGTCATGCAACTTAAGAATGCTTAGTACTTCACGATCGAGTCCACCTTCGCGCATGGAATCAGGGATGGTATAGATCGATGAGCGGTCGTGCATGGAGAAGACACGCTTAATGGGCACATTGGAGAACATGGCGATCTTCTGGCAGGCGGTGGCCTCGACGGGGCTTTGCGCGCGGACGGCAATCATGTCCGGTTGGATGCCGGCCTCCATAAGTTTTTTCAGGCCGAGCTGCGCAGGTTTGGATTTCTGTTCGCCAAGGGCAGGGGGTTCGATGACATAAGTGAGCGCGACGAATGCGACAGAGCGTTCGCCTTCTTCAAAGGCAAGTTCGCGGAGTGCTTCGATGTAGAAAGAGTTTTCGTAATCACCGACGGTTCCGCCGACTTCGATGAAGACCACATCGGCTTGTTGCTTGAGTGCGAGTTCACGTAGGCGGTATTTCACTTCGCCGGTGACGTGGGGGATCATCTGGACATCGCGGCCGAGGTATCCGCCAGAGCGCTCACGATCGAGAACGGTACGGTAGATTTGGCCGGAGGTGGTGTAGTTGTCGCGGGTGAGGTTTTGGTCGAGCATGCGCTCATAGGTGCCGAGGTCCATGTCGGTTTCGAGGCCGTCATCGAGGACGAAGACTTCGCCGTGGCGGTAAGGGTTGAGCGTGCCGGAGTCGATGTTGAGGTAGCCCTCCATTTTGATGGGGGCAATGGTGAGGCCTTTGTCTTTCAGAAGTTTGGCAAGAGAGGAAGAGAAGATCCCTTTGCCGAGCCCGCTCATGACTGTACCGAGGACGACCACGTATTTGTGGCGGCCTTTGATATAGCCTTCGGGGATCGGATTGAAAAACTCAGACTCCTGTGTTTGGTGTCCGGCTTTCGAGAGAAGTTCCTGCGTTGTATCGTTGTTTTCTTTGGAGGGCATGTCCTACCGTACCGCGTTTGTGATCGTGTTTCAACTTAGCATGTGGCGAGGAAGGAGATGTTGAAAATGCTACTGCCACCGGATCAATCATTTATGTCAATTTAGACAATTTTCACATGCTCTTAGAAATTGTCACGCACCAGGGAATAATCGACGTGCTTACACGATTTCACTTGTGAACAATTCGCCTCTTTGCAGCTGAGTTGGCCGTTCGGCCATTCGTCCCTACATGCAAGCAGCACCTAGATTGATCCTATTTTTCTGCTGCTTTTCGCATTTACTGCTGCTCTATCAGCCCATATGCAGGTCGTGCTGTACCCGCAAGCCGGTCATGTTTCCGGTGCGCGATCTCCTCGCCTATTCCCCTGGCTTCATACGGATGAGCCAGTGGTGTTGTCACCCTTTTCATTTTTATATTTACAGGAGACGTATTCATGTCCACATTTTTCACACACATCAGATCACGTGCTGCACTTTTCACCACAGCTGCTGCTGCGGTTTTATCCACAGGTTTTGTTGTGCAGCAAGTACAGGCTTCGGGTATTCAGGTCACGATCGAAAACATTGCACAGGACGATGGTTTTTTTCTCACGCCGCTCTGGGTCGGATTTCACGACGGTAGCTTCGATGTCTATGACACGGGGACGACAGCTACACGCGGGCTGGAACGCCTCGCTGAAGATGGCAATACCGCAGTACTTAGCAGTGAGTTCGATGCAATTGTTACACGAGGTGCGGGTGGCATTGATGATGTAATCGCGAACGGTGGTCCGATTGCGCCCGGCACATCCGCATCAAAAACGTTTAACAATCTTGATGCCGCGACTAATCGTTATTTCAGTTATGTTTCGATGGTCATCCCCAGCAATGATGCGTTTATCGCGAGTGGGAACCCGGTTGATCATGCGATCTTTGATGCGAGCGGAAACTTTGCAGGTCCGTTTGAGATTTTGATCTTCGGCTCAAACATTCTCGACGCTGGTACGGAAGCCAATGACGAATTTGGTGTGGCGTTTCTGACTGGACTCGGTGGTCAAACCGGGCCAGATCAAGGCACAGCCACGCCCAACAGTGTCGTGAGTGCGCACACCGGTTTGGATCTTACGGGCAACATCATCGGCGGCACAACCGCAGCGGGCACGACGATCTCTGCTGATGCAGCATCACTTATTGGCAGCAATCAATTGCTTGCGCGCATTACCGTGAGTCAATTGCCAGAGCCAACGTCATTGATCTTGCTCGGGGCGAGCGGCTTGGTTGCACTGGGGCGTCGTCGGAAGCAACAAGTCTGATTTGCATTTGAAATTTCTACCCAACAGCACCTGTAGCGCCGTGTGTTGCAGGTGTTTTTATGCGCTGAGTGGGGGCAGGGATTACGTCATTCGGCGGACAAAGTCTTCATACTGGCCGGGTGTGTCGATACCGTGGTGTTTGACGACGGTTTTGATGACTGCGATAGGATAGCCATGCTCAAGGGCACGGAGCTGTTCGAGGCGTTCGCTTTTTTCGCAAGGCGTTGCTTCGAGGGTGACATATTCGAGCAAGAAATCAGGGCGATAAGCATACAAGCCTGGATGCTTTAATGGTGTGACTGCATCTTTGCCCACACGTGCATAGGGGATCATGGATCGCGAGAAGTACATCGCATGCCCCTTCTGGTTCACGATGAGTTTGACGATATTAGGGTTGGCCGGGTCTTCGTTTTCAGCGAAGTCACTGGCGAGAGTGGCCATGGGGGCTACAGGATCATTGGCGAGGCCATCAATGAGTTCATCGATGACCGTGGGTTCAATCTCGGGTTCGTCGCCTTGAACGTTGGCGATGATGGTGTCGGTAGGGAGAGGGCCGCCGTTTTCTTCGATAAGTTTTTCGACAACTTCCGCGATGCGGCTTGTGCCGTTGGGATGATCGTTACGAGTCATGATGACATCGCCGCCGAAATTTCTGACCGCATTGGCGATGCGCTCATCGTCAGTGGCGACAATGATGCGTCCGACTCGATTGGCTTTCTGGACTTGCTCGACGACGTGTTGAATGAGCGGCTTGCCGGTTTTGTCGGCCAATGGTTTGCCCGGAAACCGTTTGGAATCATATCTTGCGGGAATCACGGCAATGGCTTGGGGGGGCATGGGGTGGCCTTTCTCGAAAAACGGGTCTTGAAAAACCCACGCCGAAAAGCGTGGGCTTGACATGAATGCTATTTTCTATGCGCCGCGTGGTGCCGTCAATTATGCATCACGATATACCAGCGGTTTTATCCGTTGTTTTTGGCACTATTGACCTTGTCACGCAGTTTGTTCATGCGGTCTTTGATGTCTTTGTAGTTGATGTTGTTCTGTAGGATTTTGGAGCCGATCTTTGATGCTTCTTCTAGCTGTTCGAGATTGTTGTTGTTCTCGCCTGCTTTTTCTAGGGATCCCATCAACAGATAATTGAGCGCCATCGCGATTTTGTCATCCGGCACCTTGTGGGCCTCAATCCCAGTGCGGAGGGTGTCGATCGCCTCATCCATCCATCCTTTGTGCAGGTAGCAATCGCCAAGGAAGTAATGCGACATGGCTCGGTGTTTCGGGTCTTGTTTAGCTTGCTGGAATGTACCGATTGCTTCGTCGAGCATGCCGGATTCATGCTGCCGGCGACCGAGTTCGTACTTCATCGCTAAGTCGGTTGGATAGTTCTTCACACGTTCATCAAACTCTTTGAGCTCGAATGCAAGCTGCGTTTTACGTGCTTCTTTATATTGTAGCTTGAGCGGTTCGCTATCCGGCTTCTTCTTCAGTTCCTCACGGATACTGCGCATGTTGCGATTCATTTGTTTGATCTGAATATCGCCGACGCGCATCTTGTAGCGGTACTGCCCGTTTTCTTCCCATGTCTGGGTGAGCAACTGTATCGCTTCGTTTTCGGTTTCGTTGTCTTCCTTTTTCAGAAGCGTTTCGACAAACTTCATGCGCTTGTCCAGATCTTCCGGGTCTTCTTCATAGTCGGCGCGGCGGTTTGCGATCATCTCATCAACCGCACTTTCGGTGCGAACGCTTGCATCTTCCAGTTCCAGTTCGCGTTGTTCGTCTGCGTCTTTGATATTGCCGCGGAAGTCTTCACTTTCCGTGCTGGCCATGTTGTATTTGGCAGCATCAAGACTCTTGAGTTCAGCGCGGAGATTGGTGTCGTTCGGTGATAGTCGATTCATGCGTTTGCAAGCTTCGAAGGCTTGGTCATACATGCCGATTTCTTGGAAGAGATTGCAAACCTTACGGTAGTACTTGAACTGCTGTTTGTCTTTGTACTGAGTAGCGTATTCAAGGACTAAGCTGCCGAGCCAGTTGGCGATCTCGCCGATATGGATAGTGACTTCGCCGTTTTCCTCGGCTTCAGCGGCTTTCTCAAATTCCTTGTCTGCATCGACGGCGTGGTCCATCGCGTCAAGCAATAGCTCGCAGTTGAAGAGATCTTTGGCCCAGAGCTTTTCGGCTTGTAGCATCTTGTCAATATTGCTGGGGCCGATGCTTTTCATTTTTTCACTGAAACCTGCGGGTTTGCCGCCGCCGACTTTGCGCCGTTTGGCAACCTCGTATAACTCTTCATGCATGGTGAGGTTGTCGGGGTCATGCCGTAGCCCACTGATAAACATTTCGACAGCGCCGTCGTAGTTGCGTGAGTCCGCATACGTGCTGGCATGATCGAAAAACTTCCGCGCGTTGCGCAGATTGGGTTTGAATTCTTTAGATCCGCTACTTTTACCGAATAGTGCCAAAACTAAGCCTCGCTCCAATGTCTGTTCTTGCAGAGATTGTTTGTCTTTGCAGCTTCAGGCAAATTGAATCTGTGTCATGATAAGCGTGGGGCTCACGTCGAGCATCGGCTATGATGCCGTCTGGGAGTTTCCGCGTCTTGCGTATCAATCAAGATCAATTTTCACGCATGGTGGCCGATCAAAAACGGAAGATGCTCAGATCGCTGTGAAGCTGTTCCCATGCGGTTTCCGTCAGTGAAGGCAGATATTAATTTTAACTCATTTCCTCATAAAGGTGTAGGTTTCCCCGCCCTGATTCGTATGCCAGCATGTTTTGTTCGGCATCTTCCGTATAGCTTGCCTAGATTCCGCGCGATCTTGTTCGTGATATAGGTGCTAAATCCATGTGGGATCGTGGTCTGTGGGGCGGTCTTGCCCTTGAGGGGGTCCGGCATTATCGTGACGTTGATTGGTGTCCACTTTTTCCTAACTTTTTTGCTTTCAGACAGGTGTGAATCAAATGACCAATATCGCAATCTCCGGCGCCGCCGGCCGCATGGGACAACGACTCGTCGCTCTCGGGCATGAAGACCCGGACCTTTCTGTGGTGGCTGGCATCGACGCACCGGCCAGTCCGAGCCTCGGCAAGGACCTCGGTGTCCTCGTTCACACGGGGGCTATTGGTATTCCCCTCACTGACCATCTACCGGAATCCTGTGCACCGGATGCGATCATTGATTTTTCCGTGCCGGCTGCGATGCGGAACATCATCGAAGTGGCCCGCACCCGGCGTATCCCGTTGGTCATTGGCACGACTGGCCTTGTCCCGGAGGATCAAACCCTGATCGATAATGCCGCGAAGGAAATCCCGGTCCTCTACGCCTCGAACTTTTCGCTTGTTGTGAACGTGCTCAATTTGCTTTCCGCCAAGGCCGCCCAACTTCTCGGTCCGGACTACGACATCGAGATCGTCGAAGCACATCATCGTTTCAAAAAAGATGCGCCCTCCGGCACTGCCCTCACCCTTGCTCAACACATCTGTGATGCGACCGATCGTGATTTTGAGCAGGATGTAGTTCTCCAGCGACACGGTGATGACTGCCAACGCCAACCCAATGAGATCACCGTGCAAGCGATCCGTATCGGCGACCATCCCGGCGAGCATACCGCGTACTTTGCCACACTCGGTGAGCGGCTTGAACTCAAGCACGTCTCAACATCGCGCGATTCGTATGTGCTTGGCGCATTACGAGCTGCGAAGTGGCTTCGTGACAAACCTGCTGGCCGATACGACATGCGATCTGTGCTTGGGCTTGATGATTGATTTTGGTGTTGTATGAAAAGTATTATGAGAAGCACATGCTATGGGCGGTGCTTTTTTTTACGTTGAGATCTTTGATGCGCTCTTAAAAATCTTTTTCGTCTGGAATTTGTGTGAAGGAGATGCGCGTGGGGGCGGAGTTGATTCCTTCATGCATTGCTGCGAAATAGAGCGTGTGATTACCATACTTTTCGTCGATCTTGTCCATGGTAGCTGATAAGCGATTACGTTTGTTTTGATCTTCAAATAAAGGTAAAGACGTGCTTTGGCTGTTAGTTAGATCCGTAAGTTGGACAGAAACTTTGAACGGTCGGCCTGTCGAGCGCGACGGCCATGCACGATTGAATGCTTCGAGCATTGTTAGTGTGTCACAGCAAGTTCCTAGTGGCAGCCTCACCTCCCAACGCGGCTCTTCCAAGTAATAGATCGATACCATCATATGACCGGCGGTATATTCGATGCGACGCAAACGCATGGCGGCTTTATGAATCAAGCGTACTAAGACCGTATGCGCGCCGGCGACTGTGCGCTCCGCTGGTGGAAGTACATGTGAATGTCCGACGGTTCGTCGATGTGTTGGGGCAGGGGGCAGGTCGTAACCGTGCAGTTGGTTCCACCAGATTGTGCCAAGGACTTTGCTGCCCCAGATAGAGGCCAGTTTTTTCTCTGAGAGAGCCAGCAGATCTTGGATAGTATAGATACGATTTGCGGTGAGTCTGCGGTGCATGCCTTTGCCGATGCCGGGCAGATCAATGAGCTTAAATTTATCGAGTTTATCAAGCAGATCTTGCCGCGTGATGATTGTTAGGCCGTCAGGTTTTTGATAGTTGGTGGCGACTTTGGCGAGCCAAATATTCGGTGCGATGCCGATGGAGCAGCGGATGTACTGGCCAATGTCGTGTGTGATGCGAGCTTTGATGCGGTAGCCAAGTTGGGTTGCGTTGGTTTGATCGCGTTCGTCACCGAGCAGCTTGCCATGCATCTCATCGATGGAGCAGACCTGATCGATGTGGAAGCACGATTCGACCGCCTCGACAATCCGGTGATGGTATTCGACGTAAAGTTTGGGGCGAGATTCGATGAGTTGAATAGCTGGGCAATTTAGCTTTGCTTCGCGGACGGACGTGCCGGTACGGATGCCAAACGCCTTCGCCTCATAGCTTGCGGCAATACAGCAAGTCGTATCCACAATTGACGGCAGCACCGCAATCGGTTTTCCACGCAGACGTGGCTGCTCCTGCTGCTCCACCGAGGCGAAGAAGCTGTTCATGTCGACGAAAAGGTAACGGAGTTGATGGCTCATATTCGGTCGCAATGCTAAGGCAATCGGATACCGAACATTATCCAAACAAAATAGCAATGTCAAGGAAAGATTGAGGTTATGAGGGTGGCTTAGTGTCAGGAGAGTTGTCAGCCGGGTTGTAAGAGGCATATGCGGGTGAGTGTGCATAGTGGATTCATTTGACGAGCAGGGGGGGGATCGTCGTATGATGGGGCAGCTACCAGTCTTACGCTCCTTTCCCACAGGCTCTGATTCGCAATATGATTTACATCTGCCTCCTTTTTATCGTGGTATCGTTTCTCATCAATCTGCCATTGACGATGATTATCCGGAATGCCTCCACGCGTGCAGGGCTTCTCGATCAGGTTGGCGAGGAAGCGCACAAGAGGCATGAAAATCCGGTTCCCAACACCGGCGGCATCGGTATCTTCTGGGCCATCGCCATCCCGATGTTGTTGATCATGTTTCTTGTGCTAGTTATCCCAGAATCGATTTTCCAGAAGTTCCTTCCGGATGTTGTGCCACATCTCCCGGGGCTGCGTGACCGTATCCCGATGGGTGGTGGGATTCTCGGCTCGCTTGCGGTATTGCATTTCATGGGGTTGTTCGATGACCGTCGAGCGCTCGGCCCGTTCATTAAACTTATCGTGCAGATCGGCGTTTCCGCGGCGCTTGTTATTTTTGCACAGATGCGCATCCTTGAATTTCTCGATACCGCCATTCCTACGGGTTATGCGCTTTCTGTGCTTGTCTCGATTCTTTGGTTTGTGATCATCATCAATGCCTTCAATATGCTTGACAACATGGACGGACTTTCGGGCGGTGTTGCTGCAGTTATTGCAGCACTCTTCCTCGCCTCGACGATCATCGGTGGCCAATGGTTCGTTGCTTCACTTGCTGCGATGTTGCTTGGCGCACTGATCGCTTTTCTTTGTTTCAATTTTCCACCAGCTAAAATTTTCATGGGAGATGGCGGATCACTAGTTATTGGTGCGTTGATTGCGGTTCTTTCAGTTCGCACGACCTACTTTGATTCCAATGCTGCTGGTATCACGCCACCTGGACATTGGTATGGTGTACTCATGCCACTGATGGTGCTTGCTATCCCGCTTTATGACTTCATCTCTGTGACATTGATCCGTCTTGCGCAGGGGCGCTCGCCTTTTGCTGGCGACCATCAGCATTTCTCACATCGTTTGGTGCGTAAAGGGCTTTCTCGCCGTGCGGCGGTGTTTGTCATCTGGCTTTGCACGCTCTGTACCGGACTTTCTGGTGTGATGCTTGGCACACTCGACAAATGGCAAGCCGTTCTTGCCGCACTAAACACACTAGCCGTGGTGATCCTGCTTGCGATCCTTGAGCACACGGCACCACAGAAAGAAAAGGAAAGCGTCTAACGCACGGTTAAACACTTGTGATGATGTTGCAAATGAAAATCAAGCGCGCACGTGTCACGGTACGACGGTGATGGTTCCTGTGACAGATTCTTGCCATTCGCCAAATGAACCAACCATGTCGGCAGGGTCGATATTCTCCATATGCTCCCAACCATCTTCATCGGTGGAGAGCCCCCAGCCCGCGCCAACATCAAAAACGACCAGCCGTGAAGTGATGACTACTTGACGCTTTCCTTTAGCCAGTTTGTGATTCTTCAGTTTCAATTTGGCATGATGTTTAACAAGCCGCAGCACCTCAACTTCAATCAATTGCCCATCAATACTGACGCTTTCAATCACGGGAACCATACGCAGCAACGATTGAAAATCATAGAATTGTTGGTAATCAAAATATACGTCGACAATGAGGTTAGCATCACTGTCGTAGTAACTGTTCATGCTATCCGCATTCCATTGGCCAGCCCACCATACCTTTGCGATTTCAAATAACTTTGCATTAGATAACGTGCCATGATCTCGGCTGTTTTTAACAAACTCCGTAATGTAATGTTCGGGAAGACGGAAACGCTGTGCCTGGCCAGTTGCTTTGATTGCGGCAATAATTTCTACGGCCGCAAGATCAACTTCTGTTTGATCAAGTTGCCCATTCTTTGCACGATCTTTTAATTGTTGCCAAAGCTGATAATCTTGAAAATTAGTTTGAATCGCATTGATTAGTTCGGCATCTTCTACGATGCGAAAGCGATAGCTCCCACCACTCGAAGCCATCTGTATATGCCGAAGATACCCATAGGCAATCATGCCGCCCCACGGCAAAATCGCCAGTAGGATTGCCATGATGATCAACTGTTTGTTGAAACCTTTGCCGATACGGTAACCGCGTTCTTTACCTAGTTTTTGGCCGCATTTTCCGTCATTCCCATTGCATACGTCCCCATCCTCGGGCCAGCGCATCGATAAATCTTCACCACATTTTTTACAATGTACTTTGCCCCATCGCCGTTTGCCGCGAAATCCCAGCCATAAAAGAACCAGTACACCGATCATTGTCGGGCCGTAGCCAATAGGCAGCCACATCTTCACTTGTTGCCATTCAAACCATGCCATCATATATCTCTATTTAGCGCTTAGGCGGTCTAATCGTCGGAGTTTCACATCATAAAACGGAATTTCACCTTCCCAAACCTTGGTTGTTTGATGCCGATCACGCCGAGGTTCGGCATCGCCATAAACTATCAGATCAATCTGCTCACCGTCCCAATCTTGCCAAAGCAATTCATCCATCTCTAATTCATAACCCCAGCCAAGATCACTTGCGATCTTCCGCATGGATAGCCATTTATCTTGAAGTTTAACTTTAACACCAAGCATCACGTCTACCCCATCTTGTGATTCCCACCAATTTCCCCCTTCTAAAACCAATTGCAGATAACGCGTGCCTTTTTTCTTTCGTACTTGTGCAAATAGCACATTCATTTCTTTGCGTAGCTGCTTGCTGATTCCTTCATGTGGCACAAGTTCAATAAACGCATTTGTTGGTGTTGCCGCATCAAAAACTTCGACTTCAAGACTGAGTGTGCCCGACTCTTCCCACAGGCCGGAGCTTGGCCAGTCTTCTCGCTTGCGGATTTGAGAAGATGATCCATCTCCTTCAACCAGCATGCGATCATAATCAATCTCAAGCGTGTGCATACCTGCGGGTAACAAAGTTGTGAAACGCAGGTAGAGACCATGTTGTCCTCGCGAAAGTCGAACGCCTTCATCTACACCGCTGTAATATAAATTGATTTTCTTTCCATTCACACGTATTTCATGAATCGCGAGCTCTTCCTCCAAGCCAAGTGGTCGTGCATGCCAATCTTCAATCCCCTTTAGTCTAAAACTTTGCCGCTCTATATTGAAAAGGCGATTGTCTTGTATGAAATCTGGCGTGCCACCACAGAAGCGCGATAAGAGTTCACTCTGTTCATGCCCACCATAGGCTTTTTCTAAAATTAACTTCATACAGCTACCAGCGGTGTTTTGGCGTGAGATGAACTTTTCATTTTCAATGGCGTGCGTTAATTGATTTGTAAAAGCCCGCATTTGCTCACGGCTGAGCTCGTTGTTTTGCAATCGACTTTCAAGCTCTTGCCAGCCGTTATAGGCACTGCCGGTTTGAATCGTGAGCAAGATATAGTTGCAGAGCCGTTGGTTAGAAATCACACGAACATCCGACCAGTTCAATTGGTCTAGTGGTTTGAATTTGGCAGAAAAATATTGCTGAAAATAATTGATCCCGATAGGGAGCGAAGGAGTTAGCGCGACGATCAGTACTGCAATGCCAAGTAACCCCCAACTAAACTTGCCGGTCGCAAAATGTAATCCTTTTTTGTCTTTGAGATCGCGGCCACACTCTGGGCATTTTCCAGCAACATGTTTATCCCCGGTTTTTGCGTCGATTTTCATCTGACCCCGCACGTCGTAGCCACATCCTGCACACCGCGGTCCGCTCCAACGCACTTTGCCTCGCCAAGCGGTTACAAAAAGAAACACTACTGCAAGGCCATTACCTAGCAGAAAAGTCGCCATCATGAGTAGATTAATGACCACCATCCACGACTGATTCACTGGGGGATTCATTACACTTCTTCCTTCAGCACGGCTAACAGCAGCCCAAGTTTATCATGCCTTTGTATATATAAGGCGTAATAAACTATGAAACTTTTCATTTAGATACTCATAAAATCGACGTATAAAAAAACCGCCGACCATTTGGTCGGCGGCTGCTATATGCAAATTGCGATCGACTTTACTGATTGATCAGCGATTCGCCGATGTTGAAGGTCTCAGCAGACTGATTCAAGCCTGGGAAAAGCAGGTCTTCCTGTTCGCTTTGGATGATGATTGATGGCTTGATCAAGATCAGCAGCGTACGTTCATCCTTAACCGTGGAACTGTTGGTGAACAGACGGTTGAGGAATGGGATCTTAGAAAGAACTGGTACGCCAGCTTCGATTTCAACTTCTTCGACCAAACGTTGGCCACCTACGAGGATCGTTCCACCGTCTGGCACGCTCACTGTGGCGCGAACCTTGGTGATTTCCAGTTCAGGAAGCTCGATCGCTGCACTGAATGTTGTATCAGTACCAGGTGTACCGCCATTATTGTCATCGCCACCAGTGCTAGTTGTACCGATCACTTCAAAGGTACGGAATGGCAACTGTGTGCGGCTCATACTTGGACGAAGTGTCAGCGTCACATAGCGGCGATCTGCCGAAACGGTGCCTTGCACGTCAAGAACAGAACCGGCAATGAGCACGTCCGTGGTGATACGGAAACCGGCTGCATCTGGAACGGGTTCAAGTTCAGAGATATAGGCAATCTCGCGAGCCACCATGGTGTAAGCACGTTGACCGTTGAAGAAGGTAACGCGTGGAGCGGTCAGCGAGATGGATCGCTGATTCGCTTGTGTTGCCTGAACCAGCAGGTTGACTTCAAGGTCGTCAATGTATGACAGGCCAAGATTCAAACTGCGGAGCGTTTGAGGCACAAAGCCTGAGCCAGGTGTAAAGGTGCCAGGGCCCTGTGGTGGGCTTACATCTTTAAACTTCTGAGGAGTTAGCGATGTACTTGGACGGTTCGCAATGGACCAACTGTCTTGTGCAACAGAGATCGGGCCGAAACCGCCGCCGATGTTATTGATCTTCACGTCAAGGTCGACACCGACTTCTTCAAGGAAGTTGCGGTCAACAATAAGGAAGCGAGACTCAACTGAGATCTGAACCGCACGAGTTTCACGAAGCTGTGAAAGCAGGTCGCGGATCTGTTCATGGTTCTTCGGAGTGGTTTTAACCAAGAGTTGGCCGTTGAGTTCACGAAGGTTTGAGCTGTCTTCGCCACCTTCGAGCCATTCATCGTATGAACCGACAAGGTCTTGGATCAGTGTGGTGATTTCGGCGATCTTGTCTTCACGGGTGCGTTCATCTTCTTGGTTTTCGTTGTCATTTTCGTCGCCGAAGATGTTGTCGCCGCCGCCGCCACTTCCGCCGCCACTTCCGCCGCCACTTCCGCCGAGGCTTGAGATATCAAGCTCGGGTGCGTCGTCGAAGTTAGGGACTTCAACCAGCAGGTCACGAATATCGTACGTGTGGATTTCCATCGTACGTTGTAGGTCACTTTGGGTGGAGATCACGAGGATGCCGTTGATCACAGAGCTGGTCAATGGGTTGAACTCGTCGGAGAGCTGACGCAGGATCAGATTCAGCACTTCACTGGCAGGGATGTTATTCAGTTGAAGATCAACAGGTGTGTCGCGTTCGACATCTGCTTCTTCAAGAGCACGCCAGTTGACGTAGATGTCAGCAGAGGTCATCTTGCTGATGAAGTCGATCGCACGGCTGAACTGCCAGCTATCAAACTCAGCTTGGATCGGTGTCTTAAGGCGACGACGAACGTCGTTGTTCACCGCAGTGTCACCATCTGAATCGTCAAGATTGTTCAAGCGACGTTCAGTCAGTTGTGGCCAGTCTGGTGGGTACTGGATCAGCTTATTGGTTGGAATGGTTGCACGCAGGTTCTCAAGGCCTTCACGCGCTAAGTTCAGACGCTGATCACGGAAGGCTTGCTTGGCATCGACGAGCAACTGCACGTCTTCGATCATTTCCTTGTAACCCTGAGCGTGGAAGTTCTGTGGATCAAGGAAAAGTGCCTGATCCAGCAGATCCAATGCTTCCTGGTACTTCTGCTCATTGCGGAGAGCCATTGCACGGCGGATCAGAGAATTGACCTGCTGACGCTGCTCCATTTCAGCACGTGAACGGCTCTTCCGTTCGTCATGTGCCTGTTTGATACGGTTCGCTTGAAGCTGAGCCGCTTTATATTGCATGTCTTCTTGTTCGATTGCAGCAGAAAGCAGATCCGCATCACCACGCATTTGTGCGTAGTCAGAAGAAGAGATTGCAATACGTGCGTTGTCCAGTTCCTTCTTTGCGTTTGCAGCAGCATTACGTGCAGCTGGGAAATCTTTCTGGTTCTTCGAGGCTACAGCTTCGTTCAGGTAACGTTTGAACTGAGCCTTGGCTGCCTGTGCGCGGAGTTGACGCTCAAACTCATTGGCTTGGAACGCATTGCGTGGCTGCTTGACCTGCTGTGCAGCAAGTGCCAGAACGGCATCAGACTCAGCCTTGTATTGTGTGTTTGCTGGATCGTATTGCATTGCACTCTGGTACAGCTTCAGAGCAAGGTCGTATTGACCTTCATCCTTTGCAGCACGAGCTTTGAGTGCTTCACGTTGAGCGGCAGCAAGACGTGCTTGTTCGAGCAGGTCGTTGCTTGCAGCTTCTGGTGCTTCTTCAACAACTGCAGGTGCAGCTGATGCAACTTGAACTGCTTCAGCTTCTGCGGCTTCAGCGATAGCTTTGGCGGCAGCTTCTTCTTCTGCTTTAGCCAATGCCGCGGCTTCGGCGGCTGCCTTGGCGGCGGCTTCTTCTTCAGCTTTGGCAAGTGCAGCAGTCTCGGCTTCGGCCAATGCTTTTGCTTCAGCTTCAGCTTGTGCTTTGGCGAGTGCTTCAGCTTCAGCGGCCTGGGTAGCTTCAGCTTGAGCCTTGGCAAGTGCTTCGGCTTCTGCTTTCGCTTGAGCAGCGGCTTCATCGGCAGCGGCTTTGGCGAGTGTGGCTTCTTCAGCGGCCTGAGCGGCTGCGATGGCTTCTTGGCGTGAGCTGACAGCTTTGCTCAAGCTGTTGAGCTTATTGCCGTCAAACCAGCCAAGTTTCACGTTGCTGTTGGCAACAGCGTCCAAGCGTTGCTGAGCTTCAGCAAGATTGCCAGCTTTAAGATCAGCTTCGGCCAGCGACATTTGAAGGCGGGCATCAGTTACCGCAGCATTCATCTGGCGGTTGATCTGAGCCAAGCGGGCAGTGGCCTTCGCTTTCAAAGCAGTGTCAGCCGCTTCGTCAGCGAGAACCTGCTGATAAAGTGAGGCTGCTGCGGTTGCGTCGGCAGTTTCATCTGCTGAGGCCAGCAGTTCACCGGCACTTGGCGGAGCAACTTCAATGACTTCAGGAACATCCTGGACAGCCTCTTCTGAGACTGCTGCGGCTGCTTCTTCAGCGGGTGCTTCAGCTTGTGGTGCTGCTTCGCTGGCGATCTTGGCAACTTCAGCTTTGGCTTTTTCAGCCTTGGCTTTAGCTTTGGGAGCGGCCTTCAGATCGATCGCCTTCATCGATTCAAACAGCTTGACCCGTTGGGCCTTGTTTTCGAGCTGCATCGGATCGATCAGGCGGAACACCGAACGGGCTCCTTCAAGATCGCCAGATTCGAACTTGCCCATACCTTCAGCGTACAGTTCTGCAGCTGTGGGCTGAACAGCAGGTTCGTCGGCGGCATTAAGTAAGAGTGCTGAACCGGAGATGAGTCCAGTACAGACAACGGCAACGGAAAGGTGCTTACGGGTGAACAACGCGTAGCCTCCCAAGAGCTATGATAAGAACGTCAAACGTCTGTCGATGACGACGGTTCCCGCTGCCTGGCTGGCAACGGTTGTGTAGGTTTACAGCGTATACAACAAATCTGATTTCCCACCGATGACGCAGTCTAAATCACCCAAGCTCTGGCTGCAAGTGAATGTTGCGACCAGTATTGCGATCATTTTCTTTATCGGAGCCAGCCCAAAAAAATGCTTGATTTCACCCTTTTCCTGTGTTAGGCAAATCACGATCAAGTCGTACCACCCTCGTGCCTTTGGACTGTGGTGGTTGGGGAGCTGAAAAGCACTGATTTTCCAGTGATTTACCGAATCTGCAACGTTGCGGAAGGAGGTTGCCGGGTGTGTGAGATCATCCTGTCATTGTGATCAAAAGAAAAATTTATCGTATTTCGGCAGGCCACCACTCCCGGGTTGAATTTTTTATAAAAAAACCAAAAAATTCTCGTCCAGCAGCTTGCCTTCCACCCAGCGTCACGCCTGTCGCACTTGTCGCTTGGATGATGGATTCGGCCCAGCGAATTAGCAAACTAATTCCTATAATTGCAGATCCATTTTGGATGGCTTTGGGTGTTGTTAACTTGCCAGTCACGACTTGCTGTGTGAACTCTGGCTTTTGCACTTATTTTCCCCAATTGATGCTTTGCATAAGGGTTAAGCATGATCTGGCTCCGCCGTTCATACGGAATCAGGGTGGTCAGTGTGGTGGAGAGGAGACGCACTCGAGTTGGTCAATCCTGCCTGTTTGCCTCGGACGGCTACATTCGGGTATACTGCTTCGCTCGCTGCTGGTCGCTCCGTGATTCTGGTAGCGTAACGGTCTATCATTGAAGATAATCATCTGCGGGTACACCCGCTTTGCGACAAGAGGTGATCTCATGGCACATAAAAAGGGACAAGGCTCAACTAAGAACGGCCGCGACTCAAATCCACAATTTCGTGGCATCAAGCTCTACGGCGGTCAAGCAGCCAAAGCAGGCTCCATTATTGTCCGTCAGTGCGGCACCAAGTTTAAGCCCGGCTACCAGGTTGGTATGGGAACCGATTACACGCTCTTCGCATTGACCGAAGGTGTTGTCGAGTTCCAAGGCCGCAAGGTCCACATCCGCTCTGCTTCCTGATCGCATTAGCGTGATTGTTTGGAGATTGATCTTCAGGCGTCACAGGCAAACGGATTTATGTTTGATCTATCTGCAACGGGTTCCGTATTGGAGCCCGTTGTTCTTTTGTAAAATAACTTCGTAGTTTTCAGTCATAAACTTTTACCAACACCCCGGCAGTTCACACACCATGATCGTCGATACCGCAACCATCTTCGTAAAATCCGGCAAGGGCGGCGACGGCTGCAATTCATTCCGCAGGCTCAAGTACATCCCCAAGGGGGGCCCCGATGGTGGCGATGGCGGTGATGGCGGATCGGTAATTCTCCGTGCTTCCGATGAAGTTGAAACACTTCTCGATTTTGCAGGACGCCATCACTGGAAAGCTCAGCAAGGGCAGCAAGGCCTTGGCAAGCAAATGCACGGTAAGTCCGCGCCGGACCTGATCATCAATCTCCCCGCTGGTACGCTTGTCTACAACGATGTGACCGACGAACTGATTATTGATCTTGTTACTGTTGGTGACACCTACGTTATCGCCAAAGGCGGCAAGGGCGGCTTCGGCAATGAACACTTCAAATCACCGACGAATCAAACCCCCACCGAAACAACCCCCGGTGAGCCTGCCGAGGAATTCCATCTTCGTCTCGAACTGAAACTTATCGCGGACATCGGTCTCGTCGGCAAACCAAACGCAGGTAAGTCGACTTTTCTTTCTGCGGTTTCTGAAGCCACACCGAAGATTGCCGATTATCCGTTTACCACGCTCAAGCCGCAGCTTGGTATCGCTGAACTGACCGGTCATCGCCGTCTGGTTATCGCCGACATCCCGGGATTGATTGCTAATGCCCACAAAGGCTCCGGGCTCGGCATCCAGTTCCTTAAGCACATCGAACGTACGCGCATGGTGTTGCATTTTATTGAGATTGAGCCCACCGATAATACCGATCCGATTTCGAACTATCACACGATCCGTAACGAGCTTGTGTCTTATTCTGTGGAGATGGGCGCGAAGCCGGAGATCGTTGCACTGACCAAACTCGATCTGCTCGGTAGCGAAGAAGATCAACAAACCGCGGTCGATCTGATTGAAACAGAACTCGGCATCAAAGTCTTTCCGATTTCATCTGCCACACGGGCCGGCATTACTGAACTGCTCGATCATTGCTGGCAAACATTACGTGACACCAAAGCACCTGACATCAAGGGATGGGGGCGAGACGATGAAGTTCGTGAGATCGAGAATCGGAAAGCTTCAGAACAAGCTGCTATGCAAGATGAAGATGTTATTGATGACGAAGTCTAGTCAATAATTTAGTCTCTGAGCTTATGGGGATTTAAATCCTAGAATATCAAATACGTTTACACGATATCGCCCCCAGAACAGACAACTTGCTGTTTCAAGAAGCCGCGTCTTGAACGTTAGACGGTGATACTGTTTCTTCGGCAATTCTGGCAATGTCCGCGTGTCGCGCAGATGGAGTCGTCCTTCCATTTGTTCGATTTCTTCAATCTGTTTGACGGTCCACTTGAAAGATAGGCCGCTTTCACCATCCTCGGCTGTAATTAATTTTCCTGGTTTAACCAGTTTGCGATATAGTTCGGTTTGTGTATCAAATGCAATTCGGCTGCCATCAAATTCATCAGAAACAGTTTTAAAAATGCGGGTCACTTGATTTTTATCAAAATAAGGCAGAAGTCCTTCGATTACGATCATGTAAGGACCGCCAATTTTTTTCACTTGATCAATCCAACCATGCTCAAAGATTGAATCCTTGATGTTTGTAAGCCGTTCGTGAGGATCAATCAACTTCTCTCTTAATTGCATTAAATCTGGTAGATCCACGCAGACCCAATTAACCTCACCATTATCAATGCGATGAAAACGGGTACTTAAACCGCAGCCAATCTCGATGACGCAACCACGTGGATGCTCGCCAAGAAACTCAAGTACGAAATCATCGAGAAGCCGACCTCGCACAGACAGTCTGACTTGCAAGTACGGCATCACCCCTTTGGGCTCGATATGATAATCAAGCCGTTCCATGATCGCGGCCGACATCCGGTCTCGCAAGATTGGTTCTTCTTGCTGTTGCTCTATAGCTCTAGCCCATAAGGGTACGATCATTGTTTCCTGAATAGTGCCTAGCGAAACCTTTTCTTTGTCACCTTCTGCAACCATGTTTATGCCTCCGGTACTTTGGCTTCTTGCAGGCAGACTAAGTTCACTCTGTACGGCCCAACAATTGGTGAAATGAACCGTTCCTTGAGGCGATGTTTTAGCGGCAGCTGTTCGAAAATCTCGCGGGGTAAGCTCTTAAGTGTTAACGATTCGATTACATGTAGGCGATTATCCCACTCTTCCACAACATAAATATCACGTGGAGCCCATTTGAACTTTGCGGTAAGATACTTCAAGAGTTCATGGTGTTTTTGCATCTTCACCATCAGTGGCGACATCGAATCAAATGCAAACCATCCGCCAGAAAATTCATCTGCGAGCATCTGCATGAGTCCGCGCACTTCTCGTTCATCGAAATACATCGTGACGCCTTCGCAGATCATTAAATACGGCCCCTCCCATCTGCTTTGTGCTTTTACTTCATGAATCCATGCTTCTTCAAGCATCGAACATGCAATCATTTTGTTTCGTTCAGAATCTTCAAAGAACCGTTTACGCATCTCGATCGCATCGGGCAAATCAACATCAAACCACCGTACTTTGCCGTTGTCGAGTCGATCATACCGAGTGCTTAATCCGCAACCTAACTCGATGATCACGCCGTCTGGATGTTCTGCGAGATAACGCAATACAAACTCATCGAACATGGTGTGCCGTGCCGCCATGATAACTTGGGAGTAGCGCGCGTTATCAAACATAGAAAAATCGAAGTCGAGTGCCTTGAGTATACGTTCGCTGGCCTCGTCACGGATTACCGGGCGATCTTTGTGCATCTCGACCGCACGCGCCCACAGCGGTAAAAGCATCGTGGTTTGTACGTCACCCATGTTGACATGTATATCCCCGTCCCAATTTTCAGGATTCTTTGCGATCATGTGTGTTCCTCAAGAAAATGGCTTGATCCGCCATAAGTACCCCCTTGCGAGTCAAAGCATACTATGCCGCCAGGTGGGCAGAATCCTCTGGCTTACGATCATTCGTCTCACTTTTCGTGGGGTCAAATCGTGATAATCGCTTCATTCCATACGGTATGAAGTAGGTATCGATGGATAAACTTAGAAAGGCAAAGGCCAACCGTTTCCCTGTGCGTACTGGGATTGTTACGGATAAAGTCGCGTTGCTGTGTCTAATTTCGCGGGTAGAGGGGAGGTCCGTTTTTCTATTCGCGCATTTGTGTGTAAACTTCTGTCGGAACCTGCTGGCAATATAACCGGCTGGTCGCTCATTGGCTTGTTTGTTCCGGATCAACCCAAGCCTTGATCGTGGCCGCCCATTTTTGAGTCTCATATGATCAAAGTGAATCTTCTTGCAGTAAGCGTGGGTAACACCCGCACCCGTCTGGGCGCATTCGTCGAAGGCGATCTCGTTGAAACCGCAACTTATGTGAATGGCCGTGAAGCAAAACTTTGCGACGCCATGTCTCACGCATTTCAACAATTGCGTGACCGCGAAGACACCGTTGTGCTCATGTCCTCGGTGAACTCAGATGCCGAGGAACACATCGAAGAACTCGTCAAAGAAAATCTCAGTCGCGATGTAGTTCGCTTGGAGCGTGATATTACGATTCCTATTGGGCGGCAACTCGATCCTGAAGCGATCGTGGGTGAGGACCGTCTGCTTAACGCGGCGGCAGCTTACGATGTACTTAAGCAATCATGCGTCATTGTGGATGCAGGTACTGCAATCACCGTTGATTTTGTTGATGGTTCCGGCACGTTCCACGGTGGTGCCATCGCACCCGGCGCGCAAACACAACTTGATTCGCTAGCCCGTCGAACGGCACAACTGCCTGAAACTTTTATTGAGAAACCTGTCGAGGCCATTGGACATAATACCATCGAAGCTATGCGGGCTGGCGTTTTCTATGGCCTTCGCGGCATGGTTCACGAACTCGTCGAAAAATTTGCCGAAGAAACGGGGCAATATCCACTTGTCGTCGCGACAGGCGGCGACTCGCAGTTGCTTTACCGCAACTACGAACTTGTTGATCGTGTTGTGCCTAACCTCACGCTCTCTGGCATTGCCGTCACCCTTCGCAAACACCTCGAGCAGGAAGCCGAAGCCTAATTCCTCGTTTGTTGTTACCCGAAGATATAACACAAACACCAACATTTCGTTGGTGTTTTCTTTTTTGACTTGAATTACAATGTTCTTAGTTTGCAGTCCCAGCAAAAATATCCGAGGTTGAATATGTTTGAGAACCAATCATCTAGCGCACCCGCCAATTCCAAACAAGCCCTCATGACCAACCGTATCATCTGGGGTGCTCTCTGCCTCGGCGTTGTGGTCATTGCAGCGGTCTTCGCTTTTGTTGTCGAGCCGCCCACGCCGTCAGGTAACAACCGTGACCTTTTCATCTACTTGCCCTTCGGCGCGCTCATCTGTATTCCTATCGCTTTCATTGTTCGTGCTGTTATCTTCAAAAGTAATACAAACGAGGACGGTCTTGTTGAACTCGGCGCCTATGGCAACGCGATCATCATTTGCTGCGCTCTTTGTGAAGGTCCCGCTATCGTCGCTCTCGTCTTCGCCTTTTTCATTGGCCCCGTCTTCCCCACATGCATTGCTGCAGGAATTGCATTTCTCGCGCTTCTCGCCGCCTTTCCCCCCGCCGGCCCCATCACGCTAAAGGCTCACCAAACCATCGGTAATCTCAATGTATAATCTCTTTCATGAAGTCCACCGGCACACCTAACCTTACCGAGATCCAGCGCACCACGCATGTTATGAAGCTCACTTGGCTTGCACTGATCGGCGGCCAACTCGGTGGAGCGTTCTTTTTGCTTTTTTACTCACCGCCTATTCCTCAGCCGATTCCTGAATTTGCTCCCAATATTACCGTGGCGCTCTGTATTATCCTCGCGGTGCTTATTCCGCTTGGTTACTTCATACGGATGCAAACTTACAAGAAAGGTTGGAAATCTCACCGCATCACGCCGCAGGCTTACGTGTTTGCAAATCTCTTATTGCTTTCGTTGATGCTTGCTGTCTACCTCGTTGCGATCATCGGCGCTTTTCTAACTAGTAACCACACCATCACTCTCATTCCCGCTGGCATTGCACTGGTGATTCAACTTGTGAATTTTCCTACAGGCGCGCCTATGCAGATGCAGCCGCCGTCCTTCATCAAAGATCAAGACGCCTCTGCTTCCTGATCTCTCTTATTATTTGTTAGATGTATGAATCAATTTACGGTACAACCCAAGCTCACTTTACTCACGGCGGATGCGCCCGGCGCTATAGCGATCCTGCAAATCACCGGCACGCACCAAATGCTTGTGGCACTGCTTACCAAGCTTACCGGCAAGTCATCCTTTCCGTTTGGGCGATTGATCCTTGCAGATTTTGCGGGGATTGATGAAGGGCTTGCTGTTCTTCAGCAAGCAGGGCAGGGTGAGACTGTAATGCTCTTTCCACATGGCGGCCCGCGCGTTGTACACAAATTGCTCACTCACTTGCAATCTCTCGGCTGCACTTACAATCCCACGCCATCGGCGCAATCGCTTTTTCCCGAAGCGACTTCTTCGATCGAAGCCGAATCATTGCTTGCGATTTCGCGCGCCGCTTCACCGGCTGCCATTCCGACCCTTGCTGCGCAACCTGCACGATGGCTGGATGCGCTCGCGTCTAATCAACCATTAAACTGGAACGCGATCAATCGTGACACCGCAATTCTTAACAAGCTCATCGTGCCACCAACAGTGGCGGTTGTTGGCCAACCAAATGTCGGCAAATCTGCGTTGCTCAATCGTCTTACTGGTCAATCTACTGCGTTGGTTGCCGACCTTCCCGGCACGACACGAGACTGGGTCGGTGCTCTTGTTGAGTTGTCACCATTCCCTCGCGGTTCTGATGCAACGATCAATTCCACCCTTGAACCTGCACGCAATGTTGCAGTCAAATGGTTCGATACACCAGGGCTGCGATCTTCATCAGATAATATTGAGCAAGCCGCGATCAAACTTGCGAGATCTGTGCTTGAGACGGCTGATCTTTTGATCGCTATGCGTGATCCTGAACAGGATTTTCCGGATCTTGAGGATTTGCCTAGCACGCCGGATCTATGGGTGATAAATAAGGTTGATACAGATGGACAGGCTGAGACAATTGAAGATGATTTGTCATCGGAAGTGTTGAGTATTTCTGCCCATACTGGTCGCAATATGGATCATCTTCAAGCAGCGATCATTGATAAGCTTGGCCTCACGTTTTACCTTGCACTTAGATCAGACCAATCCATGCCACTTTGGGCTTTTTGCGATGAGCTTCGTCATCACCAAGCGACATAAAAAAACGCCCAGAATAACTGGGCGCGTGATCGATTTTCGATTTGAGATAGCGGTTATTTTTTCTTTTGGCCATTACCATCTTTGTCACCGCCACCAATGCTGTCGCGCATCGTTGTGTCCGCCTGAATATTCTTCATGCGATAGTAATCCATGATGCCCATGTTGCCGCTGCGGAATGCGTCCGCCATCGCCTTGGGCACCTCAGCTTCCGCTAGCACAACCAACGCCTTGTTCTTCTGAACCTCAGCTTTAAACTCCTGCTCTTGAGCGATCGCCATCGCGCGGCGTTTCTCCGCTTCCGCTTGGAACCGTTGTTTGTCTGCCTCGGCTTGCTCGGCTTGTAACTTCGCGCCGACGTTTGCTTCACGGTCCACACCTGCCACGGAGATGTCAGCAATATCCACCGACAAAATTTCAAAGGCGGTACCCGCATCCAAGCCGGACTCAAGCGCTTTGCGTGCGATGCCGTCCGGGTTTTCAAGCACATCTTTATAGCTTGGCTGTGAGCCGATGGCACTGACGATGGCTTGCCCGACACGAGCGATGATCGTTTCTTCGGTCGCACCACCAACGAGCCGAGCGAGATTGGTTCGCACGGTCACACGGGCTTTACACAATAGGCGGATACCGTCTTTGGCCACGGCGTCGAGTCGATCACTACCGCCACTTGGGTTCGGGCAGTCGATCACCTTCGGGTCGACGCTGGTACGGATGGCTTCAAGAATATCGCGGCCGGCAAGATCAATCGCACACGCCGTATCCCACGGCAGTTGAATCCTTGCGCGGTCGGCGGCAATCAGTGCGTTAACCACGCGCGGCACGGTCCCGCCAGCGAGGTAATGGCTTTCCAGCTGATTGGTCGAGACATCAATGCCGGCTTTCACCGACTGGATGCGTGAGAGCACGATCACCTTCGGGTTCACTTTTCGGAACCACATCCCGACCAGTGAGGACATTTTGACCGGAGCTTGTGAGGTTTGTGCTTGAATCCATAAGCTGAAGAACCGTGACAAGAACGCCAGAATGATCAGCAGAATAATACCGCCAATAACAATCCCTGCGATGATAAAGGCTTGAACGCCGCCCATGGTTTTATCCTTTCGGATGGAAGAAGATCAAAGGTATTGCGATCGTTCTTGGGAAGCGCCGTTGTGGCTTCCCGTCGTCGCTGCCGATTACCCTCGGCATATGCCATAGACTATCCGCAAGCCGGCGATTTATCTACATCTCTCCGTGACTTCTCGCATCTTCGCATTTGGCATGCAATGCATCCTCATTTTTGCAGTATCAATCGATAGGGTGGGCACAAAAAAGCCCACGGGTTAGCGTGGGCGGTTTCGAATGGCAGATTATATCGATCTTGAAGGCAGGTGCGCTTTCCAACAACGGCTTATCTTCTGCCCGCTTCACTTGGCCTGTTCTCACCAGCGGCGTGTTTAGGGCGATCGTGTTCGGCTGCGCTGATTAGTGGCCGAACAGATTGGTCTCGGCAAACATGCCTTGTTCTTCAAAGTATGTGAGCGCTTCGTCGGTCGTCTTGAACACCTTGGTTGCGGTTTCGGTGATGAATGGGCTTGGTTGTTTAATCTCAGGTTTCCAAACGACGTAGACTTCCTTGCCGTGTTCAAAAGCGTGTTGTAGTTCACGTTCGACACCACTTGAAAGCCCCGGCATACCGTCGGGAAGCTCGGGAACCAATGAGACAATGATATCGCTTTGGTCGATCAGCTTGAAGTCACGGGCATAGATCTGCCCGTCGATATCACCGGCGATGTCCAGTACTTGTTTGACAGAGACGCGCACCTGGCTGGCACTGCCGCTGAAGGAATGAGCTTCGGTTTCGATGAAGTCCTTGCCTTCTTTGGCTGCGGCAATAGCCTGATCCAGTAGCAGCTTCTCATCCACATCGCCCGGATCGAACGTGATGAAGTGTTTGGCGAGTTCCGCGCGGAATGCATCAATCTCCTCTAAAACATCTGGCATGCCCACCACGTGCGTCATCGGGAAACTTGGATACACCGTTCGGAGTTGTGGACGACAAATCAGTTTGAAACCAGTTTCAATCGTTTCTTCATGTCGGCCTCGTGAGAGGACATAGAAGTTGTTGCCAAGGCCAAGTGCTTGTGCAAGTAGTTCGGTGGCCATGATTTCTTCTTCACGCCAAACCATCAAATCTTTGAGTGTGGCATCGATTGTGTGGTCAGCATGAAGGCGGTCGTAAACGACTTCGATGTTATCGACAAGGACGATGAGCGTGTCGATTTCAAGTTCTTTGATTTGATCGAAGTCGAAGGCGGCAAAGAGGCCGTGACGCCAACGGAAGGTGGCGTGTGTATTGACGATGATGTTCTCTTGGCCTTTGGATTGCGCGATGATGTCCTTGAACGCGGAGCGGCGGAGCGTGTTCAGGCGAGAGAGGGGGAGGTCTAAGATGCGGCCTTTGGGGATGTCTCGCCCTTCGGCGTACATCATGTCACCGACATTAAAAAGTTGAACGTTCTCGCCGCGGTTGCCGGCAAGGTTGACGACTTTGTCAAAGTAAGAGCGTTTGTCCATGCCAACCTGGCCGGTGACGATCGCACGCATTGTGAAAATCTCCTGAGGGGTAACTACTGTTTGGGTGAGGCATTATAAAACTTGTACGGTATGTATGGAAGACGCAATATGTTTGAAGTTGATGAGAGCAGATCTGTAGGTTCGGTTAATTTTCGGGGGATTGGCACAAGACCTAGTGCTGACTATGGGAGTGGATACCGTGTGTGGTTAGCGAAAAAAACCTTGGTTTTTTAGTGTCGGTTTGTGTTTGAGATGTGTGATGTGTTGGTGGTGTAAGGGCGGGCAGATTTGCACAGCGCTTGATCGTTGTTCTTTTGATGGCGAAAGAAAATTAGAACGCTGATTCGAATGGAGGTGGGATGATGAAGGGTTACGATCTGTTAGCCTCAAGAAAATGTGTTGATGGTTGTCATGTGTGACTGGGAGGTGGGGGATATTGCTAAATGTAATGAGTTGGATGCGGTGTAAAACCTGAAGGATGAGAAGTGTGGATTGTTGTCTGTTAGGAGGAGAATTCAGATAATATTGTCGTTGGGTTGGATGCCTATCAGTTTTGTATTGACTATTAGTGCGTTGAGAAGCCATTTATTTTTTAATGCGCTTTTCTTTGCAGATTAACTGTTTATTGTTTCGTCCTGCGTGATTGTTTTTAGGACTGTATATGACGGCCGATTATATGTTGTTTGAATCGGTGGTTGTTTGATGAGGTTATGTATTGGGAATTTTGTATTGGAGAAAATCAGTTAATTGATTGACGCATCCAATGGTTGATGAGTCTGAGCAATTGTTGAAATTCGGTACTCATTCGTTGCTTGCGTGGGTGATTTTGATTTATGAGATCATTATTTGTTTTCATATTTATTGACTCGTTACTGATCAAGTTAGGAAAGGATTGGTTGAAATGGAAAAAAGAAGGTCAAAATACTTAGCAACGATTGCAACGATTGCAACGGTGGCATCGTTGGCTGGGTTTGGCATTATGAATGATGCGGCGGCGGAGACGCTATATCAGTTAGGAAAGGGGGGTGGGTTTACGAACGGAAATCAAAGTCCTTATGCGTATCAAGGAACGAGTGACACGCCGTTGACGGCGGGTTATGCGTTTACTGTTGCTGAAGAAGATATTTTGATTACAGAACTTGCCAAGTGGAGCGGCAATGCGGGGAACTTGGAGACAGTGACGCTCTACAATGCGGATACTGGCGAGGTTCTCGCATCGGTATCAGGTGTAAGTAACTCGGATGATTGGGAGTATTTTGCGCTCGACAGTCCGATTGTTACTGATACGAGCACCACCTATGCGGTAATTGGATCCTTTCCGCTTGAATCTGATACGCTTGGTGTGACTAATGAACATGTTGCCACGGATGCTGATGGTAATAGTATTAATTACATTGATAATTACTTTTTCCGTGAAGGACGCATTGTTGCAGAGGATTCGCTGTTTGCGCTTGAACAGGATGTTGCGCTAGAAGATTTATACAGTATCGGTTTTGGTGGTTTTGAGGATATTGATATAGGTATCACATATCTTGGCAATCCATCTGGGCCGATTTCACTTGATGGCGGGATTTATGGTTTGGTAGATGTTGGTACAGTGACGTTAGGCGAGTTTGTAGAAAATGGGGGTGAGTTGCCTGTGATCGTACCAACACCATCGGCGATGGCGGCGGGGATGATCTCGCTTGGGATGTTGATGATTCGCCGTAGGCGAAAAGGTGGGGCTGTGTAGATCTAGATGATTTAGTTTTGTTTATGGCACCAGTTGGATAAGGCCGAGATCGATGTACTGGCCGCCATCTGTTTGATGACAGTGCACGGCAATGGTGTTTTTGCCGGGTTTTAAAGCGTCAATGGCCTCGGGGCGAATGGGCATGTTGATGTAGGTGGTGGTGTAGCCGGTGGTTTGAAGGGCGAGGATGCCGTTGATATAGACGGTGGCATTTTCGTCATGGAAGATAGAGATTTGCCATTCGTGATTGTTGTTCAGTTCTTTCTCGCTGAGTTTAATGTCTTTACGCAGCCAGATATCGCCGGTGTTCCATGTGGTATTGACGATGGTGTTGGGTGTGTCGCTAGTGCCGAAGCCGGAGGAGCCGATTTTCCAGCGGTTGTCATTGAAGTTGGTTCTGAACCAGTTGGAGCCGGGGTTTTTGTCGGTGTATCGCCATTTTTGAGGTCGCTGCTTGGCGGAAGGAACAATGACCTTCTGCTTCATGGCAGGACGATAAAGCGGCGCGTGTATTTCTTTGAGCGTGCCGGGATCGATCTTGATGACATCACGATCGTAGGTGAGCAGCCCGTTGGTTTCGATCTCGACATCTGTGATTTGCGTGTAGACCGCGGCAGCGAGTCCGTTGTCAATGAGTGAACGGAGTTGCAGCATGTACTGATTGTATTGTTTGAGGAATTCCTCTTTGGATTCGTTTTGGATGTAGCCCCAGTTGTTGTCGCGTTGCCAGAGATGGTTTTTGATCAGCAGTGAGATGCCGCCAAATTCGCCCAGTGCGGAAACGCGGTCGGGCATGGTCGGGAACATATTGGGTGCGGGGTAGTTGTGCATGTCTTTGAGATGGCCGACGCCGCGGTCGACCCATCCGCTTGGACCGTCTACAAGTCGCGTGGGGTCGTAATCCATGGTCCAGTTCATCACTTCGTTGGTTTGGTGCTGGCCCCAGCCTTCATTGAAGGGAACCCAGATCACAATTGAAGGTGAGTTGTAAAGCGTGTCGATGATCTCTTTCCACTCGGCGGTGAATTGGTTGTGGAGTTGTGCGGTGGCGTTGATGTCGCTGCCGTGTGGAGGGATGCCTTGGTTGTGGCCGGCGGCAGATAGTGTGGGCATGTCTTGCCAAACGAGCAAGCCCAGTTTGTCTGCGTGGTAGTACCAACGTGCGGGCTCAATCTTGACGTGTTTGCGCGTCATATTGAAGCCCATAGCTTTGGTGATTTCGATGTCGTAGCGTAGCGCTTCATCGGTTGGCGCGGTGAAAAGACCTGCGGGCCACCAACCTTGATCGAGGGGGCCATATTGGAAGAGCGGCTCGTTGTTGAGGTAAAGGCGATTGATCCCACCATCGTCTTTTTGGAAATGGATTTTACGTTGGGCAAAGTAGCTTGTGACCGTGTCGATCACTTTGCCATCTTGTTTGAGTTCGACGGTGAAGTCGTAAAGGTTGGGCTCGTCAGGGGACCATGCTTCGCAGTTTTTTGTGCTGAGTGCAACGGGTGCGTTTGGATAGCTGGAGATGGTGCTGTCATCATGAGCGGTGGTGATGTTGATGGTGAGATCGCCAGCGGGGCTGTTTGTGTTTGTGGTGATGTTGACTGTTCGGTTGTCGAAGTCAGGCGTGATTTTGAGGGAGGTGATATAGGTGTTGGGAACGGTTTCGAGCCAAACGGTTTGCCAGATGCCAGAGACCGCGGTGTAGTAGATTCCTTCGGGTTTGAGGACTTGCTTGCCGCGGGGTTGTGAGCCTTGGTCGGTCGGGTCCCAAACACGAACGGTGAGTGTTTGTGTGTCGGTGTTGTTCAGTGCGCTAGTGATGTCGCAGGTGAAGGGAGTGAACCCGCCGCGGTGTTCGCCGACTTTTTGGTTGTTGACATAAACGGTGGCATGCCAATCGACAGCACCGAAGTGCAGGAGCGTGCGGTCGTTGTTGGTCGGTTTGGTGAGGTTGAGTGTACGGTTGTACCAGAGTGCCTGATTAGGCAAGAGAGGTTTTTGAACGCCGGAGAGTTTGGATTCGATCGCGAAGGGAACGAGGATTTGGCCGTCCCAACTTTTGGGCTGGTTATCAAGAGCGGCAGTGATGGCGTATTGCCAACGGCCGTTGAGATTGGTCCAGTTTTCGCGAGCGAGTTGTGGGCGGGGGTATTCGGGGAGTGTGTTTGATGGATTGACATCTTTGGCCCATCGGGATTGAAGTTTGTTGGGTGCGGCTGCGGCGACTTCTGAGAAGAAGGCGAAGCCGGCGATGAGGGCAATAGCAAAAAAGCAATACGATGTTACGGCCATGGATGATTCCTGAATTCGTGCAGGTTATTGAGATCAGTACAGTTAAGCGTACTAGGAATACCTCAGTTCATATCTTCAAACCATAGCTGTAATCCAAGAATAAATATCAGAGACACTGATCTAGGGGTAGAAAGTAGGTATAGGGCGTTTAGTGGGTGGGATATGAAAGAAAAACGCCCTTGGAAAGCCAAGAGCGTTGTGTGCAAAGTTTGGTTGTTTGCGGCGATCATGCGGTTATGCAGCGCGACGGCGGCGAGTGATGAGGATGGATGCGGCGGAGAGGAGCAGGAGGGAGGCGGGCTCAGGGACAGGGATGTCGGTGAGCGCGGTGAGGAGGATGCTGTTCGGGTTGTAGGTGATGGAGAAGTAGGGGTTGGCAGGCCCACCGTTGGGGAGGAGGAGGGAGCCGAAGGTTCCCGTGATGGAGGAGGCGGAAAGGATTTGGAAGGTGGTGCCTTGTGTGATGATCTGGTCGTTGTTGAGGACGACACGGAGGTCGCCGGTGATGTCGGTGTTGCCGGTGATGCTGAGTGTGTCGTATCCGCGTCCTTTGGCGTTGTTCTGGTCGCTGACGATTTCGATGACGAGCTCTGCGTTTGTGCCGTGTGTGTAGTTGCCGTGGATGGTGAGGAGTCCGGGGGAGTTGCCGGGGTTAAGGGATGCGCCGTTGTTGATGACAATGCCCTGGATGACGCCTCCGCCTGAGATGGTACCACCTGTGGCGGTTAGTGTTGATGAGCCGGTGAATTGGAGTGTGGCGCCGGTGTCTGCGGTGACGGTGCCGCTCTGGTGTATGAGGTCGCTGTTGGAGAAATTCAGCGTGCCGTTTTGGGCATGGATGTTGCCAGTGTTGGTGAGTGTGAGGTTTTGGATGGTGCCAGAGCCACGGATGGAGTGTCCGTTGGTGTTTTCAACGAATGAAAATGTTTTGCCGGAGCCTGCGAGCCTGTTTGGTGCGGCTTCGAAGAGGAGTTCGCCTGAGCCGGAGAAGGTGGTGGTGTTGTTTGCGTTGCCATCAACTTGGAATATTCGTGTGGTGGTGTCGTCGAGGTAGGTGATGGTCCCACGGTTTTTGATGGTGCCGCGTAAGTTTGCGGAGGTGGTGCTGTGGACGAGATTTGCTCTGTTTTCAATTGCGTTGAGTGTTGAGGCGGTTCCGGTGAGGTTGGTAGTGCCGTCACCGAGGAAGAGTGTGTTGTTAAGTGTTGTGCCGGTGACTTGGACGATTCCGGTTTGGTTGGTTTGGATGATGGGCCCGCTGTTGGTGGTGGAGCTATTGATGTGCAGTGTGCTGCCGTTGTCAATGGTGACGGCACCGCCGGTTTGGTGGTTGAGGACAATGGCGTTCATGAGGAGTGTGCCGTTTTGTGCGTGGATGTTGCCGGCGTTGTTGAGTGTGAGTGATTGGATGGTGCCGTTGCCTGCGAAGGTGTGGTTTGCGTTGTTGTTGACAAATGAGAAGGTTTGTCCGGAGCCGAGGAGACGATGGTTGTTTTGCAGGAATTGAAGTGTGCCGTTGCCGCTAAAGTCGGTGGTATTTGCGGCGTTGCCGTCGACTTGGAATGTACGTGTGGTGGCGTCATTGGTGAAGGAGATGAGTCCGTTGTTTTTGATGGTGCCGCGTAGGTTTGCGGCGGCGGTGTTGTGTGTGATGTTTGCGGTGGTGGTGAGACTGTTGAAGGTGGAAGCGGTGCTGTTGAGATTGACGGTACCGGTGCCGGTGATGTTGGAGTTGTCATTGAGGGTGCTGCCAGTGATGTTGACGATGCCGGTTTGGTTTGTTTCTATGGTGGGTGTGTTGTTTAGCGTAGTGCTTGTGAGGTCGAGTGTTGCTGCGTTATCGACAATGATACGTCCACCGCCACCACCGCCGCCGTGGTCGACATGATTGAGGACGACGGCGTTTATGAGGAGTGTTCCGTTTTCAGCGCGGATTGTACCGGCGTTGTCGAGTGTGAGTGATTGGATGGTGCCGTTACCTTGCATGGTGTGGTCGGCACCGTTGTTGACGAATGAGAAGGTTTGGCCTGAGCCGAGAAGTCTGTGGTTGTTTTGATGGAACTGGAGAGTGCCGTTACCGATGAAGTCGGTAGTGTTAGCACCGTTTCCGTCGACTTGGAATGTGCGTGTGGTGGCATCGTTGAGGAAGGACATGGTAGCGTTGTTTTTGATGGTGCCACGTAGGTTTGCGGCGGCGGTGTTGTGTGTGACGTTTGCGGTGGTGGTGAGGTTATTGAATGTTGTGATTGAGTTGTGTAGTTCGACGTTGCCTGTGCCTTGGAAGTTGACGTCGTTGTAGGTTCCGCCGGAGGCATATATGATTCCGGTTTGGTTGGTCTGGATGGAAGGCGCGTTGTTGAACGTCATGTGTGAAAGTTGGAGTGAGCTACCGTTGTCGACGGTGATGTTACCGCCTTGGTGGTTGAAGATGATGTTGTTGAGGTGAAGGTTGCCGCCAGATGCCTGAATGGTGCCGGCGTTGTTGAGTGTGATTTGTTGGATGTTGCCGTTGCCACGGATGGTGTGGCCGGTACCGTTTTCGACGATGGAGAAGTTGGTACCAGAGCCGATGATGCGTTGAGAGGTATCGTTGAATTCGAGTATGCCGTTGCCGAGGAAGCGTGTGGTGTTTGCGGGGTTGCTGTCGACATTAAGGGAGCGTGTGGTGGTTCCGGTTTGGAAGGTGATGAGTCCGCTGTTGATGATATTGCCGTTGAGGCTTACGCTGCTGGTGTTGTGGCTGAGTGTGATGTCTTCAGCGAGTGAGAGGTTATTAAAGGTGGTGGTACCGTCGACGTCTACGTTGCCGTCTTGTGTGAAGCGGACGTCGTTGGCGGTGTTGGTGCCGGTGAATCGCACGTTGGCGTTTTGTCGGATGGAGATGGAGTCGTTGTTGTTGATGGTTGAGTTTTTGAATTCGAGTGTGGCGAATGTGCTTACGTTGGTGTTGCTGCCGGCGTTAAGGTTGAGGATGATGCCGTCGAGAAGAAGTGTGTTACCGCTTGATGAGTGTATTGCGTCGAGTTCACCGTTGTTGTTGAGTACGAGTGATCGGATGGTTCCGTTGCCTTGGATGCTGTGTGATGAGGCGTTGTTGATTGTTGAGAAGTTTGTGCCTGAGCCTAGGATGCGATGGTTGCTTCCGAGGAGGCGGAGTCGGCCGGAACCGGTGAGGAAAGTTTCATTGCCGTTGTCTATGGCGATGTTGTAGGTTTGTGTTGCGGGGTTTGTGGCGTCGAAGCTGATGGTGCCGTTGTTGATGGTTTCTTTGGAAAGGTTGAGTGTGCCGGCGGTGTTTTGGAAGGTGGCGAAGTTATCGACGACGAATTGTCCGATTCGGCCGTTCCAAGTTGACTGTCGGGTGATGGTGCCGGACTTGATGGTGACTTTTGAGTTGTCGGTGAAGCTCCATGTGCCGTCGATGTTGCCGTTGTCGAGGATGAGGTGTGCTTTTTGGATTGCGCCGGTGGGGACGTATCCGTTGTTGGTTGCCGCGCCGACAGTGCCGGTAGCGGTGAGCGTTGCGCCCCCGCTGATGGTGAGTTGGTTGAGTCCATCGTATGCGGCCATGGTGAATGTTGATGTGCTGGTGAAGTCGTTGATGTCGATGAGTGCGGGGCCGGCAGGGAATGCGAAGACGCCGGTTGGGTTACCTGTAACGGGGTCGAGGACATTGTATGGGCCGAAGTAGGTTGGGATGTTTGTTTTGGGGAGGTCAGCATGTGGGCTGCCGGGGATGCCGAGTTCCCAGTTGGTGGCATCGAAGAAGTCGTCGGAGGTGTCGCCTTGCCAGATGTTGGAGGTGGGCGTCGGGGTGGAGGTCGTTGCGGCGAAGGTGGTGTTGAAGCATGTGCTGCCAGCAGTGATGGCGCACAACAAGATTGATGAATGGATAGCGTTCATGGTCGTCTCTCCTCGCCCTGCGTTTTATTGATGGAACAAAATCAATGTGTCTACAAGGGATGTGATGTTGCCTGCAGCCGCTGAGTGCTCAGCGTTTGCATGAATACTTTTTTATGCAGTTTTTGGTAAAGCGCTCTGCGCGCGGAGCGCAAAGAATATGACAGTAGGTAATGTAATGCGACTGTCATAGAATACAACTGCGGAAGAGCCGTAAAGAGGTAGGGAAAACCGAAGTAAGTCACAAGAAAATGATGAGAGATGTTTGCAGTATGGCAAACTGGGGAATTTGAGATTCGCCCAGCGAATGAAGTTTGCTTTATTGAGTGTGATTAGAATGGAAAGAGCGGGGGAATGAAAAAAGTCTTGCAGGTGTGATATTAGCCTATGTAAGATGTGGGGTGGCAGCTTCTGATGCTGCTGTGAGAGTGATCGTGCTTTGTCAATGGGTGCGTGTGGAGGGGATGAGGGGGGTATCAATGTTGTGGCGTTCACGAACTTTTTAGTCAGGTTTAATTCGCTTCAGGTTTATGGTTCAGGTTTGATCTGAGAAACACAATCAGTTGGCTGTTTGGTCGAAAGGTGTCAGATCTTTCGTGAGCTATCTGTAGATTCCATATCACGGGAGCCGATGATGAGCAGCAAGACGGGATGGATCGGTAAAATTTTGAAGATGGGCGGCGGTGGCGGCGCAGAGGCCATGGCCGCGCAGCGCGCTGCCTTTGAGCATCGCAAAGAACGAGCCATGGGCAAATTGCTCGGGCATCCGCATGCGTATCTTTTCAACGAGATCGTGCCAGAAGAAACAGTCGAGGTCCGTGAGTTTGAAGGTAAGGTTCGCGGGACCGGCTTCGGCACCGTGGGCATGATCGAAATCAACGGCGACGGCCCGCTCCCCAACGAGCACGGCATGTTCGAACTGGTTATGTTCACCAAAGCCAAACGTCCCGAAGGTTTTGAAGTCCGCTTTCATGCCGGCGATTGCACCGTACAAGACAAAGCTTATTACGGCTTGTACATCAAAGCGCGTGAGATCATGTCACAAGTCAGCGTGTATGCACGTGAAAAAGTCATCAAGCCCGGCGACATGATCGATATCATGCTCGAGCGTGAAGGACTCATGTACCACGTCGTCTTTGATGAATTGCATTTCAAAAAACGCAGCTTCGAAGTCGATGGTGAACATCATGAACTTATGTTGTGCATGCTCGTGCATCAGGAAGAAATGGACTACGGCCGTATGTACGGCGCAGAGAAGTTAATGGACAAGCTCAAACAAGAACGGCTATACCCATACTCAGACTTGAACCGCGAGGTTTTGGTTTAATCTCACCCTCCTTGTTCGTTTCAATCTCCGCAAGTTTGCTCTTTGACTTGCAACGCATCGTTAATCAATCACTATTCAAGCCCGCGGGTTCCACCCCTGGGGTCATTGCGGGTTGGTAATGTTGTCCCAGTGACTAAAAGTGTGCATGAGCAACGTGAGGATCGTCTCGGGATCAGCGGCTTGAATGTGCTTTAACCATTCAGAATCGAGTTCTGGAAGTTGATCTGGCGAAGGGAACGGATCACCAACCATATCGAGCAGAAAAAGAAATTTGAGTTGCGTTTTGGTGAAAGAGTACTTTGCGGAGTTGAAGTAAGGGGCGAGGTTGCCATTGACGGGAACGCGATCATGTTCAAGCGGCACTTGCGCGAAAGGATTGGGGTGTTTACACGGAAAGATGATCTCTTCTTTACAGGCGGGGCAGTGGATGTGATGGATCATGATGGATGTTTCTCTTTCATCGGCTTGTCAGATTTGATGACGGAGATCAAAATGCTCCCCTGCCGCGCCGGCGGGCAAGACGACAGGGGAGTTCCGGGGGTCGGGACAATGCGCTGTAAATCAGATGGCGGTAAAGCCTGTTGATGTTACGTACAGGGGGGGATGCTCCCGGGGGATGGGCGCATAGAAAAAGGGTGCTGCCCGTCATCGCGCCTACGGAAGGCCTGCAACAGCCTGACCAACGACGCGAGACAAGGCAACACCCTATGAACATCATCATACTACATACGAATTTCCATAGGGTGTCCCTGCCCGCACGCGCCCGTTGGTTAGAAATGTTGCAGTTTTCCGTAGGGCAACGTTCGATTAGAACGCACATCTCTTTTAATGTCAGCCGCCTAATCATGCGATAGACGCTACCTAGATTATCCTAGGTTTTGCATGAAAGTGCAAGAGAGATTTTGGGTTTTGTTTTTGTGGGAGTGTGTTGGTTTGTCTATTTTGAACTTGTTTTGATTGCGTCGCAATTCAATTGAGATTTTTTTACGGATTGTTTTTTTGCAAAGCTGAATGTCAATGAAAAGAGCAAGCCAATCGTGTACAGCGAGAGGAAAAATACTATGACGCTGATTCGTCGTGTTATTTGATAATCGTTGGTAAACAGTGGTGCGATGTTGTCGCGAACAAAGGTATATGGGATAGCTATAAAGCTTATGATCTGAAAGAGAATAATGCTGTTTTTAGATGTGGGTATTTGTATGAGCGTGATAAAGATTGCTAAAAATACCATAGCAAAAATGAGCGCGTTGCGAAGATGGCGGATTATGTTTTCATGTTTGGTTTTGGTGGATTAAATGTTGGGTTTCAATTTTGCTATGGCATTATGATAACGGAAGACGTTGTTGAGTGAGAATAAAGATGAGAGGTTGCAGGATAACGCCGCCACCAGCGGTCGCTGGAAGGGGAGCTTGGGATTAGAGATGGAGAAGCCCACCCGCAGAGCGAGTGGGCTTGCAAAAGATCAAGATAAGCAAGGAGGGATTACTTTTTGAGCTGTGAGATATTCAGCAGTGTTTGCGCGAGGGTTTTGATGCCGAGGAGATGGCGGTCCAAACCAAAATGTTCGTTGGGGGAATGGATGGCGTCGGTCTCGAGGCCAAAGCCGATGAGGAGTGAGTCGAGGCCGAGCGCTTGATGGAAGTCGGCAACGATGGGGATGGTGGCGCCTTCGCGGACCATGGCGGGTTTCTTGCCGGTGACGGATTGGATCGCGCTTTGGGTGGCTTGCATGTATTCGGAATCGAGTGGTGAGGATGTGGGGTAGGCTACGCCATGCGATTCAAATTTCCATTCGAGGTCGGCGACATTTTGATTTTTAAGCCAGTCGGTAAAGAGCTTGGCGGTTTTGACCGGGTCCATCGAAGCGGGGATGCGGAAGGAGACTTTGGCGCCGGCGAAAGTTGGGATGACGGTTTTGGCGCCTTTGCCCATGTACCCGCCATAGATGCCGTTGATATCGCAGGCGGGGCGTGCCCATCGTCGTTCGAGTGTGGTGAAGCGGTGTTCGCCGAAGGGTTTGGCGCCGACCTTGCCGAGGAATTCGTTTTCATCGAAGTTGAGTGCGTCCCATGCGGAATGTTCAGCCGCAGTGATTTCATCGACATCGTCGTAGAAGCCGGGAATGTTGATGCGATTTTTGTCGTCGAAGAGGTTGCCGAGGACACGCGTGAGGATATTGCATGGGTTAGCGAGTGTGCCGCCGTAGACGCCGGAGTGCAAGTCGCGCGACGGGCCGTGAAGTTGAATGTCGAAGTAGAGCAAGCCACGCAAAGCATAAGTGATTGCTGGTGTGGTTTCGTTCCACATCGAGGTGTCGCAGACGATGCAGATGTCAGCTTTAAGTAGGTCTTTGTTATCTTTGATAAAGCGTGGAAGGTTGGCCGAGCCGATTTCTTCTTCGCCTTCGATCAGAAGCGTGATGGGGCAGGGGTATTTGTGTTCGGGATGTGCAGCACGAAGATTACGCAATGCTTCGATGAAGCAGAAGACTTGTCCTTTGTCGTCGGAAGATCCGCGAGCATAAACTTTGCCATCACGGATGGTGGGTTTGAAGGGTGGGGTTTCCCATTTGTCTTCCGGGTCTGGAGGTTGCACGTCGTAGTGGCCATAGAAAAGCACATGCGGTGCGGAAGGATTAGCGACAAGATTGGAAGGCGTGGTGGCGACGACGACTGGGTGTCCACCTGTGGGATGCGTGTCTGTGTTGAGTTTGAAATCGTTTTTCAAAATATCACGGAGATAGTCGGCGCAGATTTGTACATCGTCGGCATAGTGCGGATCGGTTGAGACCGAAGGGATGGAGAGGAAGTTAATGAGCCGCTCGACGGCAGCGTCATGGTCGGTTTCGATTTGTTGGAAAAGGTCAGGCATGTTGATGACTCTTTGTATGTGATTATCGGGGGTGGGGTGATTGTAGGCCCCGTATGGTATCGGCAGCCTGGCGAGTGGAGATTGAGAGGTTAGATGTTCTCGGCAGTATTAGGGAGTGAAGATGTGAGATCAGCTTGGAGGGTATCGCCCTCGATGCGAACGGGAAATGTTTTGATCGGGGGTTCATCGTGTGGCCAGTCAATGTTGCGGCCGTTGGTGACGTTGTAAGCGTAGCCGTGGTAAGGGCAGGTGATGACCTTGCCGCGGAGTTCGCCTTGACCGAGGGGCAAGCCGGCGTGTGGGCAGGCGTTTAAGATGACATGAAATGTGTTATCTACAGGGCAGACGACCAGTGAGATGTTTTCGATCGTGATGCAGGTGTGGTCAGCTTGCGAGAAATCGTGTAGCTTGCCGAGGGTGGTCCAGTTGGGCATGGTGTGGCTCTGGTAAAAATGGTTTAGATCAAACAGGCGCATGGCGCGTGAGTCAGGAAGTTGTGGATGAGTGATTTTAGCCGGTATGAGAAGATGATGTCGTCATTGGCGGGTGCGATGGTCCCCCCCACTCCCGCCTCTGAAAGTAGTGGCTCAGAAGGGTCTGAGAAAGAAGGTGTGGAGGTATTTGGTGTGAGCGTTGGTGGTGTTGCGGCAAATGTGATTTTGCGACCTGAAAGTTTTGAGATTGAACGCTTGCAGGAAGGATTGAAGTGGTTGGCAAAGGCAGGAGAAGTTAGCGCAAGGCAGGGGTATAGCGCGCGGTTTGAAGATGGGCCCGGTTTCACGCGGCGGAGCTATCACGGCTTGGTGGTGGATTTGTTCTGGCAGGCATTGATGACGGTGTGGGAGAATCTAAAGCAAGCGGAACAGGATGAGCTGCTTGTGTTGGCAACGACGGCGGCGAAGGGTTTTGTATGGGCGGGGAAGTATGCGATTGAGAAGGCGATTCCAAATGGGTCCGGTGAAAAAAGGACGGATGAAAACGGAACCAGCTTCCGAGGGCCGGGGATTGATGAGATTGTGCTTGGTGCGATGTGCTTGAACTGGATTCGAGGCGAAGATGCACAAGCGGTATATGGTGAGATGTATGTGGGGAAGAAGGTAGGGGACGTGGTAGACATTTTGGTAAGCCGATTGGTTGATGGGCTAGGGGATGATGGAGAGTTTCGGAAATTTGATGCCGAGGGTGGTACTTCCGGGGGTGGAGATTTATTGGATGCATGGTGGTATCGGGAGTTGGTATGTGTGCATGGTGTGGTGAACTTGGCAATTCGTCAGAAGCGAGAGGATTGGTGGGAGGCGGGAAGCAAGGTAATGGGTCATCATTTGATGAACACGCAGCCAGACCATACGACGGCGCAGCCGTGGGGTGTGCACGGTTTTGCGGCCAGCATGGCGACGCGGATTTTTGCCGATCAGCAGATTCATGATTGTGAGGCGAACTGGCGATTGGGGCCAGGGATGGGCGGGCCGTTGGGTTCTCACATTGAAGGTGGAGATTCAGATACTAGCGGTAGTGTGGCGGGGTTGGTACTGGCAAATGCAGTAGGAACGATGCGTGAAATACCTGGCTCGAAGATTGGCTGGAGTGATTAAGACGCAGTTATTTGTTTTTGGTGAAGAGGATCACCACAAGCAACAGAACGATGATGATGGCGGCATAGATCCAGAGTTGAACGATGAGGGGGAGATTGAAGACGAGGTTGATGTCGTGGATATGAATGGTGCGCATGGTATGTGTGGAATGATTAATTAGTGGATTAAAAATGTTTGTCGAGACTGCGGTAGAGGATATAGAGGAGGATGAAAACGGGGATCATGAAGAGGCTGGTGTATGGGCTCCGGTAGCCGGGGAAGTGAAAGAAGGCGAGAGTGGGTTCGATCGCATGTGTGATCATAGTGGTGATGGCGAGCATGATTGGTCCCCTTGTGATGGAAATTTTTAGTTATTCGGGCTGTATTGTAAAGGTCGTAAGAAGACTGAAAAGGGGGTGATTCGCAGAATATGCGGGGGTGGGAAAATTGATCTTGCGGTATGCAGGTTTGGGTATTGCGTGGCGGAAGGGTGGGGGGTACAAAGGTCCTGAAACCTGCGTTTCGCAGGAAAGATAATGATATTTTTGCGATGAAAAATTGAGCGAGGATGATCAAGATGCGAAAGTTGGAAGCGGTATTTGGCGGGGTGGTTAGTGCGATATGTGTGGCGGTTACTTGTGGGACGGTGTTCTGTTGTGTGGTGCAAGGCGCAGAGGTAAAGGACGCAGCGGAAAAGAAAACAGCTGAGTCGCCTATAAAACCTGAAGCAGCCAAGCCGGAGAAGAATGCTGAAAAACAAGAGGCTTTGAAAGATTCTTCATCCACAAAGTCAGCTACTGCTGAGAGCAAAGAAAAATTACGTGGCAAGATCGCACGACTGCAAGCACAAGTGACCGCTATGAAGTTGTCGGGGATGGGCGAGGCAATGGTTAAGCTGGTCCATGACGATGGGACATTGCGATCGGATCAAGGTGAGGTTGCTCGGGCGGATGTCGCAAAGATTGGTGAGCAGGCGGGCGTGATTGTGAAGGATGATCAAGTGGCACGCGACCAACGGATGCAGGCAGCCATGCTGAGTGTGCGGGCACAATATGCATTAGCTCGGGATGTTTCACAGGAGAAGGAAGATTCGAGTAAGCAGGCAAGGCGGATCGGCTTGTTGCGGAGTGCGGCCCGTGATATGTCTAAGATTGGTGGACGTGATGTCGAAGCCATGGCGCGATATTGGCAATTGCAGGCAGCTCTCTTAGAGAAAGATGCCGGTGCCACAACAACAGATAAGCAAGGCCATGCGGTTTATCTGATGGAGATGGCAGCAAGTGATCTTGAAAAGTTAGTGATGGATCAAGCCAAAGAAAATGAATCTGTTGGACCAATGGTAGCAAAGGATGTACTGGAACAGGTTCAATTGGGTTTGCTTGCGCTGTATCAACAATGTGGGATGACCGAGAAGGGGATGATGTTGTTCGAGGAATTACGTGCAGGTTGGGGTGAAGATGATATGCGGTTGGCCGGGTTTGGTGCGATGGAAGTGATGGGTGAGTTACTCGGTGAGCCGCTTGATGTGAAGGTGGCGCTTGATACAACCGGGCGGATTTGGGAATCAACTAAGCATGCCGACAAGGTACAGTTGCTCGTGGTTAGTGAGGCAGATGATGTGGTTGGGGACCGTCTGCGCGATGCGGCGTTTGAGCAGGTGAAAGCGGAGTTGGGCACGCAAGGGATGGCAGATTTGGTTGTGGTGCGTGTGGTATTGGATGTGGAGGGTAAAGACGACAAAATCACGTCGATGGTAGATGCAAGATGGCGACGAGTGATGGTGCGAGCAAGTGGGGCACGGGCGCAGCAGACCCTCACAGAAATTAGTGCAGGGAGCCTCCCGTGGGTAATAGTCGCCGAGAAAGGCGGGAAAGTACGGCATGTCGGGCAGAGTGAAAGTGCTGTGTTGCGGGTGCTAGATGTGGCCGGACGGAACAGAAAAAGTGCGGTGGGGGCCAATGCAGCGATGGATCAAAAAAAAACAAAAATCGAGTGAGATTCTTGACGGTCAAGGGTCGATGTTGAGGGTGTAGGGGCATGTAATGGAGGATTCAGGGTGTTTGAATTGGGTTAATGATGTGAGGACCAAAGTGTCCGAATTGCAAAAAAAGGACAGATTGGTATGGTATTGGTGCTGGGGAGGGAATCAGCTTGGGGCGACGGGTGCAAAGCCCGCACGGATGGGGATGAAAACCAAGAAACATGCCCGATCCGCCGCGTGTTGGACGGGCCTCACGCTCTGTGTGAGAAACCTTAAACCCTTTTTAAAACTACATTTAAGGTGCTACCATGACGAATGCAACCCTGACCAATCACAAGAAACTGTTGGCCTGGATCGACGAGATCAAAGCGCTGACCACGCCGGATGATGTTTACATCGCTGACGGCTCAAAGGAAGAGTACCAGAACATGCTCAACCTCATGGTTGAGGGTGGCACAGCACAGTGGCTCAACCAAGAAAAGAAGCCTAACTCTGTTCTGATCTTCTCTGACCCAGCCGACGTCGCACGCGTTGAAGACCGCACATTCATCTGCTGCGAAAAAGAAATTGACGCTGGTCCAACCAACAACTGGAAAGATCCCAAGGAAATGCGCGACATTCTCATGCCTCTCTTCAAGGGCTGCATGAAGGGTCGTACCATGTACGTCATCCCATTCTCCATGGGTCCTGTCGGCTCACCAATCGCTCACATCGGCGTTGAAATCACCGACTCACCATACGTCCTCGCAAACATGCACATCATGACCCGCGTAGGTAAGGACGTCCTCGACGTTCTCGGCGAAGACGGTGAATACGTCCCATGTGTTCACTCCGTCGGCGCACCTCTCGCAGACGGCGAAAAATCAGCTGCATGGCCATGTAACGCTGACAACAAGTACATCACTCACTTCCCAGAAACCAACGAAATCTGGTCCTTCGGTTCAGGCTACGGCGGCAACGCACTCCTCGGTAAGAAGTGTTTCGCTCTCCGTATCGCTTCAACCATGGCTAAACGTGAAGGCTGGATGGCTGAGCACATGCTTATCCTCAAGCTCACAAGCCCTGAAGGCGTTGAGAAGTACGTTGCAGCTGCATTCCCATCAGCATGTGGTAAGACTAACCTCGCAATGATGAACCCAACCATCCCTGGCTGGAAAGTTGAGTGCGTCGGTGACGACATCGCTTGGATGAAGTTCAAGGAAGATGGCCGCCTCTACGCGATCAACCCAGAAGCTGGTTTCTTCGGCGTTGCTCCTGGTACAAACTACCACTCCAACCCGAACGCGATGGAATCACTCAAAGAAAACTCAATCTTCACCAACGTCGCTCTCACAGACGACGGCGATGTATGGTGGGAAGAAATCGATGGCGACGTCCCAGGTCACCTCATCGACTGGAACGGCAACGACTGGACTCCAGACGGCGGCAAGAAAGCAGCTCACCCGAACGCTCGCTTCACCGCTCCTGCAGCACAGTGCCCTGTCATCGCAGCTAACTGGGCTGACCCAGAAGGCGTTCCAATCGACGCGATCCTCTTCGGCGGCCGTCGTGCAACAACTCAGCCACTAGCTCTCGAAGCTTCTGACTGGGAACACGGCACATTCCTCGGTGCTGCAATGTCTTCAGAGAAGACTGCTGCGGCAGCAGGTGGCCTCGGCGAACTCCGCTTCGACCCAATGGCGATGCTCCCATTCATCGGCTACAACATGGCTGACTACTGGGGACACTGGCTCGACATGGGCGACAAGGGCGGCGACAAGATGCCTAAGGTCTTCTACGTCAACTGGTTCCGTAAGGACGAAGACGGCAAGTGGCTCTGGCCTGGTTTCGGCGAAAACTCACGCGTCCTCAAGTGGGTCGTTGAGCGTTGCGACGACAAGGCTGAAGCAGTAGACAGCCCAATCGGTAAGCTCCCAACCAAGGCTGCGATGGACCTCGAAGGTCTTGACATGTCTGACAAGGACTGGGACGCACTCATGAAGGTTGACGCTGGCGAATGGCTCGACGTTGCTGGCAAGATCGAAGAATACTTCGCCAAGTTCGGCGACAAGCTCCCAGCTCGCCTCACCAAGCAACTCGAGGCACTTAAGGCACGTTTGAACGCTGCGAAATAAGCGGATTTTCAATCTGGATAAAATCAATGCAACCCTCGGCTCACGCTGAGGGTTGTTTTTTTATGTGGAGGATTTGGTTGCCACAAGATGAAATTATAATCATAGCCAATCTTTCGGAGCGATCCGAAATATGATAGCATACGATTGCACACACCGCATTTTAAATTGTTTTGGCTGTTCATTTTTCGAATGTACAGTGAGTGTTATATGGAGATGTTGACATGATTGGAAGACGTGAATTCGTTAAATCTGCAGCAGCAATTGGAATGAGTGCGATGGGTTTAGGCGCAGTATGGCATGGAACCCTTGTTGCAAAAAATCAATTTCAGTCAACAGGCCTGAATGGGCAGCCAAATGTTGTGCTGATTATGCTTGACGATACGGGTTATGAATGCTTTGAAACACTTGGTCGATCTGAGTTACAGACGCCAAATATCAATCGGCTTGCCAGTGAAGGTGTAACGTTTAATCAATGTGAATCAACGCCCATCTGCACGCCATCACGTGTGAAATTAATGACCGGGCGGCATAACTTCAAAAACTATGATCGATTTGCATATTTGAATCCGAAGGAAAAGACGTTCGGGAATTTGTTACGTGATGCAGGCTACGCAACAGGGGTGTTTGGTAAGTGGCAGTTGTCAAGCGCGAAGGAGAGCCGTGAAAATCTAATCAATGGCACGCCGGAAGGTTTTGGTTTTGATGAATTTTGTTTGCACGCCTATACACCCAAAAACACAGAGATGAAGAATGTGAAAGGCGGTGCCCGATTTTATAAACCCGCGCTGGTTGATAATCAAGGCGGTGTGCTTGGGATTAAAGATCGGTTTGGGCCCGATGTTGTGAATGATCGTGTGCTTGGATTCATTGATAAACATCAAGCAGAACCTTTTTTTGTTTACTATCCGATGATGTTGGCACACTGGCCGTTTGTTACAACGCCACTAACAGTTGGGGATGGCGTTGAGTCAGATAAACTGAAGCCACAAGAAGCGAATATCCAAAAGAACTTCAAGGATATGGTTTTCTATGCAGATATGCTTATTGGCAACGTGATTGATAGGCTGAAAACGCACGGTATTTATGACAATACATTGATATTGATCACTTCCGACAATGGTACATACCCAATGCTTGGTTACGAATGGGATGGCGCCAAGATGTATGGTGGCAAGAGCTATCCACAATTTTCAGGTAATCGTGTGCCGATGGTTGCAAGGCTTGGGACGCAGGCAGGTAGTGGGGCAATATTTAGTGACCTGATCGATTTCACGGATGTGTTGCCAACAATTGCAGATGCTGTTGGTTTAAAGGTTCCGAGAGAATACGATGTTGATGGCAGAAGTTTTCTCCCAAGGATTGTCGGTGAGAAAGGTCGTGCCAAAGAATTTTTGCTTTCATATTATCCCTCGATCAGTATCCGTGCTGAGCGACGATGTATCTATGTACGAAACCATGAATACAAATTGTATTGGGATGGTAGATTGTATGCTGTGGATGATCGAGAAGAATTGAATCCAATTTTTACGCATCAGGATACACAAAAAAGTGCTGTGGCAAGGCAAACTCTTGAGCAGGCGCTGGCTGATAGTTATGCGAAGTATCCCAAATTGGTTGAAATGCGCGAAAGCATAAACCAAGAGTTTGATCGTAAGCGATTAGGGCTTGTGATTGGAAGTTGGATAGCTAATGGCCAAGCAGAGTGTAGCTGGGACGTTAGTGCATTCATCAAAAGTTCGGGGACGCAAACGTTTCGCATACAACAATATAAAGGTGTGGGGGATGTTCGTATTCGTCAGGTTGTTCTGTTTTGTAATGGTGTTGAGGTTGCTCGAGACGACCATATTGCAGAAAGCGCGCAGATTGGTGGAGGTTATATTTTCAAACAGAAGCATACAAAAACGCTATTTGAGTTAGATTTACAGCAGTACGACATGGATGGAAACTATACGCTACGGGCGGAGATTGAACCAGCAAAAGAGGGGCCATCTATTGGGCATATTAGATTTGTTTCAGCCACGGATGAGATTACAACGCCATAGTGTTTAGGTGATTATCGCAGGAGATGTAGTTGTAGCAATGCTAGCGGAAGCTAGCATTTTTTATTTATAAAGATAGTGCCTGAAATGTTTAAGGCATCAATATCGGTCGTGGGAGTAGAACCTAGGGGATGCGGGGAAAGGGGGTATATTGCTTTGCCATAGGATAGGACGATGAAGGGGGGGCCGGAGCTGTTCCCGTCTGCATTATCAGCTCTTTAACATGTGCATAATACGATGATGGAGATTTTCTCATGAATGATGAGCACAAATCAGAAGGGCAAGGAGAAAGCGGAAGTGCATCTGAAGGGCATGGTCTTGCAATATCGGCCTTGGTGCTCGGTATTGTCGGCGTGGTGAGTTCTTGCGTGCCGATCGTGGGTTTGCCGACTGGGATCGTGGGTTTGATCCTGGGAGTATCTGCGAAAAAACGGGGCGAAGGTGGTATGGCAACTGCCAGTATCGTGCTGGGTATCATCGCTATCGGGCTGGCAATCATTAGCATGATTGTGGGTGGCTACGAAGTGGTGCAAGACGAAACAACCGTCAACACTACACAACTTTTGTTGTGGTAGATCATAGATTAGTCATTGGAGCATGTGGCGTATATGTACCCCCGAGCTTCACGCTTGGAACAGATATTCTTTGTTCCAAGGCATGAGGTGAAGGCTGGTTCGTTTAACCGTCTGATGTAGTTTGGGCATGGCAAGCGGCCGTGTTTTCAGCTTAACAACTATTCGTGACACTAACCTGTTGCGGTTAGGTGTGTGGTTTGGGGCTTTGTCCGGGCATGTATGTGTCCGGACATTTTTTGATATGCGGCAATGGCGAAGTGACAGTTAATGCTTGCCGCAGCATTTTTTGAATTTGAGTCCTGACCCGCAAGGGCAGGGGTCGTTACGACCGATCTCATTTGGATTGATTCGTGCCGCAGGATGACGGCCCTGTTCAGCGAGTTTTTGTTGTCGCTCGATTTCCATTTCAGGTGGTGGTAATTCACCATGTATTCGATAGTGCCGCGCAATCTCTTCGAGTTTAGGCAAGGCATGTTCATAGAACATGTAGTAGCCTTCGCAGAGATAGGTTTTTTCAGTTTTATCGCCGCGATGTGGACGATGCTTTGGGCAGCCGCCATAGCAGAATCGTTGATATTCACACTTGCCGCACTCGTCCGGTGGGAGATTCATTTTACGTGTGGCAAAATCACCAAATGTTTCAGTATCGACTGATTGGAACCAGTCCTTTTCAAAGGGAGACTGTGACCACTCGGGACGGTCTGGCTCGTTGGTTGAGCCGATGGTAAGCGGAACCGATCCCGGGGAAGGCTGTGTAATCGGCTTCCATGTTTTGTCGGAGACATGTCCAATCTGCCATCGCGCATTGACGTAATGGTCGCAGCCATAGATCGCGCCGTCGTGCTCAACGGTAAGTTGGTTATGGCAGGAGTTCGAATGGACACAAAGTGAGGAATTATTGAAGAGATATTGATTGAGCATCACGTCGATCATCTGGATGGAGACGTGGGTTCGATGACGTTTGTTCCATAGGTCGAAGACTTTGCAGAGGAATGTGCCGTAGTCTTTGGGTTTAATGACCCAGTCTTTGACGCCAGGGTTTTCAGGGGGGAAGCCAGAGGTGAACTCTTCGACGGTTTCGTCCCATTCAACAGCAGGAATGAATTGAACGAAACGCGCGCCGAGATTGAGAATGTAGTTATAAACATCCTCGGGATGTTTGACGTTGTGATCATTCAGTACAGTGAGGATATTGTATTCTACGCGGTGCTTCTGTAGCAGCTTGAGCCCACGCATGACGTTCTGTGATGATGGGCGATGTTGGTGATCATAGCGGTAATGGTCGTGCAGGTGTGGCGGCCCGTCACAGGAAAGGCCGATGAGGAACTTGTTGTTAGCGAGGAACTCACACCATTTATCATCCAGAAGCGTACCATTGGTTTGTAGTGCATTTTCAATTTCTTGATCAGGCTTTTTGTATTGTTTTTGTAGGGCGACCGCTTTTTCAAAGAACTCGAGCCCAGCAAGTGTTGGCTCGCCGCCTTGCCATGCGATAGAGACGCGCTGTTCGCAATGCGGTAGAATAGTTTTGAAAAGATTCTCCAGCGTATCGTATGACATCCGATGTGCGGGCGAACCATAGAGGTCATGTGTGGGAAGGTAATAGCAATACGTGCAATCGAGATTACATGCGGCCCCAACGGGCTTGATCATGATCGTTGCTTTGCTGGGCTGCAGTTTGGGTTTCGCAATCATTGCCGCTAGTTTAGGGGAATGAATTTACAGGTACAAGAGACAGTTACCGCCATAACGTTGTATAAACTGTCAGATCCGCAATGGCGGGGCTGTACGGTCGTGTAAGAGGAATGTAAGGATGAAAAAGTATGTCATCATGGGTGTGCAGGGTAGCGGCAAAGGGACCCAAGCGAAGCGTCTATGCGACGATTATGACTTAGTGCACATCAGCGTGGGAGATATTTTTCGTTGGCATATTCAGGCGCATACAAAACTCGGCGCGAAGGTGCGGCGAGGTATTGAGGGTGGCAATCTTGTTGAAGATGATATTGTTCAGGAAGTGGTGAGTGAGCGTCTGGAAGAGCATGACTGGAATTATGGGTTTGTACTTGATGGGTTTCCACGTAACAAAGCGCAGGCTGTATTCTTCATTGAAAAGTATGACATCGATGCGGTGATTCATTTGGATGTGAGTGATGATGTCGTGATGAAACGCGTTTTAAGTCGGAGACTATGCAGTAAATGCGGCTTGGATTACAACCTATTTTATCACCGGCCAAAAGTTGATGGGGTGTGTGATGTTTGCGGGGGAAGATTGGTGCAGCGCGCGGATGATAATGAAGCTGCGGTACGCAAGCGCATGAAAGATTACCACGAAGGAACTGAGCCGGCGATCGCGGTGATGGGTAAGAAAGAACAGGTGATTAAGGTTGATGCTTCAAAAGATTCCGCAGAAGTGCAGCGACTTATTCGAGAAGGTTTGGGGATTTGAGAATTATAGTTGAGAAGAGAATAGATTGGGATTGTTAAAATGGGGTGGTTCGTTTTCTATGTGCCTTAGGCGGTTTTTGACTATTTGTATCCGCTGAAATATAACAGTGGCGTGACGTATTTCGGGAGGAATCAATCCTAGTTCACTTCCTTTCGAGTGGAAACATTTTAACTTCCTGGGAGATTTCCGGTGTCAAAGCTATTGAACTATTGGTATATGCCTGCCGTACTATTTTTTGCGATGATCTCTGTTGTGCTTGGTTGTGGTGGAGGTGGCGGCTCCGGTTCGGGTGATATAGGTTCAGCTCCACTCATTGACGATGAATCAACGCTGTCTTTTAATAATGGCGGTGGGACGCTTTCTCTTACTGGCAGTCAAGGTTCAATAATGTATAGCAGCAGTTCAATCATGAATTTGGGGGTGGGGAGCTTAACTATTGGATCGTTGGTAGATATTCAGGGTGAGGGCGAATTAAGTACAGATCAAAGAGTATATTCTTGGATCGTGACCTCATCTTCAGATGAGAAGCATGTGCCGGTTGGGACGAGTTATGTTGTGTCGCTGGATTCGTTGCTTGACGGAAGCGATGTTGGTGCAAGTGATACAACCATTCAATTTCCAGATGGCAGTTCGTTGAAGATTGTTCAAGGTGAGTTGAGATTGATTGACTAATGGCTGGAGAGATGTAAAGAAAAAGCTCACACAATGGTGTGAGCTTTTTTTGTGCGATGTATTTTATTGTAATGTTAAATGCCTTTGTAGCGGACGAGCAGGTCAGCAATATGTGCCTGTTTGGCGTTTAGGTTTAGTGATTTACGCCATGCCTCGTAGGCTTTTGTTTTGAAGTCACGCTCTTTGCGCCCGGACTGAATGAACTTAGTCATATAACACGCCCCGATACCATTCAAAGAGGCGGTATCATTCGGCTTTGCCGCGAGTGCTTGTTGATAGTGTTCTAGTGCCTCATCAAATTTACGGAGTTTGAACTGGGAAAAAGCAAGACGCTCAAGGATGAGTGGATCAGTTGTTTTTTCTGCAAGAGGTGAAAGCAGATTGACCGCACGGTTGTAGTTCTTCTGTTTGATGTGTGCATTGGCGAAACCAGGAATAATTGTTCCAGAAAGTTTGCCGAGTTCGGCCGCCTCTCGATAGGCATCGACTGCACGTTTGTAGTCACCGAGCAGGTTACAGGTAGCCGCGAGGTTACACCAAGCCGCTTGTGACTCTGGCGCAAGTTCGACAGCCGCTTCGGCGTATTGAAGAGCGGAGTCGGGAGAGCCGGTCTGTAGGTAGGCCGCAGCAATATCACGATTGGCTTCGATGCGATAAGGCGAGATAACAATCGCGCGGAGGTATTGGTTGATGGCGCCAGCGACGTTGCCTTGTAATTGGAAGGTGAGCCCAAGATAGTAGTTGGCGTCGTAAGATTCTGGATTGGCTTCTAGAGCGCGATTGTAGGCATTCTCAGCTACGGGAAGATTGCCTTGCGCGCGGTAGATGTGTCCCATGCCAAGATGGGCTTCGGTGAGTGAGGGGTTTTCTTCGAGGGCGAGGCCAAAGGTCGCAAGAGCGGCATCGAGATAGCCTGCCTGTCGGTAATCAACGGCTTCGTCATAAAGGAGTTTGGCGTGGCTATTGGGTGCGAGATCGGCAGCGGTGTTTGTTGTTTTTTTATTGCCGGCGCAGCCTGTGGTGAACATTGCGGTGGCGAGTGTGAGGACGAGGCATGATGATGTGTGAATGGTTTTTTTCATGATGCTTTAGATGCCTGTTAGAAGACGGATGGCCGGTAGTTGTCAGGGTTTGGGTTGTTCTAGTAACGTCAGTTTGATGTGCGTGTGACGTTTGGTCAAGTGATTGTGTTTGCTTGCGATAATTGTTCTGTGAGCATGCCGCTCGTATGAGGGCGAAAGTGAGGATTGGGAGGTATGGCAGGCGAAGTATGACGCATGATACCTTTTATACGTTGGTGAGTGGTAATGGGTTGGCGATGGATGTGATTAATCCTAATCAGATCGACGTGGAGGCATGCAGAGGAGAAGCGGGAAGATCGCGGCAAGCGGGATGATGATGATATCCCATTGGTTGAATCCAGGGCTGTATTTACTGTGGAGTGAGGCGGCGGCGGTTTTGTTTTCGCGGATGAGATATTGAATGGTTTGAAGTTTTTCTTCCGGGGTCATGCCATTGATGCGGATTTGGATTTCTTTGTCGATGTCGTGAGCGAGCTTCTGTGCGGCACGTGCTTGTTGCTCTCCGGCTTGCTGGGGTTCTGTTTTTTGCTGTTTGAGTCGATCACGAATATCCGCCGAGAAGATGTCTTTGTCCATCATTTCGATGCCCACTGCCAGGTTGAGTTGGCCTAGATCTCCGGCTGCTTGTTGCGGCGCGACGATAGAAAACGCCCATGTGGCCATGATGATGCGGGTTATAAAAATGGTGAATATTGCGATGGTGGTGACGGCGGCAGCGAAAGTTTTAGTACGATCTTGAGATTGTTCACGTGCGAGGAGGGCCAGCATCAATGCAAAAATTGGAGCAAGATAAGCAAGTGGCTGTGCGGTGATCATGTAGAGGCCGATCCAGATGACAAGGATCATGATGGCTGCGGCAGCGGTAAGCAAGTAGGCACGGAAGTTGAGTGGAAGGGATTGAATTTTGAGCTTTAGAGGTTGCTTATCAGCAGGTTCTGGCTCTAGGTAAACCGGTGGCCCGACGATTTCGGAGGATTGATCGGCAGCAATAGTGGCGCCAGCAGCAGCAGAGAAAGCGGGGGCTTTGGTTTGATGTTCCGCGTTGTGTTTTTGCGGCATGCGAATCATCGCATCTTCAGTGATGGCGGTGAGATTAAAGTCTGTATCGTCGAGGGATGTGTTGTGTGGGGACGTTGTTTGTTCGGCGGCAGTCGTCTGTGAGGGTGAGGCTGGGGCAACATTCATTGCGCCGCATTCGCTGCATGTAACCACGCGACCAGCTTGTGATGCATCGGCGGTAAGAGAAACATGGCATGCGTGACAATGAAAGGTGATGAGATTGTTGTCGGGTGTAGCGTTCATGATCGTACCGGAATGCGTTGTAATGTTGTGACTTAATTGATAGGCATCATAATTTATTGGCCGAAGAGCGGATCAAATTTGTTAATGATATACGTGATGTCTCCGCCGCCTGATTCGTATTCAAGTAGTTCATCTTCTTTGTTGGGTGAAGCGTGTCCGTCAACATAAAGCCATTGGGGGACATTTTGATGCCGGTTTTCGGTAGGTATTTGTGACGGGAAAGGCATACATCCTGTGGTACATGTGGGGAAGAATTGTGTGGGGGAGAAATAATCAGCAACAGAAAAGATCGAGGTTTCGTGCAGTTCACCCATCCAGATGGTGTTGGATGCGAGGGCAACCTGATGAATTTTGCCAGCATATGCACGAGTACCATTGGAGATATGTGCGTTGAGAAGAAGATTGATACCGTAGGAATTGATGCGGCGTCGTTCAGAAGCGGGCTCAGGTATTTCAAAGTGTGGTGACGCATCGGAGCCACAACGTGCGAATTCGTCAGAATCCATTTCGTTCATGTAGGGTTTCAGGGTGCGTGTCCATGAGCCGTCGTACCAGATTGGAACGCCGGCAGAGCCGACTCCTATAGGAAAGGTGGCGCTCATGAATGCACCATCATGTTCGTCGGCGAAGATGGTGCCAGCGATACCAAGTTGGCGGAAGTTGGAAAGACATTCAGTGGCGCGGGCGCGTTTGCGCGCTTGGCCGAGTGAAGGTAAGAGGATACCAATGAGGATCGCGATGATACTGATGACGACAAGGAGCTCAATCAATGTGAAGGCCCGCCTTAGACCGATTTTGCATGTGTGCGATTGGTATGGCGTGATCATTCTTAACTCCTCGGATGTGTCATGATGAAACCGTGATATATGCTGGATGTTGTATCGTTCAGGATAACGGATACGTGATCTGATGAGAAGAAAACTTACGGAGGATGCGGAGGTTATGGGTTTGCGGTGAGGCTAAAAAAATAGTCGGCCTCGTGTAGTAGATAGACGAAGCCGACGGTGGTTTGTTTCAAATGTTATGCGAGGGAATGACTATTCAGCAGATTCGATTTCATCCTTGGAGACACCGAGCCATTCGAGCATGTACTGTTCGTAGATATCTTGGCTATTAGGGTCGGAGAAGTCCAATCGGAGTTCATTGATGACCTTAGTGCCTTGGCCGATCCATTCACGCCAAGTGTCTTGCCCGAAGTTAGCATAGATGAAGGCACCGACCGGGCCACGCATGGGCGGGTCGGGAAGTTTGGGTTGTGGCTGCCCGGTGCGACGGTCGAGGATCATGTCGCCCGAGGCTTCGACTTCTGCACGCTTGGCTTCCGCTTCTGAGACATCCGGAAGGGTTTTGCCTAGTTTTTCGGTAAGGAGCGAGCCGATCGCTTTTTGCGGCATGACATCACCGCGTTCTGCAGCGGTTTTGTAGCCTGTTTCGAGGACGGCGGCAGCGTCGTCATTGCGGCCGAGCTTGATGAGGCACTGGCCACGGAATTGGTAAGCGCGGGACATGCCGGGGTTCAGACCGATGGCCTTTTCATAAGCGGCTTCAGCATCTTCATGCCGTTCGGCGTCCTTGTAGGCATTGCCGAGGGAGAAAAATGCCATGTCGTCCGGAGCCGATGCAGCCATCTGCTCCCACTGTGCGATTCGTTCTTCAATGTTTGCCATAGTGCCACCAGCTTACAGGAATTCCCGGGCGATTAGAAATCGTACTGAAATTGTACGCCTTGTGGTGGATAAGAGGCAATGAATGAAGTGTGAAATAGGTTTGATCCGGCTGACAGGGAGATGTCAGAGTTGAGTTAAGTGTGCCTGGATGGGTGGTTTCGGCTTGAGAGGGGATGGGTATACTGAGATGGTGAGTCGAATTGAGACACATACTGTGGATTGGAACGAGCCGGTGTTGGCGGCGGCAGCGCAATTTTTACGTACCCGGTACACGTCCGATGGCATTTGGGATATGTCAGAGGTCGTGGTGGTTACTGCGGCGGCACGCGCGGGTCGGCGTCTCACGGAGGTTTTAGTCAGTGAGGCCGAGAATGCGGGGGCGATCTTGTTTCCGCCAGAGGTCGTCACGGCGGGCGGTTTGCCAGAGTATCTGTATAAATCGGCGCAGCCGATGGTAAGTGGGCTGGAAGCGAAGTTACTCAGGACACGTGCGATTATGTCAGCCGGCGAGGGGTTGGTCGAAAGCGTGGTGGGCACGCGGCCAGGTGAAGATGAATTCGGCGCGTGGTGGGCGATGGCGGAACAGCTTGGGAAGCTGTCGGAAGAACTGGCAGCTGGATCTCTAAGAGTTAACGAAGTGACTGAACGCTGTGAGGGTGATGGGTTTGATCTTTCAGATGTGCAACGATCGAGATGGGAAGCTGCGGGCGCATTGGACGAGTTGTATCACGATCAATGTGCTGCAGTTGGCGTAATTGATCGGCAGCGCGCACGGCTTACTGCCATTGAAGATGGTACATGTCGATTAACTGGCGATGTCGTCATGATCGCGATGCCGGATCAGAGCACGCAGCTTGAATCGATGCTGAAGCAAGCTGCGGCTCACGAGGAAAGTGCTGGGGATTTGATTGTGGTGACGCACGCCAGTGAAGAACATGAAGAAGGATTTCATCTCACTGGGGGGCTGGATGTGTCATACTGGTCTAATCAACACTTAGATATGAATGACCAAATGATTCATGTCGTGGGGAAGGAGAATGAGATCGGTGGGGAGGTTGTGCGACTCATGGCAGAGGCGGGTGAGACAACCAAACTACGATACGATCAGATTACCGTTGGATTGGGGCATGAAGAACATGCGGGTGCAATTAGCCGGGCACTTGATATAGCTGGTGCGCCAAATCGTTATGCAGGTGGCCGACGGTTGATGGACTCGCCTGCTGTTGTGTTGCTTGCTGCGATGGGGCGATACGCCGAAGCTGGTGGGTTCGATCAGTTTGCAGCTATCCTGCGACATCCTGATTTACAGGGGTTTTTAAGCAAAAATACACACGAAGCAACTGGGGGTATTGCAACTCACGATGGGGTTGTCTCCCAATTCCTTGCGGCAGTTGACCGCTATGCAACTGAGCATTTGCCAAGAGATCTCGGCGAGGTGCTTATGGGTGATGGGCGGGCAAAGGTTTATGGCGAGCAGGTTTTGGCGTTGCGAGCGGCGGTCGATGATCTTCTGCCACGTGATCGGAAGCAACCAAAGCCGATCAGTGCATGGAGTAGTGAGATCGCTGCCATGATGCGTCATATTTACGGCCATTTAGAACTGCGCCGGTACGAACCCAGCGATGAACCAATCTATCATGCGCTTAGGCAAATTGCCGATGCGCTGCGGCAGGTGCGCGATGTAGGAGATGAAATTGCTGGTGAGATTAAAGTGACGTTTGGCCAGGCAGTGAACATGGTTTTAAGTTTGCTTCGTGTGGGAAGCGTGCCGGAGATGGGTGGTGATGGCGCGGTGGAACTGATGGGCTTGTTGGATTTGCCACTGGATGATGCGCCGGTTTTGATTATGACCGGGATGAATGAGGGGTATGTGCCAGCCTCGCGGAATGCAGACGCATTCCTGCCCGACGGATTGCGGCAGTGCCTGGGGTTAGGAAACAATCGTCAGCGCTATGCACGTGATTTGCTGCTGCTGAATACGATGGTGAAGAGTAAGCAGGTGGTACGATTGGTTTTGGCACGACAGACCGCACAGGGTGATCCACTTGCACCATCACGACTACTTTTTGCATGTAATGATCAGACGATGATTCAGCGGGTAAATGGCTTCTATGAAGAGCATGAACATCGCGCACCGGTGCGGCTATTAAGAGGGGAGCGAAAGCGTCACGGTTTTCTGATTCCACCGCCGCTGTTTGATGAGCCAGTCCTGAAGGGCCTCGGTGTTACAGCGTTTCGGCAATACTTGCAATGTCCGTATCGCTTCTATCTGAAATATGTACGTAGGTTGCAGCTTGTGAATGATGCTGCCGTTGAACTTGATGGCGCGGCATTTGGAACGCTGGCTCACGGCGTTCTAGAAGCGTTCGGCAAGAGTGATATGACTGGATGCGAGGATGTAGGAGTATTGCGAGATTATCTTTCGCATGAACTGGACGTGATGGCAACTACGCGGTTTGGTCAGCATGTTCGTCCGGCGGTTCGTGTACAGGTCGAACAGTTGCGCGAGCGATTAATGGCTTTTGCGTTACAGCAGGTTGTGTGGACACAAGAAGGATGGCAGGTTCGCGGTGATCTAATCGAACATCAATTCAAAACGACGATTGAGGTGGATGGTGAGCCGTTTGAAATTCGCGGCAAGATCGATCGTGTGGATGAACATCCAGAGTATGGCTTACGTTTGTTGGATTATAAAACCAGCGATATAGGTAAGCATCCTGAGCAGGTGCATCGTAAAGGTAGAAAGGATGCAAAATCCTGGATTGATTTTCAGTTGCCCCTCTATGAAGTAATTGCACGTGGGCAAGGATTGAGCGGGCAGATGCAGATGGGGTATGTGAACTTGCCACGGAAATCAGAAGAAGCTGGGATGAAGCTGGCAGATTGGTCGGATGAAGTGTTAGTCGAGGCGCGTGAAGCGTGTAATGAAATCATCCGGCAGGTGCGGGGTAGAGTATTTTGGCCTCCAGCAGAAGTACCGGTATTTGATGACGGAATGCGCGGGCTTTGCGGTGATGGCGCGTTTGATCGGGAAGGATTGATCATGATGAGCGAAGTGGGGGAGGTGGGCGATGAATGATTATCAAGTGGGAAAGATGCAAAGCCATACAAGTCAGGGGGCTGTTAATGTAGCAAACAGTGAGATGATGCCGCATCGGATTGTGCGTGCGTCAGCAGGTGCGGGGAAGACATATCAACTTACGGTGCGATACCTGATGTTGTTGCGTGCGGGGACGGCGGCAGATGAGATTCTTGCAACAACCTTCACACGTAAAGCGGCTGGAGAGATTTTGGGCCGTGTGCTGGGCCGTCTTGCCAAAGCAGTGGTAAGTGAGAAAGAACGTGCCGCATTAAGCAAAGATTTGGCCCGTGAGGCATTGCATCCTGATTTGGGTAAGCCTGTATCAGAATCTGAATGCTTGGGATTGTTAAGGGCACTGACAGCAAAGTTACATCGTTTAAACATTTCGACATTGGACAGTTTTTTTCAGCGCGTGGCGAGTAGTTTTCGTTTTGAGCTTGGCTTGCCGGTTGATCCGGTCGTGACCGATGAGGGCAGTACACTGGCGAAGCACATTCGGATGCAAGCGATCGAGGCGATGCTGGGTGAAGTGGCGGGGCGGTATGTGGAGAATGAGAGTGCTGAAGGTGATATGCAGACGTTGCTTCGTTTGTTAAAAGAACTACACCATGACGCAGCCAAGCGGTCTGTGACCGAAGCAATCGATAATATTGTGGTGGATTTGTACGGACTATACCGCGAGGTACCTGATCAGGCGAAATGGTCGATGATTGCCGTTGGTGAAGAGATGGCAGGTCGGCTAGATGAATCGGCGTTGCAAGCATCTATTCAGCGCTTAGAAGGTTTAGTTGATTATCTGCCGATGACCAAAACGGGCAAGCCCAATGGGAATTGGCTGAAGGCGTGGGATAAAAGTGTTTTTGCCGCTCGCCGAGGTGATTGGCTTATGCTTGCCGGGAGTGGTCTTGTGAAAGCGGTTTGTGATCATGAAAAAGGCGGCAAGTTTTATGGCAAAGAGCTTGAAGGAGAAGTTGCTGCGGTTTATGAATTGATCGGTAGGCACGTCCGTGCTGAAGTTGCACGAATGCTACACGTGCAGACACTTGCAACATACCAGTTACTCAAAGATTTTGATCGGCATTATGTGAGGATTCGTGATCAGCATGGTGTGGTACTTTTCTCTGACATCACCCACAAGCTTTCACGTTATCTTCCAGCTCAGGACACGGCACTCCTCACGGAGATGTACTATCGGCTAGACGGTCAAGTCAAGCATCTATTACTCGATGAGTTTCAGGATACAAGTCGTGAGCAATGGGCGGTACTTGAGCCGATGGCGGAGGAGATGACCGCGTGGACCGACGGTGCTTTGTCACGATCATTCTTCTGTGTGGGGGATACCAAGCAGGCGATTTATGGTTGGCGCGGCGGCTATGTCGGCTTGTTTGATCAGGTTGAGGCGTTGCCGGGACTTGATGACCCGCAGGCAAGAATGCGATTAGATATGAGTTTTCGTTCTTCGCAGGTGGTGCTTGACGCGGTTAATCAGGTGTTTGATGGTTTGGCCGGTGTTGACGTGTTGGATGGTATGGGGATGACAAAGCAAGCTTGGGAAGGCATGTTCGATTCACATAAAGCTGGAAATAAAGAATTACCCGGCTATGTCGAATTGATCTCATCGAGACAGAAAGGTAATCACCAAAGTGATGATCAGGATGACAGCGAATTTGGGCCATCAGATGAACACGAAGTCTTTGTAGCGGAGAAGATCAAATTTTTGGCGGCAAAGCATCCCGATCGATCGATCGGGGTGTTGGTAAATCGTAACAGTACTGTTAATCGATTGTTGTTCGAACTGCAAAAACTAGGGATAAAGGCGAGCGGTGAGGGTGGGAGCTCAATCGCGAATCATCCAGCTGTGGCAGCTATTTTGTCGGCATTGATGTTGGCGGATCATGCGGGGGATACTGTGGCGGCTTTTCACGTATTAAACTCACCAGTTGGACAGGTGTTGGCAATGAAGGAGATGTCGCCTAGCACGTGTGAACGGATTTCCAATCACATTCGGGATACGATGTTGCGAGTGGGGATGGCCAATACGCTTGCAAGATGGGGCGCGGCATTGACAAAGACCTGTGATGATTTATCTATGCGACGATTAGAGCAGCTTGTGGGTTTAGCAGAGCGATATGAACAAGAACATCAGGGGGCGGGGTTGATGTTAGAAATGCTGCGGCTGTCACGGTTTGTGAGTTATATCCAGACAGTGCGCGTGGAAGATGCCAGTGTGGCGCAAGTACGGGTGATGACGTTGCACCAATCTAAAGGGTTAGAGTTTGATGTGGTGGTAATGGCGGAGTTGGATCAGGGGATGAAGTTTCGTTGGCCAGCGGTCGTATTACGTGATTCGCAGACAGATGAGGTGCGAGCGGTATTTCGATCGGGAAATGATGAGATGCGGTTATATGTGAATGCGGTGTGGGCAGCTTTTGAGCTGAAAAAGCAAGAGCAATGGCGCGAAGAGCTTTGCAAATTGTATGTGGGGATGACCCGGGCAAAACACGCATTACATATGATTGTGAAAGAGAAGAAACAAAAGAAAAGCGGTAGCTCCGCATCAGGAGGAAGTAGTTTTGCTGCGGTTCTATGTGATACGTTAGCAAATGACGCAGACGATAGCTCGGCACCGGATCGCATACTATATGCACACGGTGATGGCGCATGGGATCAATCTTGTAACAAGGTCGAGACCGCAGAGTCATTTAATCAGCAGTTAGATGACGATGTTGATGTGGTTGGGCAATTACATTCGAGATTGCAAAAAGCGGACGATGATGTGGCGCGGTCGTGGGTGGCGGTGAGCCCAAGTTCGTTAGAGAGTGCGGGGACGGTTCGTGCAGAAGAGCTTTTAAGTATTGAGGTGATGGATGATTCGGGGCGGCAGTTTGGTACGCTGGTTCACGAATGGTTTAGTGTGATTGGTTTTTGGGGTGAGGATGATGGAGAAGGGTTGGTGACAGGAGTGGAGGGGATGACTGATGAACGATTGCTCGTTGTAGCAGATGACATCGTGAATATGGCCGATGCGGAGATGTTGGAGAAAGCGATTGCTTTTCGGAGGATATTTGAAAAACAGGCAGTGCGGGAAGTTTTATCACGGCGAGCTAATGGCGAGAAGGATGAGCTTTGGCGTGAACGACGGTTTGCTGTACGGATAGAAGGAGGAAAGTTGATGCGAGGGGCGTTTGACCGGGTTGTAGTGCATCGTGATAGAAGTGGTCAAGTGAAGGGCGCGACGCTGATTGATTTTAAGACGGATCGAGTGGAAAAAGAGGGGGATGTTGAGCAGCATATGGCGACCTATCGACCGCAGGTTGAGGCGTATCGTGGAGCACTGGTGAAGATGCTTGGGATTGATCGCGAGGATGTACGGGTGAAGCTTGTTTTTACAGGCAAAGGGATTGTACAAGATGTTGACTAGCTGGATTGGTGTTTGTTGCGGAGATGTTTGGGGCTGAGGCTGGTGTGGGATTTGATTTGGCGAGCGAAGGTATGGGGAGAGGGGAAGCCAAGTTGTTCAGCGATATGCTTAATGGGGAGGTTGGTTTCGGTGAGGAGTTGAACCGCGCGGGTGATGCGGATGTTGTTAAGGTAGGCGGCTGGTGGTTGACCAATAGTTTCGGTAAAAAGCCGAGAGAAGTGTTCACGAGAACAGCCAACATCGTCGGCGATTTGTTTGATCGACCAAGGATAGGAAGGTTTGCTAATGATCATGTTGATGGCGCGCTGAGCTGGGCTTTGGTGCGTGGTTTGCTTTTCAGCGAAGTCAAAGAGAGACATGATCAGGTGGTGAATACTTGCGGAGATCTGTGTGGCTGTGGCAGGTGAGGTTGGGCCGCAGAGATGGCGGATATGATTCATCTGATCGTGCAGATCATTGTTTGATGAAATATCAATCATCATGTTATATCTTGAACGGAAAAGGTTGATGTGTTCAAGAATACCTGCTCCGGAGAGATTGAGCCAGAGGTTTTCATAGGCCTGAGCGAGGTGAGTTTTGCGGTAGATCGTACTTTCGCCGAGAACGAACATGAACAAGTGATTGGAGGGAATAATTGTTTGGAGATGATCGTGAGTGAATGTGATTGATCCACGGAGCGAAATTTGGATGACAACTTCATGTTTTGGGGTGCGGTGGCGGTTGTCGAAATAATAACGTTTGCCGTGGGGAATGGTTTGTTGCCCATGGACAGGGCAGTGCCAGAGTGGGTTGGGGGTGGGGGTAGCAGACATATCACAAAATATACACTAAGAATCACAGGATGAAAGTTTTTATAGGTATAAAATTTAACATAATATCACCGGTTATTCAATATGTGCAGAAAGTCGATATAGGAGTGATTGGTTATGTCCATCAAAACTGAAGATGTGGAAACAGAAAAAAGCAAGGGGCATAGTGAGCATACGCAAGCGGCAATGATCGCCGAAGGGTTGCGCGGAAAGTTTGGTCGGCCGGTAAAAATTACGCTGTTCGGCGCAGGGTCAAGCTTTACGCCGCGGCTACTGAATGATGTGCTGCAGATTCCCGGAGCGGATCGCGGTGAGATTGCGTTGGTGGATATTGATGCAGAACGCTTGGGGATGATGCACAAATTGATCGAGCGGATCGCGGCAAAGCATGGCAAAGATCAAGGCTGGAAGGTGATCAGCTCAACTGATCGACGAGAAGTGATGGCTGGGAGCGACTACCTCACATGTTGCGTTGAGGTGTCGGGGATGGATTGTGTCGCGTGGGATAATGATATTCCGCTGAAGTATGGCGTAGATCAATGTATCGGGGACACGATTGGTCCGGGCGGTTTATTTAAAGCGCTTCGGACTGTGCCGGTGTTCTTGGATATTCTGCGGGATGCAGAAGAGTTATGTCCAAACGCGATCATGCTGAACTATACCAATCCGATGAACATTATGTGTTTAGCCGCAGGTCGACAGAGTTCTATTCCAGTGGTGGGTTTATGCCACTCGGTACAAGGGACCAGTCAATTGTTGGCGGATTATGCGGGCGTACCGTATGACCAGATGAAATGGGCGTGTGCGGGGATCAATCATATGGCTTGGTTTACGCGATTAGAGCATGAGGGTAAATCGCTATATCCCAAACTAATTGATCTAGTAAAGGATTATGTCGGAGAGACCTATGAAAAAGATCCTGTGCGGTTCGATATGATGCTGCATTTCGGGGCTTTTATTACCGAGAGTAGCGGGCATTTGTCAGAGTATCTGCCGTACTATCGAAAACGCAAGGATTTGATTGAACGGCATTGCCGAGATGAGTATCGAGGCGGCTCACGATTTTATGCAAGTAACTGGCCGACATGGCGAGCGGATGCGGATGAGGAACGGCGAGCGATGGTTGCCGGCGAGAAGGAGATTACGTGGGAGCGATCATGGGAGTATGCATCATGGATTATTGAAGGGCGCGAGAAAGATGTGCCGGTACGGATTCATGGGAATGTGATGAACCATGACGGAACAGGGCAGGGGAAGCTGATCTCGAACTTGCCCACTGATGGATGCGTTGAGGTCGCATGCATGATTGACATGAACGGGATCAATCCAACACGCTATGGAGCGTTACCGGCTCAGATGGCAGCGTTATGTGATTCAAACATGCGAATGTTTGACCTAGCAGCTACAGCTTGTATTGAGCGTAGCAAAGAAGCCGCGATTCATTCGCTACTCTTAGACCCACTTACAAGTGCGGTGTGTTCGACAGAAGAGATCAAAGCGATGGCGACTGAAATGTTTGAAGCGGAGAAAGATTTTCTCGGCGAGTATAAATAGTTTGAGTTATATGACCTCAATGAAGTATCACGCAAGCGGCCAATCCGAGTATTTGGGATTGGCCGTTTTTTGAGATGATTTAATAGCAGAGTGTTTAAGGTTCGCCAGCAAGTTGCCTGAGAATGCGCGGCGGAATAACCCATCGTAGAACACCACCGGCAAGCATGTCCGGGTTGGCGGGTTCATTGTTTCGAATAGGTGCTTCGACATAAGCGCAGCCAGCTTTTTTAAGTTCAATCGCGCCGGAGGGTGACTTGGGAATGCAGATCAATTCAATCAGGTGAGAGAGAACCGGTTCATGTCCAACGATGAGGATTGAATCCTCGGCTCGATCACGGAGCATTCGAAGGATTTTCTTGGGTGTACCGGTGGCAAGAAGTTCATGCGTTTCGGGCTGGATGTCGAATGTGTCTCCGAGGAAGGCTGCGGTTTGTACCGCACGAGTTTTGGTGGAGGAGAGAATAGCTTGGGGGCGATCGATGATGCGGGCAAGCCCCTGTGCCGCGAGCATGGTGCGTGATAGCCCAAGAGCCGTGAGTGGCCGAAGGTCGTCTGGCTGCGATTCGGTTCCCGGTTCAGCGATTCCGTGACGGAACAAAATTAGATGCATAAAACAATCCCTCGTGATTTAACCAACACACGATCGTACACACTCTAGCGTAGAAGTGAAGGCTTTTTTGCCTTCGAGGGGCCACATGTGAGCGATATTTGGCGTGTTGGCAGTGTTAGGATTGTCGACAGGAAGTACGAAAAGCTCTTAGGTTGCGGCATTCTCGCGAAGTTTAGCATGGCGGACGATCTCGCCTTCGACCATGTAGATCACATCTTTAGCAATGTTGACAGCGTGGTCGGCGATGCGTTCGAGTTGCCGCGAGACATTTTGCAGGTGTACGTACTGGTCGATCTGCTCCGAGTTTTCTTTCATGGCTGCGATAGTTTTTTGATACATGCCACGGTGGATTTCATCGACTTCGTCATCGAGTTTACGGACTTCACGAGCTTTATCTGCATCCAGTGTGATCAGTGCATCAAGCGTTCGGTTTAGCATATCTTGTACACGTTTGCCCATGCCGGGTAGATCGTAAGGTAATACATCAATGCGGCTTTCACTGGCTAGAAAACTTGCTTGCTTTGCGATTGAAGAAGCCAAATCACCAATGCGCTCAAGATCGTGATTGATCTTCAGCATGGCAACCACAAAACGTAGATCGTGTGCCACTGGCTGATGTAACGCCATCGCATGGAGACATTCCTCTTCAATGTCCAGTTCGACAAGATCAATCTTCTTGTCGCCTTCAATAACTTTCTTGGCAAGCTCAACATCGCGGTTTTGAATTGCACTGATCGCATTGTGGAGCGAATCCTCCACCATCGCTCCCAGTGAGAGGAGCATCTTTTTCAATTTATCGATCTGACGGACCAAGTGGCGCATGTTGTATCTCGCGTGCAATGATGAACTCAGTTTCTCCCGAGCGTCACAATGTGACCAACATGTTATACCTGATTGACTTATGTAATGGCAAGAATTGGCCTGCTTTAGACGGGCAATACTTGGTTGGGACATCAAAAAACGGATCTGATATTTTGATCAGATCCGTAGAGTCTTATCGTGTGATGGTGATTTTAGGTAAAGATGAGTTTAAGTGTATAGAAGAACAGGATTGAGAGGCCGGCACCGGCGGGAATGGTAATAATCCAGGAGGCAGCAATGTCGCGGATCGTGTTCAGGTTGATGGCGCCGATACCACGTGCAAGGCCAACACCGAGGACAGCACCAACAAGAGTATGAGTTGTGGAGATGGGCATGCCTGCGAGAGATGCAAGCAGAATCGTTAGTGCTGCGGAGAATTCTGCGGTGAAACCACGTGTGGGTGTGAGTTCGGTGATGCGTCTGCCAATGGTCTCCATGACCCGCCAACCCCATGTGGCCAAGCCGATGATGATACCGACACCACCGAGAATCAAAGCCCATTGCGGCACAGCCGCCTTAGACAGGATGGCCCCTTCCTTGAGTGTTTGCACGGCAGCACTGAGGGGACCAATCGCGTTGGCAACATCGTTTGCCCCATGAGAGAACGCAACAAAACACGCCGAGAGAATTTGTAGATATACAAAAATTTTCTCGACCTTTTGAAGTGCAGTACGTGTACGGTCGGGGTCGGTTTGTTTTTCGATTTTTGAACTGAGTCCTTCAAGTTGAAGGATCAAGTCGCTTGCTTCATTGGATGCCGCGGACTGGGTATTGGATTGAATCCTACGCAGGTGTTTACGTGCTTTGTCGATGGAGCGTTTGACGTAAACCGATTCGAACTGATTCGTGTTGTCAGAGGGTTCGTCTTCGATGCGATTAATAAGCTTTGCGGTGATGAGTGTGCCGATCAGTCCAATGATGACTGCAGCGCCGCCGGTAATGGCCAATGCTGCGGGATGTGTCGCGCTCGGCGGATGATTCGAGAGTGTGGTCAGCCAATCCTGTCCCTTCCAAAAGGCTTTCATGCCCTTAAAGCTGGTGACCGCGATCATGACAATCATGACGGCAAAGACAAGATAAGGTGCAACTTTTTTCGCTGCGCGCACCGGATCTTTTTGGTAGAAGATCAATCTTTGAATGAGTTTGAAAAGAAGATATGCAACTGACGCAGCTGCGACCGGCGAGAGGATCCAACTCGAAGCGATTTGTAACACGCCCTTATTGGTAAGAGACCAGTTGATCGCACCGGGGCCAAGTGCCACGCAGCCAAAACCTACCACTGCGCCGACGATGGAGTGCGTCGTAGAGACTGGCCAGCCAAAGTACGAGGCGAGTTGGAGCCAAAGACCCGCAGCCAGTAGGGCTGAGATCATGCCAATAGCAAGAATGGTGGGTGCTGCGGCTTGATAGACCGTTTCAAGGTCAGCAGGATTGAAAATGCCTTTGCGGATGGTGTTGGAAACAGATGATCCAACAAAGTATGCACCGCCAAATTCAAAGATTGCCGCCACAATGATCGCGGATTTCAGTGAGAGCGCACCTGATCCCACAGATGTGCCCATGGCATTGGCGACATCGTTTGCGCCGATGTTCCAGGCCATGTAAAAGCCGAACGCCAGTGCGAGGACGATAAGGATTTGTGCATTGACCGATAAACTGGTGAACCAGCTAAGATCAAGAAAAGATAGCGTCTGTATGATCCCGAGTGTATCCATACTACTTTAGTTACTCATGAATGTTTGGAACAAAGGGTGTTGTCTAAATGGCGAAATTAGCCGCCCACTGTAGATCTCTTGCAAAGTCGAATGTGTTTGTTTGGATGTCCCCGGTTTAGGGATGCGATGATTGCGCCTGCCCTTTATTTCAGCTCCAATGTGCTTCGGATACGGTTGGCCAGCGTTTCACTTAAGTTGGCGATTTCACCAATCTGCCGGAACAGCCGCAGCCAGAGATAGAATTCGCCGTGCGTGTATTCCTGCTCATGAGCAAAGATGCCTTTAAGCAGATCACGCTGAATCAGATCAGCTTCGTGTTCAAGCACTGCAACGTGATGCACCATCTGAGCAACCTGCTGCGCCTCGGCTCCACCAAAGGAACTTTCGAGTAGCTCATCTAGCCGCTTGACGATTTCGTGGGCGGCATTGAATGCTTCGAGATTCTTGTCACGGAAGGCGATTAAGTTTGGCTTTAGCCCATCCGGGCACTTCAGTGCCTTAATCGTCAGCAGTGTGGCGAAGTTTTCAGTTTTGTCCGCAATACCATCCTGCAGCGAGATGATTTGAAGCAGTTTGCCACGATCTACTGCAAGGAACATCCCCTTGCGTAAACCATTTTGGATATCGTGCTTGGTCTCATCAGCGACATGTTCAAGCTTGGAGATCTCTTTCGCCAGCTTCTCAACAGTGTCCATATCCCCCGAAAGAAAGGCTTCAGTGATCGGTATCACCCGTGCCACACACTCAGCCACCTTCTCCATATGTGTCTGCATCGGTACAAAGGGAGATCGTCCGAAGAGCTTTGCAATTGTCCGCATAAGAACCCTTTCATGAGGCTCATATAACCCAAACCTGACCACAACTTCCCGCTTCCCCCGTCTCAGGGAGGTGCATTCTCACCTCTGCTGGCCTGTGTGTAAAGTTCACGTTAATTGCGCTGTGTGACCAGTCTGACAGTCCCGCAATTCTAGGCCTACGATGGATCGAAATGCACGAGTTTGATCCTAATTGAGGGGCAGATTCGATCACAGTATTGGTTTGTAAGAAGTTTAGACAAAAGGTTTTATGGCTTGTGGAATTGGATTGCGACACGCCTTAGCCTTTTTATGTGACATCTCGTTACACATTTGAATTGCAGCGGACGGACGGTGCTGGAATAAATATGTGCTTTCTATGTTTTGTAAGTAGGGAATCCGTGTTGTTGCATATCTTTTCCACGGCTCCCCCATCAACACCAGAATATATCAAGGGGCATCAACATGAATTCATTGACACGTCGAGAAATGATCGCAGGTTGCGTTGTAACTGGCTGCGGTTGTTTAGCTGGCAGTACCATCGCTAACGCGCAAGGACGCAAGATGATCGCGTCACAAAATATTGGTGCTATAACGCACAAACAATCTTTCGGTCAGATTGAAAAGCTCGGCGACGGTGTTTATGCCTTTGTCTCCACCCCCTTCACCAAGGATGGCAAAATTGGAGATATGACCACGCACAGTAATGGCGGATTGATCGCGGGTAAAGATGGTGTGCTTGCTTTTGATGCCTACCGCACGCCGCAAGGTGCTGCTTGGGTCGCACAAGTTTCACAAGAACTTTTCGGCAAACGCCCCACACACATCGCATGCTCTCACTTCCACTTTGATCACATCGGTGGGCTCGGCGGCTTTTTCCATGAAGGTGATCTTCCTGAGATCATCATGACCCAAACCACCTATCAGCTTGCGCTCGATCATTATGCCAAAGTCATCGCGTCAAAAAACAATCCCGCTTACGGCCAGCACGCTTTACAGCCTTGGGGTGGTAGCTTCGTTAGCCCGACCAAAATTGTTTTGAACGAGTCAGAGACTTTTACCCTCGATCTTGGCGGGTGCATCGTACGTTTTGTTCCCAAACGTGGCCATACTGGAAGCGATCTTGCTATCGAAGTAGATGATCCTGCGATCACATTCGGCGGCGATCTCATCTGGAACGGCATCTTCCCCAACTTCATGTCTGCTACGCCTTCACTCTACCGTCAGTCTGTGGAGGAATTGCTTGCGCGCAAATCTGCGATTGTTGTTGCAGGCCATGGCCCTGCCGCCAAAGCAGATTCAATCGCTCTTACATCCTACGCCGAACTGCACGCACTCATCGAAGATAAAGCACGTGCGGCATATGTTTCCGGCATAGGCCTTGATGCGGCTGTAGCTAGTTTCCAAATCCCCGATCGGCTTGGTTATTGGAAATACTTCAAACCCGGCTTCCACAAGGTCGCCTTCCGTGCATGGTACAAAGAGCTTTCCGCATAAAAAAGAGCTTGTTTGATAGGCTTTACACAACGGATATCTATCGAGTAGGCTCTTCAACCTTCAACGGGATATGAATGCGGAAGGTCGATCCTTCCCCCTGAACTGAATCTACACTCACGCGTCCGCCGTGCGCTTCGGCCACATGCTTTACAATTGACAAGCCCAGTCCCGTGCCGCCCAATTCACGTGAACGCGCTTTGTCCGTGCGGTAAAACCGTTCAAACACGCGAGGTAAATGCTCTGGCTCGATTCCGCGTCCATGATCAACCACTGATAAGATCACTTCTTTATCGTCGCTGACTTCCGCAATCACCTGCACGAGCGATTGATCTTCCGAATACTTGATCGCGTTGGCGATCAAATTCACCATCGCTTGTTCAAGTAACTGTGGATTAGCCAAACATTCAAGGTCCGGCGAACAGATCAATTGCACCTCGGAAGCTCGTTCTTTCGCAAGTCCCGCGCAGCTTTCCGCCGCAATGGTTAGCACACTTTGGAAATGTGTCGGCAAAAGCTCTGCCATAATATGGCCTTCTTCCTGCTCTATCCGTGCAATAGACAGAAGGTCCTCGACGATGGCTGCCAACCGATCTGCTTGACGCAGGATAATCTTTAGAAATCGCGTGCCATCTTCACTGACCAATTCGCGATCATCCAATACAGTTTCGACGGCAGCCTTGATTGCGCTTACTGGCGTCTTAATTTCGTGCGAGACATTGGCTACAAATTCCTGACGCACACTTTCTAGTCGCCGTAATCGCGTCACGTCATGCAGCACCAAAACCACACCTGTGCGGTTGCCCTCCGCATCACGCAGGATCGCAGATTGCGCTTGTAATTGTCGATCACGCGCAGGATCATCTGGCGCTCGAAGGGTGATCTCCGTTTCAATCGGCCCACTTTCCCGGAAGGTTCGTTGCACAAAAGTTTGAAGGGCTGTGTTGCGAACGACTTCTTGGATTGCTCGACCGATCGCTTGTGTCGGTTCGACTTTCAGCATCGTCGCTGCAGCATTATTCATACTGAGGATGTGCTCATCCATATCGATCGCGAGAACCCCCTCGACCATCGATGTCAGCACCGCGCCTAACTCGTTACGTTGATTGACTACGGTGGATAGGCGATCTTCAAGCTGCCGGGCCATCGTATTCATGGCTTCGGCAAGTTCTGCGATTTGTAATGGTCCTTTGACCGCGACATGCTGCGTCAAATCGCCCTGTGCAAATCGTCCAGCACTTTGCCGCAAATCTCGTAAAGATCGGCTAATGGTGATTAAAATAAACAGGCAAATGACCGCAAGAATCCCCGCACCAATCAAGACCATGATGATCGCGGTTTCTCCGGAAGTCTGAGCACTTGTGAATAGCTCACATCCACCACCCCACCATCCCGCATTCAATATCGTCGGTATCATGCTTCTTCTAAGGTATCACTTTGTTTGTATTTATGCACGAGCTATGGCTGCGAATTTTATCGTAGCGCATACACTAGCATAGGAATGCTGATGTGTTGTTCGTTACCGTCTAATGTTCGTGCGTTCCGCATGACGCAAGAGCCATGGTGTTAGTAGGCGTAAGCTACTCTTTGAATCGGTAGCCAACACCACGAACTGTCTCGATATTGCGGCCGGAATCTTTCAGCTTGCGGCGAAGTGCCACAACTTGGACATCAACTGATCGATCAGTGACAGCTGCAAAACCCTCATGAATAGTTTCGATGATTTGTTGCCGTGTGAACACGCGGCCAGGTTTGCTCATCAGTAATGTGAGCAGCTTGAATTCAGTGGCGGTCAATTCAATCGGCTCGCCGCTCGCAAGCACCTCATGGCGATCCGGATCAAGATGAATCCCTCCAACCGTGATAGTCGATCCACTATCAAAACTATTCGTCTCATTCTCCGAGCGACGCAGTACCGCCTTGATACGAGCCATCAAAATGCGTGGGCTGAATGGTTTGGTGATGTAGTCATCCGCACCGAGTTCTAAGCCACGGACAATGTCGCTTTCCTCGCCGCGAGCGGTCAGCATGATCACCGGAATGTCCGCTGTGTGTTCACGGCTCTTTAGTGTGCGACAAACTTCTAGGCCATCCATTGCTGGTAGCATCAAGTCAAGCAGAATCAAGTCAGGCTTTGCCAAACGCACCTGCTTCAAACCATCTTCGCCTGTCGCTGCAGTGACCGTGTTAAAGCCTTCACGGTTTAAGTTGTATCGCAACAACTCAAGCAGATCCTGCTCGTCTTCAACTAACAAAATGGTGTACAAGTCTTCTTGTGTACGCATCATCGTGCTCATGAGCCTGACAACCTTTATCCGGAAATTTTACGGTCTAAGTTCGGGTACTATGCTATTGAACCGGCCACGCGGCCCGCCATATCCCGTTACATGACGTCTTAGTTGTCAGAAAAATACCTTCTCCATGTTAGCAAATAATGAGCAATGTTAGGCGTATTGTTAGATGATTGTGAGAAATGCAGGTTAATTCCGAAATTCTGTGTGGATGGAGCTAACAATGGCCGTTTCTGTACCGAGAGTTACCAATATATGCATTCTGAGTCACAGATATGAGATGTATGAGCAGGGCGATGATTGATGGTAGCATGAGTGTTGCAGTGGAAAAGCATGCCAATCAGCAATGCGCATAAAAAAGGGGCGACCCGGTGGTTGGCAACCGGATCACCCATTTCTGTCCTATGCCTGCAATTGCAGGTACAAAATTTAGGATCTCTTAGAACGCAACCTGGAACTGTGCCCGAACAGCAACGATATTTTCGTCACTGATACGGTCATTCAGTGGGTTGTTCAAGCTAAGTTGAGGCCCGAACGGGTTCCGTGCGAATGCATATGCCGCTGCATTTGGAGCATCGCCTTGGAAGAACCACTGAACGTCAAACGTGAGGCGCGCGTTCTGTTTGTGGAAGTAATAGTTTGCACCAAAGGTTGCACCGATGATATCTTCGGTACCAGCTTGGCCATCATTGATCCATGAACCACGGATGAATGGTTGGAACTGATCCGTCACCATGTAGGCAGCGTATGCAGTAGCACCATACTGATCGCGGTTGACGAAACCACCATCGGTGTCACGGTAAAGTGCACCCATGAAGGATCCCATCAAGGAAAGACCGTTCTGTTTGTACAAACCGTCAACCGTGTATGAGAAGTAGTCAACGTTGCCGCCGACAGCGCCGTTCACGGACTGATCGCCTTCTTCCCAATTGATTGCAGCACCGACGAAGGCAGCCATGTCATCACCTCGCCATGCGACGAAGTCTTTTTCTTGATCCCAATCGCCAGCAATCTTCGCATCAGCGCGGAGTGTGACGGAGAAGGTATTCAAGTTACTGCCAAAGTTTGCATAGCCAGTTTGATAGCTATTGTTCGGATTGGTTGTAATCGGATTGAATTGTGTACGCGAACCGTTACTGAATGCAACCGCGGCGTGCAGCCAATCGTTTGCTTCATAATCTAGCTGGACTAGCGCACTTCGACCGATGTTGAAGAATTCGGTCGCAGATGAACGGTCAACCGCCAGAAGATCGGTTTCGTACAGAAGGAATTCACGAAGGAAAGGTATCTTTGCCACACCAGCCGTGATCTTCATCTGATCATTGACTTGGTAGGTCATGCCGACTTCTTCCATGAATACGTAGCCGTTGCTCAGGCCAACCGCACCTTGGTTGGTGGATTGTTCGTCACGTGGCTGATTGGTTGCCAGCTGGAAGAAGTATCCCCAAGCTGGGTCAACAACGTGGCCGTCGAAGCGAATCTTCGCACGGCGAAGCTGGAACTGGTTCTGGTCGTTACCACCGGTACCGGCAGGACGGCCGGCTTGGAAATCTGCTGCGTAGCGGATCTGCGCAAAAGCGCTGATGTTCAAAAGGTAGTTTCCGTCAGCACTCTTCAGGAAGAAGCGGCCGTCTTGATTGCCAGCCATCATCCCGTCCTGTAACAATGTCGCACGCGTTTCCGCATCCGACAAAACATCACGGATTAACCCTTTGATTTCTTCTGCGCGGCGTTCGTTCAACCAGTTGCTGTCTGATGATTGCCGTAACGTGGCCACCTCAGATCGCAGCTGCTGAACCTCTGCACGCAGAGCCTCGGCGTCCGATGCAGCATCCGCAAACGCTGTCCCGGTCAGCCCCAACATCAGAGCCCCAGCGAACAATGTCGTGGGTCGCTTGCCAAACATGTAGCGTCTCCTTGCTCTAACACAATGAATTTTTCCCAATGCCCTAGCTGCCAACCTGAACATTAAGAAACGGATGAATCGAGTCGTACGCACGACTCACGTTTTTCAATTCGTCTTTCCCAAACGTCTCCTTTATTACATACCGGGTACACACTCCCGATAAGCAATCAGCATCATCTGTCTGCACGGCAACTAGTATTGCCATGAGCCGACCCAGTCTCGGCACTTGTTGCCATCTATCGACCCGACCTGTGATTCGCTATAAAAATTTTTCTAACAAATGACTTACATATGTACTGATAAAACACATACATATTGGTACGGGGTAAAAACACCTAAGTAATCAATCTAAGCAATATGCCGTATGCGGCGAGGTTTGCTTGGCTGGCATTAGATTTTTACTGACATCAAACTTATACGGCCATAAAGATGTTATTAATAACAAAACGATAAAAATAAAAGAAAATACATATGCTTACTTAATTACGCAAGCCATTACCAAAGCAATAAAGCCGATGCGCAAAATATAAAGCGACGGCCTTTCTCCCTGCATCTTCACTTTTAAATGCAAATGGAATGCCCCTGTTTAAAAAGCATGGCGCGTACTTACCATTTCTGGATAAAGCGCACGTCCATCTACAGCATAAACCATGATTCAAGGCTTATGCCACTCACGAGAACTCGAACAACATAGCATGACCTGATGAAGCCGGCACGCTAGGGGAGTTACGATGTTTAATACAAAACAACACTAAGCAATACACCTAGTCGACAAGCAAAGACTTATAATAAACGGGTGTCATTAGTCCAATCGTGAACTCGATCTAGTTTGCAGGATCGATCTCTCGCAAGTAGTTCCAAGAATAAATACCGGTGTGATGTCCATCGGAAAAGGAAATACGGACGGCATAGTTGCCAATCAATTCGATATTCTCAATCGACAAGGACTGGTCGGTCATGCCATCTGGCAAGATTGTCAGTGGGTTGTTCTGCATTTCTTCACGCAGCTTCTTCGCATCTGCACTGGGTGAGCACTTTCGGAGGTATGCAATCGTGTAAGTAGATCGACTTCCATCTTCCCATTCGATCGTCAGCGCAGAGTCTCGTTTGACATCTAAATGTTTTGGGCGGTGATGCATACCTATATTCTAGCATGCACGTCAATTTTCAGCATTGACAGCAAGGTCAGGCAAAAGGTGGATTTAGAATAAGATTTGGAACTGCGTTCGAATCGCTATAAAATTATTGTCACTGAAGCTACCGGTTGCACCGCCAAAGCCGAAGATACGGTTAAAAATCGGCTGCCCAAATGGACTGATTTGCAACGCATTGAACACATCACCTTCAAAGAACCAGACTAAGTCGGTTGACCATTTTAAATTCTGATCGTGATAATATATGTTCGCTCCGAATGTGAGAGCAGAGATTGGATCGCTTCCCGGAATATCCGCATCCAACCATGAATAGCGCATAAAAGGTTGGTATTTTTTCTTGAATAGGTAGCCACCCTCAACTAATGCGCCGAACATATTGCGTGACTCTAATTCGCCATTAACATTACGAAGAAACGCACCTGTAAAGGCTGCATCAATATGCCAGTTATCTTGGTCAAGCGCGCCATCCACAGTGAAGGAAAGGTAATTAGCATTGCCCGGGAAATTAGGCAGAATATCGGAAACACTGCTATTGCCAAGCTGATAGTTGATTGCGGCACCGATCATTAAGGTATTCGCTTCCCCCGCTAAGGCGACGTTCTGATATTGCAGCTCCCAATCACCATATGGCTTCCAATCAATTCTTGCGGTCAGTGTCAGATTGGTTGAATCGGTGCCAATAGGGTAGTAGCCACGCGGCGGGATGCCGCCGGTATCTATACGTGTGCCCGTACTAATCGCGGCATATGCCCGGAAGTCTTTATTGAAATGCTGGATCTGTACCTGCACTTCACGGCCGAGATCGAACAGGTTCGTTACCACCGCACGGTCAACCGCCAACAGCCCACTTGCTGGTGAGAGCTGTTCTCGCAAGAACGGTAGCTTCATTAGGCCGACCATGATCTTCCATTGATCGTTGAACATGTAGCTGCCATAAGCTTCCTGCGTAAAGACATCGCCCTGTCGAAGAGGTGATGTTTCGAATTGAAGGCGATAGCCAATCGCAGGATCAATGAAGTGTCCATGCACATAGAATCGTGCACGACGAATCTCGAAACCGTGTTGTGTATTGCCGCCAGTACTGGCAAGTCGGCCGTTCTGTTGGTTCGCAATGTATTGAACTTGCGTGAGGCCGTTGATATTGATCCGGAATTTCCCATCACCGCTAGCTAAGAAGAACTTGCCATCAAAATTACCTGGCCACAATCCTTCCTGCATAAAACTGGTGCGTTTGTTAGCATCGATTAAAACTTCATCGATAAGGGTTTTGATTTCTTCTGATCGTCGCTCATTCAGCCAATCCTCTTGATATCGTGCGTCAACATCTTGTAAACGTCCTTCAAGCATGCGAACCTTGGCTTCAAGCTCATTGATGCGAGTGTTGGTCGCGATTTTTGTTTCAGCGGAAACTGCGGGAATAGGAAGAAAGGCTAGTAGCAATATAGACAGCAGAGACACGAATAGATGCGATCGAGTCATGGATGTAAAGAAACCCCGGATCTTAGTCCGGTAGGGTTGCTCTTTGTCTGTGCCCATGTCCAACCATGCTCCCGAGATGATCCATGTTTGCCTTGGATCAGATATCACAAACCGCTACGGGAAATATCGTCCTTGTAAACCGCCGATATGCAGAATTGCCCATAATGAAAAGGCCTATAGGGGGCCGCCTGATAATGGCTTTGATTTTTCGGTTTTATGTGAAGTAGGAAGCTGTTAGGCCAATAAAAAAGTAGTGTGTGTTGTTGTTATCCAGACTATTCAAAGGGCGTGTAACTTTAGATACCGTATGGTTTGGCTGAATATACAGAGTGATTCTATAGGGAGCTCGAAAAGCGTTTTTTGAGGTCGATAGGCGCATAAAAAAAAGAACGACCCAAGGTTGGCTTTGGGTCGTTCTTCGTGTGTACGCTCGATTCATCCGAATTTGTTTGAAAGAGCGTCCGGACGTTACGGACAGTGTAATTAGAAGGCCAACTGAACCTGAGCACGTGCAGCAATCAGGCTGTCTTCGTCGAACTTGTCAGCACCGCTGCCGTTGAGGCCAAGACCACTGCTGAATGGGTTTGCACCCCAAACGTTGGCTGACTGAGCCATACCGTCAAACATCCAGACAAGGTCGGTGGTGAACTTCAGGTTATGCTTCTTGATGAAGTAGTTGGTACCAACGGTGATGCCTTGGACTTGGTCAGCACCCTTGCTGTCCACGTTAAGCATTTCGTAGCGGACATATGGCTGCCACTTGTCATTGATGTTGTAAGCGAGCTGTGTGAGAACGCCGTAAGCATTCCAGTCGCCGCCTGAACCAGCATCGTCATGGCTGTGTGCACCAGAGAGAGCTGCTGAGGCAGTCCAGCCGGTGCTGCACTTGAACAAACCGTCAATGGTCCAGCTGACATAATCAGTGTCAACGCCTTGGCCGCGGTCGCCGCGCTGCCAGTTAACTGCTGCACCAGCGAAGAGTGCCTGGTCGCCACCCTGCCATGCAACGTAGTCCTTGGATTGCTTCCAGTCGCCAGCGAGCTTCACGTCAGCACGAGCGGTCAGGGAAATATCGCCGCCCATAGCACCTAGTGGTGTGTAGCCATCGCCAGCGTCGGTGATGGTGTCATTGGTTGCAGCGATGCGAACTTTCACGTCATCGTTTGGCGTCCAAGTTGCGAACAAACCGGTTGCACGATCGAGGGTGAAGAATTCAGTGACGCTTGCACGGTCAACTGCGAGTAGACGTGAGCTGCTAACGAGTTCTTCGCGTAGGAAAGGAACCTTCTGAACACCAGCTTCGAACTTCCACTGGTCGTTCATTTTCCAGCCGACGACTGCGTCTTCCATCATGACGTTACCGGTTGAACGGCTGGTGGAAAGCACAAACTTATAGCTCACGGCAGGATCAAAAGCGGTACCGCTGAACTTCAGCTTCGCACGACGCACATTGAATGCGTGAATGGTCTTGTCTTCGCGGCCAGAAACGCCGGTCTGGCGGTCGTTCTGGAACTGAGCAATGTAGCGCACTTGCAGCTGAGCGCCGATGTTCATCTTGAAGTTGCCATCAGCACTCTTCAGGAAGAACTTGCCATTTTCGTTACCAGCAAGAACGCCGTCCTGCAATAGGGTTGCGCGTGTGTCAGCGTCTGACAGCACGTCACGGATAAGGCCTTTAACTTCTTCAGCGCGGCGTTCGTTAAGCCACTCTGAACTGTTGGCCTGTTCCATTGCAGCAAGCCGTGCCTTCACAGCAGCCAGCTCTGAACGCAAGCCCGCGTCTTCTGCCATGACCTGACCGGTCATGCCGACAGCCATCGCACCAGCGATCAGTGCCGTAGTCTTCTTAGAAAGCATTGAAACGTCTCCTTGAGTTGCAGCCATCAGTTTGGGTCGCGCCTCTGCGCCCCACAGCCCTCTGATCAGCCACGAAGGTTAGAAATATTTTGGTAGCGTCCGGTTCATTTTTTCAGTGATGCTTACTGCTTAGCCTGTGGGAAGAACCAAGCGGATCACTGTCCGTTACCAAGTTGTGAACAAGTTTTAAATCTCATGTTCCACGCACCTTGCATGGATCATGTGACAACACTATTAGTTGATTGCTGCTTGTCATACTCCGCATAAACAGCAATGCTCTGTTCAGCGATGCAAACAGGTTGAACGACATGCATGTGGCAAAAGCATTTGCCACATCTTTCACGTACGCCGTAGCGTTCGTACACCCTGATCGCAGGATCAAATTGCGCTTCGTATTGCTTACATCCTCTAGTGCAATAGGAAGGCGATCTGTCCTCGCCCAGGTGAGATCTGCTTGTTGTTGTAAAGATTGATGCGCAGGTCGTGGCGCACACAGGCGGGTTTACAACAAAACGACCATCACCTCGAAAAAATAAAGCTGATTGTCAAAACGCCAGCCATCATGGTCAGCGGGGCCTACATATACCCGATTAACTGGATCGGATAGGTAATCACACTAAGTATAATTTTTTAGGCACATTTGTATAGTTATAACAGGTTATCACCTTAGTTAAACTAGATGCAATAAGTTAGCGGGTTGCTCGCAATCGCTCAACCCGATGGCTACCAACGCTGGATATAACCAGCGATTTCCCAAATGTTAATGAGGTGTGAGCGAGCCTTGCGTATGGACCATCAGCGGCGTGTCCTCCTGAGGTCGCTATACAATGTTCTGGTTGATCCCCCCATCGCCGTGAACGATGTTCACGTAAAATTAACGGAATACATACAAAAAAGCCCTGCCAGATAGGCAAGGCTTGTGCATAAGTCTATTCATTACATGGTATTGACACGCGCTTGAGATTGTTTTCTTTACGGCTGCTCACCCTTGTCTTTTGTTGTTGGGTTGTTGGTTTGATCACGCATTTGCTCTGCATGTTCTAAGAGTGTGTCCGGGTTTTCATGCTCTTCCGTCGTCTTGGTCAACTCAAAGTGCCAATCAATATTGACTTCCTTCGTGCCCGGCATGATTTCTGCAAAAAAGTCCGGCCCCGGAAATTCCCACCAAGGTGCATCTGTTTTTGCAGTTGTCCACAACGGCTGATAACCTTGTTTCTCAATCCGCACATCGTACGTCCCATAAAACGTAAATCCCACATCTAAAGGTGTGCGACCCACCTCCTGATCGTTCAAATACACCAGCGCACCCTCAGGTGCACTAGAGATATTGATCTTTCGCTTCACGCATCCGCCAACCCCCAGAAGCAAGCCAAACACCATCAGCCCCGCGACCGTTTTTCGTACATGCTTTTTCATGCCCAATATTCTAACCCCGCAGGACATCCTCCGAAACCGCCTCCTGCCGGATCCGCAGCTCTCGTGATTCAATCCGCATCTATCCCGTCTTGCGCGTTGATCTCATCCTTATAAATCTCCAACACTTGACGAATCACGTCCGGCCCATATCCCTTCCTCCCCAGCATGCCGTACAGCCGCCGCCGCCTCACCAAAGGTTCAAGTCGCCCCATGCTCCGCAATTTCTTTTCAACTAATCTCCCTGCCATTTCCACCTGATCCACACCTCCGCCTTCGGAAGAAAGGTCATTCCCGCCCGGCATATCAACACGCTCATCACGAGCCATGTCTTCCCCCTCAAAAACCTCTCGTACGACTTGTTCGATCATCGAACCCTTTAAGCCTTTCTGGAAAAGTTTCTGCCGCACCAGCGCGGGGCCCGCGGACTTCTGATTTACCAAGCTCCGCGCCATAGCCCGTCCATACGCCGCATCATCCAGATACCCAAGATCAATCAGCCGCGATACCACCAATTCCCCCGCTCCAGCACTGAATCCTTTTTCTCGAGCTTTGTCTCGCACTTGCCGCTCGGTCATCATCCTTCTTTCAAGCGACCGCATGACACTTCGGTACGCCTTATCAAACTCGCCTGCTGCTTCGACCTCCACCGCAAGCTCCGGCGTCCATTCCCGGCCAACCTTCAAATCAAGCTCGCTTATCAGCCGTAAACTCAGTGTCACCACTACCTTTCCCCCCACCTTTACCATTGCCCGACCTGCATCCCGTTTCGTCGCAGTGATCGCGCTGATCTTCCCCCAGACATCATTCATCTGCGATTGAACTTCGGATTTTGTGGAATCATCCATAAAACCATTCTAACCGATGTCCATTGCAGCTTTGCGCGATTCCGCTTGTTATTCCCGCCGCGCTCGCCTATCCTCTTTCTTTGGATCGCTAGGGGAGCCCCACCCCCGGAAGTTTAATTACTTCTTGCCGGATGTTGAGGGCTGAGACTAAAAGCAATAATGCTTAAACCCTTCGAACCTGATCAGCCGCTGGCGACGCGCCAGCCAAGCTGCGTAGGGAAGCGACTTCACCCACCTCGGTGAATCATCAGGCTCCCGCGCGCAAGCAACTTCGAAAGGAAGCATCGATGATTCAAAATAACAAACCCGATCAAGCAACATTAAACGAAATCGCCGCACATAACGCGCAAGCGGTCAACGATATTCAATCACTCGGCCTTGATCTCCCCGAGCTTGGCCAGAACCCCGGTTCTTCTGAGAACATCACTACGCCCGGCTCCTTCGCCAACGCGCCCATCATCAAGCCCGGCCGCGCTGGCGCTGCAACATTCTCCTCTCCCGACACCCCCGGCATGCCCCCGCTGCCAACCAAAACAGCTTGGGACTTCATGCCTGAAGATTGGACCTGCACCGATACGGAAAACTATGAACATGCCGGCGCATGGCAAACCCCCGAAGGCTTCGCGCCGATCACACAGTTAGAACACGCGCGCGTTGGCAATATCACACCTGAAATGCAACGTGTTGCTGAACGTGAAGAACATCTCACCGCCGAACAAGTGCGTGATGAAATCGCTGCAGGTCGTCTTGTCATTCCCGCCAACCGTAAGCACCTCGGCTACAAGCTCGACCCCATGGCCATCGGCCGCGCCACCAAAACCAAAATTAACGCCAACATGGGCGCCTCCCCTATCTCCTCCGGAACAGACGAAGAACTCGAAAAACTCGAATGGGCCAAACGCTGGGGCGCCGACACCGTCATGGACCTCTCCACGGGCGGCGACATCGATGCTTGCCGTGAAGCCATCATTCAAAACTCAACACTCCCCATCGGCACCGTCCCCATCTACGCCATGATCCTCGGCATCAAGATCGAAGACCTCACCGAAGAAATCGTCCTCGACTCAATCAAGCATCAAGCAGAGCAGGGCGTTGACTACTTCACCATCCACGCAGGCATCACTCAAAAACACTTAAAATTCGCAAAGAACCGTCTCATCGGCCTCGTCTCACGTGGCGGCTCACTCCTCGCCAAATGGATGCTCACACACAACAAAGAAAACCTCATGAACACCGCATGGGAAAAAATCTGCGACGTCATGCACGACTACGACGTCACCTTCTCCATCGGTGACGGCTGCCGCCCCGGCGGCCTCGCAGATGCAACCGACGCCATCCAACTCGCAGAACTTTGCGAGCTCGGCAAGCTCACCGAACGTGCCTGGCGCAAAGGCATCCAAGTCATGATCGAAGGCCCTGGCCATGTCCCCTTCGATCAAATCGAATACAACATGAAACTCGAACGCAACCTCTGCCACGGCGCACCCTTTTATGTCCTCGGACCACTCGTCACCGACATCTTCCCCGGCTACGACCACATCACTTCTTGCATCGGCGCAACTTCCGCCGCATACCACGGCGCTTCCATGCTCTGCTACGTGACACCTAAAGAACACGTTGGCTTACCTAAGAAAGACGATGTGAAGCAAGGTTGTATTGCTTACAAGATCGCCGCCCACGCCGCCGACATCGCACTCGGTTTCCCCGGCGCACGTGATCGTGATGATGACCTCACCCGCGCACGCGCAGCACTGAACTGGGAGAAACATTTTGAACTCTCATTCGATCCTGATACCGCCCGTGCGTATCATGATGAGGATATGGATGTCGACACCGACTTCTGTGCGATGTGTGGGCATGATTGGTGTTCCGTCCGCATCAGTAAAGAGATCATGGAATGGGCCTCCGGCAAAGCCGACGGTTATGATCGTGGTAAACCAAAAATCTCCGCAGCACTCTCCGACGATCAGAAACAAATCCTCGAACAACGCGGCTACCTCTCACCCGAAGAGATCCACAAACTAGCCAATAAAACCAAAGGCAAAGTCGCCGCACAAGACGAATCCGGCAAAGCCTCCTGCCATTCGGATTATGTCGATGACGACGAAGCCAAGAAGATGCAAGGCGCAGACGAACTCGTCCAAGTCGACGTCCGTCCAGCCCTCGGCCTCGGCAAAAGTGAATAGTCGCAACTATTCAATAATACTTTTATCTGCTACAACAAGCCCGGCATGCAACCGGGTTTTTCTATGCACAAATTGAATTGAAGGGGTTCTGATGACAGAAGCACTAGAGCAAGATCAAGTTAAAAGTGAGCATGTAGATCGAGTGATTGACGAAGGGAAAAAAGGATCTCAGTCAGCAGGGCGTCTGGGGTTCAGTATCGGTTTTTATGAGCTTGCTGCCCTTGTTGTTGTGCCGACATGTATCTATCTGACTTCGTACTGTTACGAATTTTGCTATGTGTGGTCGATGGGTATACCAGTACAGCTTATTGAACTGAGTTACTCAAGAGTTTTGTTGGTTGGGATAGTTTCTATGCTTGTGATTCTGTTTGGCGCTAATGTTCTGGCGACGCTATCGTCATGGTTGAAGATAATTAGGATTAAAGATGAAGAAAAGAAAGAGCGTGTTGTTACGTTTATAACAACAGTTGTATTCAGTTTATTTATTTTGGGGTACGCGTTTTTATTGGAATGGCATCTTACGGGATTGATATTAGCTGCAATTGTTATAATGGTGAGTGTGGATGTTTTTGTTCGAGGATTTGAAAAGAGCAATGTGCGTACGGAATACGATCGAGTTTTTGAAAATATACTCGGGCCAGTAAACAACGCGGCTGGAGGGAAGTTTTATATTACAGCAGGTTGGTTGGTGTTTCTTATGCTTCTTTCCGCTTCCTTAGGGCGGCTCGAAGCAAAACGTGGTTGGTTTTATTCTGAGCTTGAATACAACGCAAAGGAATATCTCCTTCTCCGGTCTTACGGCAACAACATCGTCCTCGGCAATTATAAAAATGGTTTTCTCACAGGTGAAGTGATGATCGTGAGTCAAGAAGACATACGCGGCATTACATTGAAACCCTACGCCGGTTGGACCCCAGAATTTAAAGATAATTGAGATGCCAACGCACGATTCTTCTTGTGTCTCGCATGTGTTTCCAGTTCTCGCACTTCTTAAACGATCATCCCATTCTTCCGGATACCCACCATATACCGCTGCAGATATTTCCCCGGGCAAGCTGTCGGCATCAGCTCTTGATGTGTGAACACGCCCTTCTTGCTAATCCGATATTTCCCCTGCAACGCTTTCAATAACTGCGGCAGCGCCCTTAACTGTTGCTTCGATGGCGACTGCTTATTGAAATGCCCCATCACCATCACGCCAACATTGTTCGGGTTATGCTTCTTCACATGGGCGCCTTGCAGATCAATCGGCCGGCCTTCCCAAACGCGACCATCGCGATCAATGCAGTAGTGATACCCAATGTCTGCCCAACTGCTCGCATGTCCGCCGCGGATCGATTCCATCCGCTTGGCCGCAATACTATACGAACACTTCGGCATCAGAATCCCATCATGATGCACCGTAATCTTATTGATCCGTCCCATCTTGTTCGCTCGAGCCAAATTTGGTCCCTTACGCGCCCAACTCTTTCGCCCAATCACTTTCACATGGCCAACGTAATATGTCTTCGCTCCGCGTGAAGTTGCACTGCTACTCACGCTTGTGCCATAACTCGAACCACCCGCCTTCGCCCGTTGTTTCGCAAGTTGTTGCTGCCGCCACTTGCTTTTCTCCGGAGTCCATCCCCACTTACCAGAGATCGATTCTTCTGGTGCATGTGCTGTATTTGGTGGGATCATTTGATCACTGACATCAGCACCTTGTGGCACTGAAGTGTATTGATGTTTGCTTCCCGGTACCGGCTCATACATCTCGCAACCGGTTAACAGAAATGAGATTCCGTACAGGCATGAGGCCCCTGATCTGATAAACTGTCTGCGGCTAAGTTTTTTTTCTGTCACGTTGCTAACTGCCTGATTGCGTGAGGGGGGAGGAAGATTCTGCAAGTGATTATAATCGGTTCTGCCGAAAGTATGTATATCGTATTTTTGCGGATATCTTGGCCAATCTGTATTTGATGTGCAGCAAAGACACAGTCACATTCTGAAGTATATGTTGTGTTAACGATTGATTCATATTGGTTTAGCGGGTTGTTGAGCAAGACCGAAGAAGATGAGGGATAGGTTTTAATGCGAAATGACCAGGTGACATTGTTTTCACTGCCGAAGGCGTTCACAGGACACAGCGGTGTGATTCAGCGGAACGCGGTGCGCAGTTGGGTTCATGCAGGGCATCCGGTGATTTTGCTGGGAACGGACGAAGGCATTGCAGAAATGGCGGAAGAAGTTGGTGCAACTTACATTCCTGACGTGGCCATGAGTGATTTGGGCACGCCGATTTTGTCATCTGCCTTTCAGCTTGCTTCTGCAAAAGCAACCACACCTTACCTTGGCTATATCAACGGTGATATTCTCATCACACAATCATTCAACTTGGATGTGTCCAAGCTAGGTGACGATTTTCTCTGTGTTGGTCGGCGGACGGATGTGGATATTGAATGGGAAGTTGATTTTGATGATGAACATGCTGTTGCCAAATTATGGCAAATCATCGCTGATCAAGGGCAGCTCCATCCCAAAACCGGCATCGACTACTTCATCTTTCCGCAAGAATCATCATTGCTAAAAATTCCAGATTTTGTTGTTGGCCGTCCCGGCTGGGATAACTGGATGTGCGATCGTACTTGGAAGCTTGGTATTCCCATGGTTTGTCTGACGAACCACCTCACTGTTGGGCATCAAAATCACGACTATGGCCACATCAAACAGTATCGCGGCAAAGCATGGGATAATCCTGAGACTGACAAAAACCGCGCCCTGCAAGATGGTGTACATCGTGATCTCGAAGATTGTACTTGGCGAGTAAATGAAACCGGCGAGATTTTGCCTCGCTATCGTCAACTTGCAAGGATGCACTCACGACTTGCACGTTTTGGTATGCAGGGAATCGTAATACGATGTTTGCATGGCTTAAGATGCGGCGTAGCTCTTCTTCAAAGTCAGCTTTATGCTGACGTGCTACTGACGGTTAAACAGAGCAGGTCGCCAGAGTCAGCTAAGACACAGCCTGCGTCGTAAAGGACATGATCATGATCGAAATACCGACCAGTAGTTTAAGTGCCGAAGCTTTGCGAGGTGTGATTGAAGAATTTGTTACGCGCGATGGCACGGAGCTTGGTGAGATGGACGTGATGTATGAACGTGTGGTACGTGGGTTAGATTCTGGACGACTTAAGTTGGTGTTTGATGAAGTAGAAGAAAGCTGTACGATTTTAGATGAACGATCCTATCAGGAGCGATGCGTTATCGCCGAAAAGATGGCCAAGGCGGAAGAAGATTGTAGCGACGATCTTTAAATCGCGGCCAGTTCGCTTGTGTGCGTATGCGATTCAATCGCGGGGTAGAAAGCTGTTGCTGGCGAGATATCAGTGACGATCGGGCATGCGGGTCTGCTAATACGGTTTTGAATGTAGAGGCGTGCGGCGATTGCTTCTTGCATCTGTTTTTCATCGTGATAGAAAATTTCTGATCGAAACTGCGTGCCGCGCAATGGCCCTTGACGATTCAATGTTGTTGGGTCATGCGTTAGAAAAAAGATTCGAAGCAATTCCTTGAATGTAATGTGTGAATCTTCAAATGTGATTTGAATTGCTTCTGCGTGTCCAGTGTTTCTTGAAACAACTTCTTGGTGTGTAGGATTGCGTGTGATGCCGCCGGTATAACCCGTATCAATCCGATGAATACCTGGAACATGCTTGAATGGTGCTTGAAGGTTATAAAAACAACCTCCAGCAAAAGTTGCTGTCTTGATCGACATGTTGGTGCTCCCGTTTTCTAATGACCAATGAAGACCAATATTTAATGCTAATACTGAGACCTTGTCCGCGAAGAAATAATAGGCATTGTATCTAAGGAAATCACACGTGTGCTTAAAAAACTTGCACATTGAGCGTCATAAATATACTCCTTGTATCAAATGGCGATCACAAACTATCTTTCTGGCAACTTTGACAGGTTTGCGTGTTTCATCGCTTGGGGAAAGCGTTTGTCGGCAAGTGAACTTGTTGTGCCTAATGTGATACATCCCTTATGTAAGGACGTATAGCATCAATCAGATATTTTTGAAATGAAATATAAGCCTGAGGAGTTGTTTTTATGGTTAAGGCGTATGTTGCCAGAGAATCAGGTTCTGAATTAGAAGCCTATGAATACGAAGCAGGCAAACTCGGAGCAGATGAAGTAGAGGTTGCAGTACAGTTTTGCGGGATTTGTCATAGTGACCTCGCCATGATTGATAACGAATGGGGCAACGGCCAATACCCGATCGTGCCTGGACATGAAGTGGTCGGCGAAATAACGGAAATTGGTTCTAATGTTGATCGTTTGAAAGTCGGGCAACGTGTGGGTATTGGTTGGCAGTGCGGTTCGTGTATGGCATGTGAATGGTGTGACAGTGGAGATCACAACTTGTGTATGCACATGCAGGATACCATTGTGGGGCACCGAGGCGGCTTTGGTGACCGTATACGAAGTCATTGGCGTTTTGCTATTCCTGTCCCGGAGAGTATGGATGGCGAGCAAGTCGCGCCCATGATGTGTGGCGGAATCACCGTTTACAATCCGCTGGTTGAAAACAATATTAAGCCCGGCGATCGTGTTGGAGTTGTAGGTATTGGTGGATTGGGGCATTTCGCACTTCAATTCGCTAAGGCGTTTGGCTGCCATGTAACCGCATTCTCTGGGTCAGCCGCCAAGGAAGGTGAAGCTCGCGAACTAGGGGCGGATACATTTGTACCCAATCGTGACCAACATGCGTTGAGAGATGTGAAAAGATCATGCGATTTTATTTTGGTGACTGCTGGAGCAAGTTTACCGTGGGATCAGTATATGGAAATCCTACGGCCGCGCGGTCGGGTTTGTATCGTTGGCGTGATGACCGAGCTCGTTAGTGTGCAAGTATTCAATCTTATCGGTGGCGGGCGAGGGATCGTTGGTAGTCCTATTGGCAGTCCGAACAGGATCCGTGATATGCTTAGTTTCTCGCAAGCTAACAGCATTGGTGCCATGACAAAGCGTTATCCGATGGAAGATGTCAATCACGCTATTGCTGATTTGCGTGCCGGTAAGGTTCACTATCGCGCAGTGCTTGAGAATGTGTAAAATAGTTAAATCTCACAATCGCCGGGGATCAGAAGAGCTACTCATGAACGACACAACGAATCATCGAATAGATAAAGTGCTAGCGATGATGAAGTCGCTCAGTGAGGCACAAACGCCCGATGAGGTTATTGCTGTTTTTTCTGAAGATTGGATTGAATTCAGCGATCGGAAAATTGGTTATATCTCCCTCTCTTGCCGAGGCCTAGAAGAAGGTCAGTATCGTGTGACGCGGGCACTGCAGGTTGGGGATGTTGCAGCAACTCATACCTTGCCGGATTGGCAAGATAGTTCTGGTATGACGGTGCATGATGGCGGCATTCTTGGACGAATTATTGAGCATGTTGGTATTTCGCATCTCAAAAATCTTGACCTTGCAGACGATCCGGTACTAGGGATGCGGTTTAGTGATTACCAATCAATGCTTGCTATCCCACTTTTTGATAGAGGAAGAATTAATAACTGGGCTATTGTTATAAGCCAAGACAATGATGCTTTTGATGATGACGATGTTGAAGATCGATTGCTTAAATCAAATCTCATTGGTGGCACGGTGCGGCAAGTCATCATGATGCAGCAACTCCGTGACGCGAAACGGGAGATCGACAATGAAATGAAGCGCATTGCGGCAATTCAAGCCGCGCTTTTACCAAAAGAAATGCCAGATATCCCCGGCATCCGCCTTGCTGCAAGGTACGAAACTTACGACAAAGCTGGCGGCGATATGTACTTTTTCCGAGAAGCTCCAGACGGTCGTCTTGGTATGCTTGTTGGCGATGTATCAGGACATGGTCCGGCCGCAGCAGTTGTCATGGCGATGGTTGAAAGCATGATCTCCGGCTACTCGGGCGAGTTCGAAAACACATCTGCGGTTATGAAATTTATTAACGATCAACTCTATCAGAAACAGATCCAGCACACCTTCGTTACCGCGTTTTGCTGTGTGTATGACCCTAAAGATATGACACTTCGTTACAGCAGGGCAGGGCATCCCCCTCCGATGCTCCGAAGCATTGGCGAACCTCTCGCTTATTGTTTTGTTGAGGACGGTATTGAAATCGGCGGCGAAAATCTCATTCTTTATGCCGTGAACCGCAATCAGCGTGAAGATGGTGAGGCGATCATTGTGGAACATCTGGATCACGCCGGGGGGCTCCCGCTAGGGCTTTTCAAAGATCAGCACTATGAAGAAGTCGTCATCCGCATGCGCAAAGGGCAAACGTTAGTCATGTACACTGACGGCATCACCGAAACACGTGCCCCTGATGGCGCATTCTTTGGCACACAGGGTGTCGAAGCCGCGCTGCATGATTGTAGTGGTGAAGTGGCATGTGCTGTGAAGACGATCATGGCCCGAGTCCGCGAGCATGAAGCTGGTCAACGTCCCGCAGATGACCAAACATTACTGGTCATGCAGATTGATCCATAGCCCGTCTGTCGTGTTAAAAATACTTGAGCCACTTGCTTTTTTGGTGTCCCGCGTGGCAGAGGTGTATGATAAAACGCAGCGGTAGACGGCATGCCAGTCAACAATCAAACGTTCTATAAGCAAGATGAAAGCAGGACACGCGATGAATGATCGTGTTTTATATGAAACCCATTCGCACACGGAACTCTGCAAGCACGCACAGGGCAGCGTGAAGGATTATGCCATGCGCGCTGAAGAACGTGGTTTCAAAGGGCACACCGTTACTTGTCACAACCCCCTTCCTTGGGGCTGGTCTCCACAAGTTCGTATGTTTGAAGAGCAGTTCCAGGAATACTTGGACATGATCCATGAAGTGCGCGAAGCATTTGCCGGCCACCTTGATATTCTGACCGGTATGGAATTCGATTACGTTCCTGAACTCGAAGATTATCTTCTACAACAGGTTACTTGGGCAGATTTCGACTACTGCCTTGGCTCAATCCATCCACAAACCGATTACTATCTTGAAAAGTATAAGGTTGATGATGAGGTCGAGAATCGTCGTATATATTTTGATCTAATCGCCAAAATTGCAGAGAGCGATTTGTTCGATTGTGTGTCACACCCCGATCTCATTAAGAATTTTATGCCGGACGTTTGGGATATTGATCAGGCTATGACCGACATCATCCCGATGCTCGACCGTGTTGCTGCGACGGGTTGTGCCATGGAACTTAATACCTCTGGTATTCATAAAAAAATTGCTGAAATGAATCCGGGCTCAGAAATACTGCGTGAAATGCAGAATCGTGACATTCCGGTTGTTATTGGATCCGATGCTCATATTCCTAATCGTGTTGGTGCTCAATGGGAAGAAGCTTTGGACATGCTTGAGTCTGTTGGCTACACCGAAATCAATTACTTCATTCAACGGCAACGCACCGCCGTTGCCATCAGTGATGCGCGCAACAGTCTCCTCACGGTTCATGTATAGAATATTTTTGTTTAATTATGTATTAGATGATTTTCTACATCTCAATATAGCCAAAGAAAAACGACCCACATCATGCGGATCGTTTTTTTGATCATCAATTTGTTGTTCGCTACGACATCAATTTCGAGGGCAAATGTATTTATGACGAAATGGTGTCACTTAGGGATGAAGTTTTCAGAGGGCTACATCACACGTTTTTCAACGATGAGTAGATGATAGCCAAACTGTGTTTTCACTGGCTCAGAAACCTGATTGATTGGTAGGTCACCAAACACGACCGCGTCAAATTCAGGGACCATATCGCCTTGCGAAAATTCACCCAATGAACCGCCAGCGGCACCCGAAGGGCAGGATGAATGTGCTTTCGCAAGTTCAGCGAATTCTGTGCCGCCCTCGATCTGTTTTTTCAGATCAAGTGCTTCTTCTTCAGTCTTAACCAGAATGTGTGAGGCGACTGCACGTGCCATATTTAAACTCCATAAAAAATAGATTGGTTGTTTGGTCGAAAGCCAGATTGTAGGTTCAAAACCACCCCGGTGCGAATTATTAGTTGAAGGTTACTTTGAGCAGCGAGAGGTCGTCGGGGAAGGTATCATTGGCCAAGTAAACTTGAAGCTCACGGATGATCGCATCCAAAGGGCAATGATGATCTGCAGCAAGTACCCGGTTAAAAGCTTCTAGTCCCAATAACGGTCCTGCTTGCTTCTCCTTGATCTCAAATAGCCCATCGGAAAACACATATAGTATCGATCCTGCCGGGATTGTCATTTGCTCCGCTTCAACCTCAAAAGCTTCAGGGTCCATCGCACCAATCATAAAATTAGGTGACCCTAATAACATGGGTTCTTCTGATCCCGGTAAGAACAGTGTTGCGGGGTGATGTCCCGCTGCAGCATAATGAAGTGACCGATTGGCTTCGTTATAAACGCCATACCACAATGTAAAAAACTTATGCTGATGTCGTTGCATCGGAAACGCGCGATTCAAAGATTCAAGCACTTGTGTTGGATCATCGAACAGCGTTTTTGGCAGCGTTTGGTTACGGATTGCATGAAAGGCCGTTGCCGCCAAGAGTGATGCAGATACCCCATGCCCACAAACATCCAGAAGATAAATTGCAATCTTGCCCGGCTCAACTTCATGGTATCCGAACAAGTCGCCGCCCAATACACTTGATGCAAGATAAACCCAATCCGTAGTAATCGGTGATACTTCTGTATCGGAATGTTGCCCTTCAAGTGGCAAGCCGTGTCGAATGGGATCAGGGATCAATGACTTCACATACTCTGACGCATCTTGTAACTCGCTGTTAAGCTTGCCTTGTGCTTCAAGTAACCGCGACTTCGTACTCAGCAATTCATGTTGCGACTCAACCAAATCAACGAGATGTAATTCTTGTTCAGTCAGCGATGCTAACTCCATCATCATCGCCAACTGTTTCGGGCTCAGGTTTCGTGGTTTTATATCCGCAATGCACAATGTCCCCACGTTGTATCCTTCTGGGCCCTTCAATGGAAATCCTGCATAAAACCGCAAGTGTGGTTCGCTCTTTACCAATGGATTATTTTGAAACCGTGGATCAAGCGTTGTGTTCGGAATAATCAGCGGCTCATCCTGCAAAATCGTATGTCCACAAAACGAAACATCTCGCCCTGTTTCCGTAAACGTCAGTCCACATTTTGCCTTGAGCCATTGTCGATCCGAGTCGATCATTGCAATGTATGCAATCGGTACCTCCGCTGTGGACGATGCCATTCGGATCACGCGCTGGTATCGCTCCTCCTCCGGCGTGTCTAGGATGCGTAGTGCTTGCAGATCGGCCAGCCGTTCCGCTTCATTATTTGGTATCAGTGGTGCAATCATCTTTTTTTATGCTAGCGGCTAGCATCTTTATTCGCACGGTTTTTATGCTGAATCAAGGGCCGAGAACCGTATCACCACCCTTTAACCTGCCTAGCCCCTCGTTCTACGGGAAAACCAAATCGTATCTTTTTATTTTTCATCCACACATGACTGCACATCCCCTCCCTTCATGATTACAATAATCGTATGGAAGCCGAAAAACGCATCATGCAGATTGAAGAGAAGATCGCATTTATGGAACAGACCATCGCAGATCTAGATGGAGTTATTTGCGGCTTAAATGGCGAGGTGCAGCGGCTAAACCGTGAGAATCAGCGTCTGCATACCCAGCTTTCCGAACACGGCAATAAAATCGCTGTCATGGGTGGCGATGCGACACTCAAAGACGAAAAGCCGCCGCATTACTAAGCCACATTCCGCGATCCATCATCTTCTCGGACCCCATGCGAAACATGTATATCTATCGATGTAGCTTTTTCCATTTACTTGCACACTGTTCCTCCAAAACCGATGACGCCACGCAGCGA